>JBIKPD010000097.1:0-12018 GCA_044357665.1 Roseateles sp. | reverse complement strand
TGAATGGCGTTGCGTACACACGCGGCTCGAATACCTTCAGCAGCGTGCTGAGTGGTCTGACCTTGAACATCAACCAAGCGGTCGGCTCGACGACCAGTACCGCTATTACTGCAGCAGGCGTGACCAGCACCGCGGCTATCGCCAGCAGCGTCACCTCTGCTTCGGCCCGTATCACAGTGGCAGCCCAGAACTCGGCTGCAGCGACGGCAGTTCAAGCGATGGCGACGGCTTACAACGACGTCATCACGCAGAATCAGACCTTGACGAAGGCAAGTACCGACGCTGCCACCCGAGGTACTTTGGCGGGTAACACGGCTTTGCCGGCATTCATGACCATGGTAAAGACGCTGTTCGACGCCGGCGCCTATGATTCCACCGGAACGAATGTGCTTTGGTCCACCGCAGGTGTCAGTTTCCAGCGCAACGGTACCCTGAGCATTGACAGTACCAAATTGTCGACGGCACTTGCGGGTGATCTGGGCACCATCCTGGCTTCAGGCCTGCTGTTCGGGACCACCAGTTCGACGACCGACCTGGTGGCCAGGATTTACACCGCAAACGGTGGCTCGGGCTTGCTTTCGACCGGGCAGACCGGTGCTTCGTCAACCTTGCGATTGTTGAACGATCAACGTGCAAGGCTTTCGACTCGTCTCGATCTGGCACAAGCGGCCTACACCAAGAAATATGCCGCGCTCGATGCGATGCTGACCCAGATGCAGCAGGTCAGCCGGGATCTTGCGGGTTCGCTCGATGCCTTGTCAGCGCAAAACAGGTAAAGAGTCAGGGCTGAAATCGTGTTACCCAGATCACTGAATCGCTATCGCACGATCGACAACTTCACTTCAGTGTTGGGTCGCAGTTCGGTCGAACTGATTGTGCTGGTCTATGACCGCATTGCAGATAATCTGGCACAGGCAGTCGCTGCGATCCTGGAGAAACGGGACGAAAGGCTGACTGATTCGATCAACCAGGCGAGCGATTTGATTTCTCAGGGCCTGGTGGCAACGCTCGATTTCGACCGCGGTGGCGAGATCGCCTTGAATCTCAACAGTATCTACGACTACTGTCTGCGCGGTTTGCTGCAAGCGCGCCTGCGCAAAGACGGCGCTGCGATCAAGGACATTGCTGTCTTGCTGGCTGATCTGCGCGAGGCCTGGGTCAATTTGCAGGAAAAACCGGCACGGCCAGCAGTCTGAGCATCTGCCCGCGGTTGCGAGTTTGCTGGGGCGGCGCGGACTTTGACCTTGTCATGATCGGAGAGCCTTGCCCGACTTCACAAGCTCAATCGCATCATCCAGGCTCGCGTTGCTGTCCAGATAGCGTGATTCGCCCAGCAGGTGGTTGATCCACATGAGCCGGAATGAGCGTTCGATTTCGGCCGTGCGCGCTGTGTAGTCCATCAAGGCACTTTGGCGCATTTTGTCCCTGATGTCATGTCGGTGTTGGCGCAATGCGGCAGCATCATCCATCAGCTTCAGCGCGATGTTGACATAGTCGTCAGCGTCAACGGCAACCCATTTGGACAGATCCAAGGCGGCCAGCAGACTGGCTGTATAACCTTGGATCGCTTCATTCCCCGCCAAGGTGACGACCGGCAAACCCATCCAGAGCGTATGCAGGGTCGTCGTGCCACCTGATGTGGGTGAAGTGTCGAGTGCGACATCGGCCACCGCGCCCAGGGCCATGAACTCCTCGAGCGATAGTCGCCCAGACAAAAGAAATCGGTCTGTTGGCAGTCCCAAACGTTCGAGCCTTGGCAGCAACAGGGCCTGGGCCTCCTCATCATTCATGACATACACGAGGACCAGGATTCTGGCCCCGGGGCGTTTTTGCAGAATTTCACCCCACAGCAGAAGCATCCTGTCAGTAATCTTGCGTGAATGGTTCAAGGACACCAGCATTGGCGACGCTTGCGACAGCATCGGGGGCTCGGCCGCCAGCGGCGCATGTTCCGGTGGTTGATAGGCCCCCATCCGCGACATCCTGAACAGTCGCTCGACGTAATACTGTTCGTTGCCGGGTGGATCCATGTCGAGATCGGTCAGTCGGTAGTCGATCGTTTCGATGCCTGGGGTATGAATGAAACCCATCCAGGTGACTTGAACCGGTGCCGCTCTTTCTGCGAATACCCTCAGTCTCTCGCCGTGGGTATGCCCTGACAGATCGACCAGAATGTCGATCCGATGGCTCCGGACCAGCCTGAGCATTTCACTGGTGCTGATCGTTGCGACATCATGCCAATGTTCGACATGGGCTTGAATCCGTTCGGTGACTGCATCGGGACGCCCGGTCGAGTAGACAAAGACTTCGACATTTGAGCGGTCGTGGTATCTGAAAATCGGTTCCATGAAGAAGGCGATGGCATGGTCACGCAGATCGCCCGAGACATAGCCGATCCGCAACCGCTTGGCGGGATCGCGTTCGCTAGCGCTGAGCGGATCCAGCGGGTTTGTCATCTCAGTGAGCGGCTTGATGAACTGCAAGCCCCAATCCCGGTAGAGCTGGAATGTTTCAGCCGGGTCACCCATTACATGCGATCGAATCAGCGCGCGGGTCAGCACGATATGCGAAACATGCGGGGCCAGTGCAGCCGCCCGGTCAGCCAAACGGCAAGCCTCGTCGGCCTCTCCATTTGAATAGCGCAACATCGCCAGCATCTGCATGGCTTCGACATAATCCGGTTCGTCCGCCAGAATCGACTCCAGGATGCTGCTGGCTTGCTTGGGCTTGAGCAAACGGATCAGGCAAGCGGCCAAATAGGTCCATGCCATCGAGTCATTGCCGACTTGATTGACATAGCTCGAGAACGACTTGATGGCATCGAGGAAATCGCCACTCATCTGTTCGAAGCCCTTGAGCAGATATTGCAGCTGAATAGCTTCTGGCATGGCTGGATTCTTGGCCAGCAAGGCCTGGCTGATCTTGATCGCTCGTCCGAACTGGTTGGACCGCAGCAGATGCCTGGCCAGCCAGACCCAGGCCTCATGGTCTTTGGGCTTTTTCTCAACCCATCGGGTTAGCAGTTCGATGGCCGGCAGATGTTGGCTGAGAGACTCCATCTTGCGAATTTTCGCTGCCAGTTGGACCTTGGACGGAAGTACGGCATTGCGGGCAGATTTACTCATAGACGATCGTTCAGCGGCGAGATTGCAAGTGGGCCATAGGTGGCCCGTTTCAGGCCAAACGTTAAAATTTTCTCTTAGTTTAATGTGTAAACTGACATAATGCTCGAACAATGAGCCATGCAAAGAATTCATTCTGCAGTCAGCCAGTCCAATGCGAGCAATCCCCGAGCTGATCCGTCATGGGGTTCTGTTGAATTGGCATGGCGGGCATACATGCTTGGGGGAACTTGCCGGGTCGGGTTTGCAAGTGCCTGTCTGGCAGCGAGCAGTTCCGGCACGCCGTTTGTGGCGAGCGGAACGCTGAAGCCTTGATGTACTTTGGCACCAGTGCTGGTTTGAAAGCCAATTGAATTGTCGATATGAGTCAACCCATCTTTGCTGGAAGAACAGCCTATTTCCAGGCCCGCAACGGGGTCTGGCAACGCGAGGGCAATCGAAATGCCGATCAGCATTCCTACGTCGATGCCAAAGAGTACCGATTGCTCGAGTCGGTGCGTTCTTGCAAGGATGTCAGCCTGTACTCGGATGAACTGAGGGCGCTTCAGGTCGATTGGCCGGCACCCGAGTACCTGTCGCCCTTGCGTGCAAATTTGTTGCGGCCTTTTCTTGCCAAGATTCGCTCCGGCACTGTGCTCGAACTGGGAGGCGGTTGCGGTGTTTTGACCCGTTTCCTGGGCGAGACTGGCGCTGAGGTACTTGCGGTCGAGAGCAGCGCACGGCGCTCATCGATCATCGCCGAACGCTGCCGTGACCTGCCCAATGTGACCGTGCTGACTGAGACGATTGCAGCGCTTGAACTGGAACAGAAATTCGACATCGTGACCTTGATCGATTTTCTGGAGCTTGCTCAGGGAGATGAGAACAGCAAAGACGCGATGCAAGGGTTGCTGGAATTGGCAACATCGCTGCTGACCGATGACGGAGTCTTGATCCTCTCGGTAAGCAATCAGCTTGGCCTCAAGTATCTTTGCCGCCCCGAGGATAAACACCTTGAGCGCCCGATGTTCGGTGTCAATGACGCCGGGTTGATGAACGCTGCATTGGACTGCAGTCGCGCGGCGCTGGAAGAGAAATTCAAACGCGCTGGGCTCTTGTCGGTCGAGCTTTTCGTGCCCTGCCCAGATGACAAATCCCCGGTATCCATCGTCTACCCTGGTGGATTTGGTGCGGCAGCCCATGAAGCCGGTTGGGACGCTGCGCCATTGTTGGCAAATGCTTCAGTCCACGCCAGGCAGCAGTCCGAATTGCCTGCTTACTCGGTCGAAATGACCTTGCAGACCCTGGCCCGCAATGGACTCGCACAGAGCCTGGCAAATACATTCTTGTTTGCGCTCGGCCGCCAACCATCGCAGAGTGATCAAGCGGTACTTGCTGCGCATTACGGCTTTCAGCGTCCTGCGAGGTTTGCCAAGGAAAAGCAATTTATTCTCAACGCAGGTGCAGTTTGGTCACGCAAGCGGTCGACGGCGGACACGGCCAGCATCTCCTGCGATGAATGGATTGTCGAGCCTTACCAGGCAGGGCAACGTTGGTCTGAATTGCTCTTGGAGATCGTCAATCGGCCGGGCTGGAGCGTCGCGCAGATTTCTGACTGGGCCGACTTCTGGATCCAGTCCCTGCGGGCGCAAAGCCCTGTGACGACCGACCACGCAATTGCTGAGTTGCATGGCTTTACACATCTTCTGCCCGCCAGATATTTCGATGCGACACCGTTCAACCTGGTCAAGCTTGCCGACGGAACAGGAAAATTTTTCAATCTGGAATGGAGTTTTACGACTGCGGTACCGGTCGAATTCGTGGTGCTGCGCGGCTTGTTTTTGAGCCTCGAGCGTTTGACCTGCTGTGAAAGCCCTGCGCTGCAGACCTCGGACAAGCTCTTCGAGCTTGCCTTGGAAGTGATGGAAATGAGCGGCCTGTCGATTGACATCGACGGAGGTGACCTCGAAGTATTCGTGGAATTGTTCAATGCGTTCCAGAATCAAATGCAAGGTCAACCGAAATCTTCAGTCAATCATTCGGTGAAGAATTTGAGTGTTGCCGTCTTGCCGGTCCGGATCGAGGCATGAACCTTCTTGACGTGCATCGGGTTTCGCGATGCAGCTAAATTTGTTCGCGGCCAACCTTGGATTGATTTCGAGGGTCGTTTTCTGCGGCATACGGCCATGACGATTGCGCCCGCCTTGTCGGTGTGCATGATTGTTCGCGATGAAGAAGTGAACCTGCGCCGTGCGATCGAGTCGGTGAAGGCTTTTGCCAGCGAAGTCATCGTGGTCGACACCGGCAGCCGCGACCGGACGGTCGAGATCGCACGCTTGCTCGGCGCCAAGGTCTCCGTCCATGTTTGGCGAGAAGATTTTTCCCTGGCCCGCAATGCGGCGATTGAAGCGGCCAGCGGGGACTGGATCCTGTCTCTCGACGCTGATGAATGGCTCGATGCCAAAGCCATTGCCGCACTTGCCCTGGCCCTGGATCGGCCCTGTCTTGCGCAGCTGGTGAGGATCGATCTGGTCGCGGATGACAAGGGCAGCGAGCCCTTCCGGCAATTCTCTGCGCTGCGCCTGTTTCGCCGCGACGAAAGAATTCGATTCGGCGGGCGGGTGCATGAGGGAGTTGCTGAGTCCCTGATTGCGATCGGCGCTACCGATTGGCCCGAGTCCGGTGTGGCGATTCTGGACGATGGCTACGGTATTGCTGCCGAGCGACAGCGCAAATTGACCCGCAACCTGGCCTTGCTTGAGTTGGCCAGACAGGACAGCCCTGATGATCTGTTTCTGGCCTACAAGCTTGCGATCACCTTGCCGCCGGAGCGCAGCCAGCAGCGTGACGCTTTGCTGCTGAGCAGCATCGCCAAAGCCAGATTACTTTCCTTCGAGGACCTTCGCGGCCTGCCTTTCATGCCGTCGTTGCTCGCGGCCGCGGTTGAAGTTCATGTCAGTCAGGGTCGGCTTTGTGATGCAGCCGAGATCGCTTCGCACCTGGGGCCAGCGCTCGGAGCGAGCAGTTTTTTTACCGCGGGACGGGCCTTGGCCAGGGTAGGGCAGGTGGCCAATGCGGAGTCTTTGCTGAATCGATTTCTGGGTGCAGGTACTTTGCATGAACACCCGGCAGCGCAGCCCGACCCTGAGGCGAATCCGGCAGAGGCTTGCGCATGGCTGGGTTGGCTGTCGCTGCAGGCGGGTGACCTGGCGCTTGCCACCGAATGGTTCCAGCGTGGTTTGGCGACGGCGACAAGTTTGCAGTCGGTTTCAATCGACTGTCAGTTGATTCGGGTCAGCCTGGCGGCTGACGATCTTGGCGATGCGGCCAAAAAGCTCGAACGACTTTATCCGCGCGTGGCGGGGTCGGCTGAAGCACATGCTGAACTGATGCTCATCAGTGCCGAACTCGCGATGGCGGCCACCGATGTTGCCGGCGCAGTTCAGCTGGCCACTGCCGCGTTGAATCCCATGGATGACCGAGCCGCCGCGCTGCTGGCTGAGATTGCCTTGAGCGAGGAGCCCGCTGATCTGCAAGGCCTCGGCGATCTGCTGAACGCCGTGGTCGGCCGAAGATTTGACACCCTGGCGCAGCGAGTCAGGCTGGCGCGGCGACTGGGTATTGCCATCGGCATTGACGTTCCGCCCGCTGCAAAGGAACTTGCTGCGCGAGCCGGACCAAGGTAACGCCCCAAACCATTGAATTTGAAATATTTTCAGCATTTTTACCATTTGACTCAGTTTTTTGGCATAGTTGGCGGCAACTTTGCATGGCAGAGTCCGGCCGGCAGAAGGACCAATGAACAGACCAGTTCCGCTCGGATGCCGGGCGGGAATCCGCCGGCGAGTTCCGCAAGCGCTGCTCACTGAGAAATTATTCTGCGCCGAGCGCATGGTCTAGACAGGATCGCAATAGACATCAAGATGGGCTCACCTTTTCGCATCAACCTGGCAATCATCCAGCCCGTGGGCTATGTCCATTCGCTTGGATTTCTTGATCAGGCCAGGTATTTCCGGCACCAATTCCGGCGCCTGGGTGCCGAAGTGACTTTGTCAAAGAACCGCTTGCGGGAGGACTCGCTGAACTTCGTGTTCGGCGCCCACCTCGGTTTCCCGGCTGAGTGGCAGCAGCGCAATCCCTGTGTATTCGTCAATCTTGAGCAACTCGGAGCCGGTGGCGCCCAGGTCACTCCGGCTTATCTGGAATTGCTCAGGCATTCTTCGGTGGTCGACTATGACCGGGCCAATTTATCGGCCTATGCGTCAGACCCCGAAACGGTACCCATCATTTCCTTTGGCTTTGCGGCTTACCTGGAGCGGCAGGAGTCGATCCCGCTCGAACAGCGGCCGATTGATCTGCTGTTCATCGGCAGCATGAACTCGCGGCGCCAGCAGTTCATCGATCGGATCGAAGCGACCGGTGTCAAAGTGTCGATGTTCGACAAGGCTTTGTATGGCCCCGAGCGTGACGATTATGTGAAGCAGTCCAAGGCAATGCTGAACTGCCACTTCTATGCCAGTAACCGTTTTGAGCAAGCGCGGGCATTTCACTGCCTGTCGCTCGGTACGCCGGTCATTTCTGAACGAACTCCCACCACCTATCCCAGCGCAGCCTTCGAGGATTCGGTGCTCTGGCTGCCGGACGGGCAGATTGACGCTTATTTTGCGAAAACTTTCGGTCAGCCCGGTTTTTTCGATCAGGCCCGAACTTGTCTGACGGCGTTTCGCTGTCCTGATGCCGCGCATGACCCGCTGCCCAGTTATGCCTTGCTGCTCGATTTCGCCAAGCGCGTTTTTAGCCAGCTTCGCGATGCCAACCGGCAAACGGTGTGGTTGCCGCGCTCCATCCACATCGGCTCCGGCAGGGACTACAGGCCCAACTGGCTGAATATCGATATTCTCGAGCGCGCCCAACCTGATCTGCTGCTCGACTTGGCCAAGCCACTGGACTTCCCACTCGAAAGATCGACTTGCATGGGCGGAACAGTGCGGCTGGAACCGGCGAGCGTGGATCTTATTTTTGCCAACAATGTTCTCGAACATGTGCC
Source organism: Roseateles sp. (assembly GCA_044357665.1). GTDB lineage: Bacteria > Pseudomonadota > Gammaproteobacteria > Burkholderiales > Burkholderiaceae_C > Paucibacter_A. The sequence continues at coordinate 3,870 of JBIKPD010000097.1, read as the reverse complement.
CGACCTTCCTTCGCTGATGACCAATGCCCTGACCTTGCTCAGGGAGGCCGGCGAATTGCATATCGAAGTTCCGCATGAAAAATCCCTGACGGCATGGCAGGACCCGACCCATCTGCGGGCGATGAATGAAAATTCGTGGATCTATTACACCGATTGGTTCTGGTATCTCGGTTGGTTTACCCATCGATTCGAAATTTCCGACTTCGCCTGGCTGGATGAAAGCGCCAATCCCTGTGGTCAGGAGCAGGCGGCTTTCATGAGCCTGGTCTTGCGCAAGATCGCGACCACGGCTCAGGAGCGTACCGGCGCCCGGGTCATGCAAGCGGATTTTGGTGGCCTGAGCGAAGACGATGTCGCGCTGCCGACAGTCCAGGCCAGTGGCCCGGAGGCCCGCTAGATGTCGCATCTGTCAGCCAGACTCGAGCGATGATGACAAGGTCGCTCAAGCCCGGAGGCAAAGCGCTTGCGACCATCGCGCTGGTGATGATCGTCCGTGATGAAGCCGCGTCGATCGGCCGCTGCTTGCAAAGCGTGAGCAGATTTGTTGACGAGATGATCTTGCTTGACACCGGATCGGTCGATGCAACGGTGAGCATCGCTGAGGGTCTGGGTGCCAAGGTCTTTCACTGGGCTTGGCAGAACGACTTCGCCGCGGCGCGCAACCAGGCACTCGAGCATTCCAGCGCGGATTGGAATCTGGTGCTCGATGCGGATGAATGGGTCGTCGGTGATGGCAGTCTGTTGCGACAAGCCGTCGCCAGCCTGCCCGCTGGCGGCGCTTTGTTTCTCGGCTTGCTGCCGATCTACAGCGAAATCAATCTTCGCGCTGGGTCTCAGTCGGTCATCCAGGCCGAGGCTGGCGAGAGCCCAAGCTCGGCGGTCTCTTGTTCCTGGGAGGCCCGCCTGCTACCGCGTGATGTGCGCTATGTTGGCCGCATTCATGAGCAAGTGCAGTCCGACCTGCCGCATCGCCGTCTGGCTGTCGACATCGCGCATGACGGTTTTCTGCGCAGCAACCTCGAGCAGAAAAAAGGCCGCAATCGCAAGCTCTTGCAGGATGCGATTGCCGATGATCCTGGTGACGCCTATCTTCATTACCAACTCGGCAAGGACTACGAGGTCTACGACGAACACGCGTTGGCGGTAGCCTGTTACGAGGCTGCGCTGCAATCGGTGCAGCCGGCAGAAGGCTACCGGCATGACCTGGTCGTGCGCATGATCTTCTGTCTTAAAAAGGCCGGTTTGCTCGATCTGGGCTTTCAGTTCGCAGCGGATGAACTGCCCCACTGGGGCCATTCGCCCGATTTTTTCTTTGTCTTTGCTGATCTGCTGATCGATCTGGCGATTGCACAACCGGAGCGTGCTTTGCCTGAACTTCTGCCCCTGGCCAAGGATTGCCTGCTTGAGTGCCTGGAGATCGGCGATGTCCCGCATCTGAATGGCACGGTTCAAGGACGAGGCAGCAATCTCGCCGCGCGCAATCTTGAACTGCTGAATCAAGTCATGGCAAGTTTCTAGACCCTATGTCGAGCGGAACTCTGGCTCACACAAACCCGCCTCGCATCGCCCTGGTGATGATCGTCCGCAATGAGGCGGCAACGATAGCGCGCTGCCTGCTCAGCGCCAGAGACTTTGTCGACGAGATGATCCTGCTTGACACCGGTTCGACCGACGACACGGTCGCTATCGCGTCGGGCCTGGGTGCCAAGGTCATGCATTGGGCCTGGCGCGATGACTTCGCCGCTGCCCGCAATGAGGCCTTGGCGCATTCGCAAGCTGAGTGGAACCTGGTACTCGACGGCGATGAATGGATCGCTGGCGACGGCGCCATCTTGCGTCAGGCGATTCAAGAGCAGGCAGCCGAGGGCTGGTTCGTCGGCCGTTTGCCGGTAAAGAGTCAACTTGAAGCGGCGGGCGAAGCCTGTGACATCGCCGCGCCGCCGGTCTGCTTTACATCCTGGTTGCCGCGCTTGCTGCCGGGCGACGTGCGCTACACCGGTCGCATTCACGAGCAACCGCAGTCGGACTTGCCGCGCCGCGACCTGGCCTTGGAGATCGGGCATGACGGCTATCTGCCGGATCAGAAGGAGCGAAAGAAGGGCCGCAACCGGAAGTTGCTGTTGCTGGCGCTGGCCGAGGCTCCCGAAAACGCTTACTTGAATTACCACTTGGGAAAAGATTATGACGTTTACAGTCAATTCGCAGAGGCGATCCCCTGTTACGAACTGGCTCTGCGTTCAGTTGAGGCCGGCCAAGGCTGGCGCATTGACCTGATCGTCAGGATCCTGGTCTGTCTGCGGGCGGTCGGGCATGACGATCTTGCTTATCAATTTGCTCAGGATGAAATGCAGAACTGCCAGCAATCGCCTGATTTTTTCTATTTGCTGGCGCATCTGAACATCAGCCTGGCAAGAAAAAATCCCGAGCAGGCGCTCGGCAAGTACCTGCCGATGGCGCGCCTGAGTTTGCAGTTCTGCCTCAATCTTGGCGAGAGGCCGGATATAGAAGGGGCGGTTTTCGGGCGCGGCAGCCATGCGGCGAGCGAACTTCTGGCCTTGATCGATCAGAGTCGCGCGCAATGATTGTTCAGACATCGAACCTGGTTTGTTGGACTGTAGGTTTAGGGTTTCCCCGGTAAAAGTTGTGTGAAGAAATAACTTCAGGCGGTGCCTAAACGGTTTTGAACATATGACCGTTAAAGACCGTAGCGACTCAAAAAAGTCGAACAAGTGGTCAATTTAACTGTAAAAATGTTAAAGTGGTCAAAGCTTTCAAGTAAAAAATTATGTAGCTGACGTAATTGCGTCCGCGTGTATCACCTTTTCGGAAATTGCCATCATGACGATCAGCTCCACGACCGATGTCTCCTCCCTCACGACTGCAGTCATTGCGGCGTTGACAACGGCCGAAGTTGCGGCGCTGACCGCAGCGCAGACTGCGGTCTTGACGACCAAGCAAATCGTGGCGATGACCACGAGCCAGGTCGCAGTGCTGACGACTGCCAATGTCGTCGCGCTGATCACCAGTCAGGTGGCCGCTCTGACCACCAGCCAGATCGCCGCTTTGACGACAGACGGTGTGGCAGCCCTCGAGACCGAGGATCTGAATGCGTTGACCACCAAGCAGATTGCTGCCTTGACGACAGCGCAGTTGGCAGCACTGGGCACCACCCAAGTCGCCAGCATGGGCACGACCCAGGTTACGGGTTTGACGACCACGCAGATGGTCAGTTTCACCACGACCAGTCTGAATGCGCTGACCACGACCCAGTTTGCCGCGTTGAAGACCGCGCAAGTCGCCGGTCTGACGACGGCCCAGGTCGCTGCGCTGGAGACTGAGGATCTGGTCAGTTTGACGACCGCCGGCATGGCGGCCATGGCCACGTCCGGAGTGGCTGCGCTGACCACCGCCGAAGTGCTTGCATTGACCACGAGCCAGACTGCCGGGATGACGACCACTCAGGTCGCGGCGTTGGCGACTGCCGGCCTGGCTGTGATGGGTACCGCCAGTCTTGCGACGTTGACGACCAAGCAGGTGGCGGCGCTGACGACGGCGCAACTGGCGGCATTGAGTACCAGTCAATGGGTCAGTTTGACCACCAGCCAGGTGGCGGGAATGACCACGGCGCAGATCGCCAGCCTGACGACAGCAAGTCTGGTCTCCCTGACGACAGCCCATTTTGCAGCGTTGACAACGAACCAGGCTGCTGGGCTGACAACAGCCCAGGTCGCCGCCCTCGAGACTGCCGACCTCGCGGTTATGGGTACGTCCAGGATCGCAGCGCTGACCACAGCAGGCATTGCGGCATTGACCACGGATCAAGCCGTGGCCTTGACGACGGCTCAGGCCGCTGCATTGACGACCCGCCAG
>JBIKPD010000096.1:0-12019 GCA_044357665.1 Roseateles sp. | reverse complement strand
AGCTCTCTCTCCTATGAAAAACGTTGGGACACTACTGAAATCAGGAAAAAACATGAAATCGATTCTTGCCGCTGTAGCCCTTGGTTTGACCATAGGTGTAATGCCGGTGATGGCTGAAGAAGCCGCCGCACCCTTGTCATTCAACCTCAGCGTGGCGAGTGAATATCGCTATCGCGGCATTTCGCAGACAAATTCAAAGCCGGCCCTGCAAGGCGGAGCGGACTATGAAATCGGCCATGGTTTCTATGTCGGCGCTTGGGGCTCGACGATCAGCTGGATCAAGGACGCCGGCGGCGGCGGCAATGTCGAGGTCGACCTGTTTGGTGGCTACAGGAAGGAAATCGCCAAGGATCTGTTGCTCGACGTGGGTCTGCTCAGCTATGTCTACCCCAGCAATGGCCTGAAGCCGAGTGCTGACACGTTCGAGTTCTACGGCGCGCTGACCTATGGCCCCTTGACTGCCAAGTACTCGCAGAGCACCGGCAATTTGTTTGGCTTCGAGAACAGCAAATCCAGCGGCTATACCGAGTTGTCAGCCAGCTTCGATCTCGGTGGCGGCTTCAGCTTGGTGCCGCATATCGGCCACCAGAGCGTGAAGAACAGCAGCAAGTTCGACTACACCGATTACTCGATCGGCATCACCAAGGAATTGCGCGGCTTCAACTTGAGCGGCGCGATCATCGGCGCTGACAACAACGCCTATGTCGGGCCAGGCAACAAGAACCTGGCCAGAAGCGCCCTGGTGGTGTCGGTCAAGAAAACTTTCTGAAGCTTCGGATGAAACGCCGCGCGCCTTGAACCGCGCGAGGTTTCAGGCAGGCGGCTCGCCCGCTGCGCAAAGGCTCGATGGCTCGCCATTGGGCCTTTTTCATGCCGTCGTCCGCCCCGGCGGAAGCAACAGATGGAGCCCCTGCTCTCCATTGAGCAGCCGCCCGGCGCTGCCCGAACGGTCGATCGTTGCGCTGGATGGCGCCGGCTCCCGGACCGGGTTCAAAAATCCTTGCAAAAGTTTTTGCACAAGGCCCGATTCAGCCTCACAATGCGCAGGCCTTATAGCACGGCTTCCTGAGCCGGCTTTGAGCATCTCTTAGGGATACCCCGCAAGTCCCGAGGTTTCGTACAAATCGCAGAACAGCTAATGGAGCGAGCTCTTGGACCAATCTTTGGCCTGCTACACCCCGGCGGACTTGCACTCCGCGCCGGCGCCCGACCTGAGCGCCTATCGCTGGCGCTTGCTGGCGCAGGGTGATTCCTGGTTCTCGTCTTCGGCGGCCAGCTTGAATGCTCATGCCAATCTGCTGCGCGAGATGGTGTTCCAGCAGCCGATCTGCGCCGTCAATTGCGCCGGCACCAGCGACCAGCTTGGGCATATTGTTGACCTCGCTGCAGCGCATGATTTCAGGGAATTGTTGATCGGCAAGAACGCGCTGGTCTGGGATGGACTGCTGCTGTCGGTGGGCGGCAATGACTTGTTCCTCGCTGCGCAGACGCCGGTGACCCTGCCTGACGGGCAGGCTGTACCGCTGCATTTGCGCTTGCTCAGGCATCCGACCGAATGGGGCAAGCCCTCGGCCGGCGTGGGGCGCTATTTCTCGGAGCCCGGTTGGGAGACCTATGCCGAGTATCTGAGAGTCAATATCCGCCATATCCTGACCCTGCGTGATCAGGGGCCATCAGCCGGCAAGCCGGTCTTCATGCATTGCTATGCGGTGCCGATGCCGCGGCCTGCGGGCCCGGCTGGCAGTTCTATGGCCTGGTTGCATCCGGCCTTGAAGGCCTGTGCCGTGCCGGGTGCCGACTGGGCTGCGGTCAGCCGCTTGATGGTCCATCACCTGGTGCAGTTGTTGAAGGAACTCGAGGCCGACAAGGTCAATTACCCGGGTCTGCATATATTCGAATCGAACACCGTGCCGTTGTCGCCGGCGACGGCGGGTTCGGCCGGCAGCAATGGCGACTGGGCCAACGAAATCCACCTGAACCACAGCGGCTGCTTCAAGCTGGCGCGCGCCTGGTCACGCCATATCGAGGATCAGCTCGATGGTGTCAAGCCGATCGAGACGGGCAAGGTCAGGCGCAAGAAAGGCTGAACCGGCCGGCGTCAGCGCAAGGCTCATCCGCCTTGCGATGTGATCTGGCTCAGCGCTGTGATTTCCTGGCGGGTGATGGCCGGATGGCAGGAAAATCTCACAAGGCATGCGGCTTCCGTGGCGGTGGGGAGCGATCAACTGCAAAATCCAGGACCCTTCAGTAAGCGATCGTGACGAGGCGCTCGACCGTCATCTCGCGGATCGCATAGGCCGGGCCTTCACGGCCGAAGCCGCTGTCCTTGATGCCGCCGAAGGGCATCACATCAACCCTGGCGCTTGACGCCTCATTGATGTGGATGCCGCCGAAGCGCAGCTGCTTCGCAGCACTCATCGCAGCATGCAGATTGCTGGTGAAGACGCCGACCGAGAGGCCGAAGGGCTGGGCGTTGGCGATAGCCACCGCTTCATCGAGCTGATCGAATTCGACGATCGAGACCACCGGCGCGAAGATCTCTTCGCAGACCACTTTCATCTGCTCGGTCACCCGGTGCAGCAAAGTCGGTTCGAGCAAGGCCTGGTTCAGGCTGCCCCCGCTGAGGATCTCGGCGCCTTCGCTGACTGCTTGCGCAATCCAGGCGGCGGCGCGTTGGGCATGGGCGCTGCTGATCATCGGTCCGATGACAGTGGCCGGGTCAGCCGGGTCGCCGAATTTCAGCGCCTGCATGGCCAGAATGAACTCAGGGATGAACCTGGCTGCAATCCTGCGGTCGACCAGCAATCGCTGCACCGAAGTGCAGACCTGGCCGGCCTTGCGGAAACCGGCGTTGATGATTTTCGGGATTGCCAATGCCAGGTCGGCGTCATGACAGACGATGGTGCTGGCGATGCTGCCAAGCTCGAGCTGGGTGCCGCGCAGCCCGGCAGCGCGCTGGATTTCGCGTCCGACCCTTGTGCTGCCGGTGAAAGCGTAGAAGGCGATGCGCTGATCAGCCAGCAACTGCGGGCCGATGACGCCGCCATCGCCATGCACCAGCGCCAGCAGATCGGCCGGCAGCCCGGCCTCGATCAGCACCTTGCAGAGCTCGACCGCCGTCAGCGGTGTGTATTCCGACGGCTTGATCACCACCGCATTGCCGCCGGCCAGCGCCGGTCCGACCTTGTGGGCCAAGGTGTTCAGCGGCGAATTGAACGGCGTGATCGCGCAGACCACGCCGCGCGGCCCGCGCAAGGTGAAGCCGAGCCGGTTCTTCACGCCTTGGGCCGCTTCCATCGGCACCATCTCGCCGACCAGGCGCTTGGCCTCTTCGGCCGAAAGCTCCAGCGTCTGCACGCAGCGCTTGACTTCGTTCTCGCCATCGGCGCGGGTGAAACCGGCTTCGACGCGCATCAGCTCGACCAGCAACTCGATGCGGCTCTCAAGGATCACGGCGGCCTTGCCGAGGATTTTGTAGAGCTCGTAGGGTGCCAGCTTAGACGCCTGCTGCCCGGCAACCGCGCCGCTGACGGCCGCCTCAACCTGTGCCGCTGATGCCACGGCCATCTCGCCGTAAACCGCGCCGGCATATTTGTCGTGCAATGGCTGGCTCGATTCGCCGTCGACCCATGAACCACCGATCAAGAGCTTGGACATCACTGCTTACTCCGCATGTTTTGCAATGCCTTGCATGAAGCCGGCGCGGATCTTGGCCGCATCTCGCTCGGTCACGCCGGCCGGCGGCATATTGTCGGTGCGTGCTCCGATGAACCAGGGGCCATTGCCGGCAAGCGCCTGGTCGACCAGTTGCTCGAAATGGCTTTCGTCGGCGGCCCAGTTGGCTTGTGCCAGCCCGGCGCCACGGGCCACCGCGACCAGATCGCAACCTTGCGAGGTCAGCGTCGGCTGCGAGCCGGTGATCTGGTAAGCGCCGTTGTCAAAGACGATGATCGCCAGGTTCTTCAAGCCGGCCGCTGCCACCGTGGCCAGCGCGCCCAGTTGCATCAGCAGCGAGCCATCGCCTTCCAGCGCAAAAACCTGCCGTGCCGGTTGCGCCAGGGCCACGCCCGTGGCGATCGGAATTGCCAGCCCCATGCTGCCGAGCATGTAGAAATTCTGCGGCCGCTGACCGCTGGCCCAGAGCTCGAAATTGGTATTGCCGATGCCGCCGACCACGGCTTCCTCATGGGTGAGCTTGGCCACCAGGCGGCGCGTGATGTCGGTGCGGTTCATGACCTTGGCCGCATCGCGGCTGATCGATTGAATGATGGTTCCAGGCATCGCGGGCCTCACTTCTTGTTGGTCAGCAAAGGCGACAAAATCATCGCCGCAGGCGCCTGGGTGGCATAGGCCTGCTTGATCATCTGGTCGACGATGAATTCGACATCGTCGAGCCGGGTGATCGGATGGTGTTCGATGCCCAGCGTGGCGAGGATCGGCCGCATCATCCGGCAAACAATTGCCTGCGCCAATTGGTGGTCGCCGAGCGTGCCGCGTTCCGAAATCAGCATCAGCAGCGGGATCTGGTAGGGCACGGCCAGCGAGGCCAGCACATTGGGCAGCGTTGCAAAACCGCTGGTCTGCATCAACAGGATGCCGCGCAAGCCGGCCATATAGGCACCGGTGAGGATGCCGACGGCTTCTTCTTCGCGCGCCGGGCAGATCACGGTGAAATAGTCGTCGGCATGCAGGCGTTTGATCAATGTCGCCAGCACCTTGTCGGGCACATAGGCGATCAACTTGATCTGGTTCTGCTTGAGCACCCGCAGGACGATTTCATCCCAGGTCTCGAGGCTTCTGGATTCGGACATCGCGATCTCTCCTGTGCTTGCTTGCTGGCTGGCGTTCGACTACCAGCGGATCCCGGCTTCGCTGTCCAGACGCCAGAGCCTGGCCAACAGCGCTTTGGACTGATCTGCACCAAGCACCGGTGTGGCCAGTTCGAGGAACTTGTCATCGAGCTCGGCGTCGCTCAAGGGCTGTTCGGGGTCGCCTTTGCGGGTGGGCTGCAGGTATTGCTCGCTGCGGCCGTCATGCGTCGCTATCGTTACCCGGGCGGCGCGCTGACCCGGAAAGGTGGCATCGAGCTCGGGGTCGATGGTCAGCTCGATCCTGGCCATCAAGGCGCGGATTTTCGGGTCAGCCAGCCGATCAGGCTCGAAAGCCGACAGCCGCACGCTGCCATAAAGCAGCGCGGTGGCGACGACGAACTTGGTGCTGAAGCGGGCCTCGGCAGGTGACTGCGGGTTCTCGTAGCCGGAGACTTCCTTGGCTGCCCGGTAGCTGCCGACATGCACGCGGCTGATGTCCTGCGCATTGATGGCCATGCTGGCCTGCAAGGCCAGCGCGCCGTCGATCGCGGCGAAGGTATGGCCGCAACAAGCATGGTTCTTGAACGTCATGCGGGTGATGTGGAAATTGCTGCCCAGCGTGGCTGCGGCCTGGTCCCAGTCCGGGCCGTTGCTCATTGCCTGGCCCAGACCGGCTTCGCCTTCGAGGATGTCGAGCGAGCCGGTGATGCCTGCACGCGCGCCTTGCGCCGCCAGCACGCCGGCTTCGGCCGCGCGCCCGGCATGCAGAGGCTTGGACAGCGAATCCATCCGGAATGCCTGCTGCAGGCCGGCGGCAAAAGTGCCGACTGTCGCCAGCGCATGGGCATATTGCGATGCGTCGAGCCGGTACAGCGAAGCGGCTGCCGCGGCCGCGCCGAAGCTGCCGATGGTGCCGGTGTTGTGCCAGTATTTGTAATGCGCGCGGCCCATGGCGACGCCGATGCGGGTCGAGATCTCATAGCCGGCGACCACCGCGCGCAGCAATTCGAGCCCGCTCGAATTCTGGTCCTGCGCCACCGCCCAGGCCGCGGCTATCGTCGGTGCGCCAGGGTGGTAGATCGCGTCGCGGTAGATGTCGTCGACTTCGACCGTGTGGGCCGCCGTGCCATTGATCAGCGCGGCGCTGCGTGCGGTCGCGGCGCGGCCCAGCGCAAGCCTGGCCCGGCCATGGTCGAGGTCTTCAGCCAGCCCCTGCTCAAGCATCGTCGCCGGGGCGACGACCGCGCCGGGCAGCAGGGCGGCATACCAGTCGATCACGGCGCGCTTGGCGTGATGGATGACCTGCGGCGACAGCGGCTGCAGGTCGAGGGCGAATTGCGCGAATGTCTGTGTGCTTGTCATGAAACTGTTCGCAAATTTGCGGTGGATAGGAGCCAGTCTAGTGCAGCGCGATTGTTGCCCCGGCTTGCGCTGACGACGATTCGCATTTGTGATCCTGGCATGAGCTTTCAGCAAAACCCGTTCGCCCGGCTTGATGCCAGCCAGCCATCGCAGCCGCTGCAATGCCAGCGAAAGCTCCGGCATCCCTTGCCTGCCGATGGCGATCCGGATTGCGGCCATGCGAGCAAATCGGCGGGCTCCCGAAACCAATCGGGCGACAGCCAAAAAAAGTGGGCCCGGAAAACCGGGCCCACCATCAAGATTGCTGCTTCAAGGCCATTGGCCTATTTGTACAGGACATGCGGGAGCCACAAACCGATCGCCGGGAACATATAGAGTAAGACAATGGCCACGACCTGAATGCCCATGAAGGGCATCATGCCGGCAAATATCTGGTTCAAGGTGACATGGGGCGGGCTGACACCCTTCAGATAAAACGCCGCCATTGCCACCGGTGGGCTGAGGAAAGCGGTTTGCAGGTTCAAGGCCACCAGCAGGCCGAAGAACAGCGGGTCAATGCCGAAATGGGGCAGCAGCGGGATGAAGATCGGCATGAAAATCACGATGATTTCGGTCCATTCCAGTGGCCAGCCGAGCAGAAAAATCACCACCTGGGCCAGGATCATGAACTGCACCGGCGTCATATCGAGCGACAGCACCCATTGGTTGATGAGCTCCTGCCCTCCCAACAAGGCGAAGGCGGCAGAGAAGATGCTCGACCCGACAAACAGCCAGCAGACCATCGCGCTGGTTTTGGCGGTGAGGTAGACGGATTCTCTGATCATGCCGATATTCAGCCGTCGATAGGCTGCGGCCAGGATCAGTCCGCCGAGCGAGCCCATCGCGGCAGCTTCTGTCGGCGTGGCCAGACCAAACACGATCGTGCCAAGCACGGAAATGATCAACATTGCCAGCGGGAAGAATGATCCCAGCAGCATCTTGAAGATCTCGAGGCGGGCGAAGCTGAAGATGGCGTAGAACAATGCCAGCGCAATCGCGCAGATGCCCAGTGCGATCCAGAAACCAGCTGGCGCAGCGCGACGCGGTTCTGGCTCGACGGCTTTGGCAGTCTCAGCGCTTGGCGGCGTCGGCGCTGCGGCCTCCTGCGTCACCATAGGCGCTTGACTGGCTGCCTCTGCGGGCGGCTCTTGCAGACTGCCAGCGGGTTCTTGCAAGCCACCGAATTGCAGTGGCGTCTCTTCGACCGACCCCAGCGCGTTGCTGCCCATTTCCACCATGCCTTCAGGCGCACGCTCAAGCGGAGAGGTCAGGCTCATGAAAATGGATCCCATGACCACGGCGACCAGCAAGGTTGGCAACAAGGCGATGACCAGATGGTTCAACAGATCGCGCATCGGAACTGCCGCATTGCGCTTGCCCTTGATCGCTCCGATCAGCCCGGGCAGGACCCTGTTGCTGACCGTCGTTGAAACGATCTCGGCGAATTCCGGCAAAGGCACATGGCGGTCTGCAGCCGACAATGGCGGTGCAAGGTGGGGCTTGAGCTTCGCGAGAATGATGACATAGCCCACATAGAGCGTAGCCAGCATGATGCCGGGAAAAAACGCGCCGGCGTAGAGCTGAACAACCGAAACGCCGGCCGTCGCGCCGTAGACGATCAACAGCACCGAAGGCGGAATCAGGATGCCCAGACAACCGCCCGCGGTGATCGCACCCGCCGAGAGTTTGACGTCATAGCCGGCCTTCAGCATCGCCGGAAAAGCCAGCAGTCCCATCAGCGTGACCACGGCACCGACGATGCCGGTAGCCGTGGCGAAGACCGCGCAAGTGATGATGGTCGCAACCGCCAGTGAACCGGGCACGCGGGCCGCAGCCAGGTGCAGGCTCTTGAACAGCTTTTCGATCAGGTTGGCACGCTCAACCAGATAGCCCATGAACACAAACAAGGGGATGGAGATCAGGACATCATTCGACATCACCGAAAAAGCACGCTGCACCATCAGGTCAAGCGTCTGCTGCACCGCCAGTTCAGGGTTCTGGCTTCGATAGGCAATCCAGGCGAACACCATGCCCATGCCCATCAAGGTGAATGCCGTTGGGAAGCCGAGCATGATGGCGACGACGATCAGCGCCAGCATCAACAGGCCCAGATGGCCGTTGCTCATCTCTGATGGTGCCGGCAGTAAAACGAATGCCGTGAGGACGACAAAGGCCATGATGGAGAGGCCAAACCAGACTTCTTTTCTCACTTTTGGTTCTCCTTGTTATTGACGACGAAGGCCGACAGTCCGGCGATATCTTCATCTTTGACGTGAACCATTTCCTTCAATTTCGCGACATCGACTTCCTCGACATCCTCGGCACGCTTGGGCCATTCGCCGGTTTGCAGACAGATCACGCAGCGGATGATTTCGACCACGCCCTGGACCAGCAGGAAAGCGCCGGCGACCGGCAAGACCATCTTGAATGGGTAGACTGGCGGCCCATCGGCGGTGATGTTCGAATGCTCATTGATCATCCAGGACTCAGCGGCAAAGTTGTAGCCCGCCCATGCCAGCGCAAACACGCCGGGAATGAAAAACAGCAGGTAGAGCGCGAGGTCCAGGCCGGCCTGCAGGCGCGGCGGGAAAAAGCCGTAAAGCACATCGCCCCGCACATGGCCATTCTTGGACAAGGTATAGGCGCCGGCCAGCATGAAGACGCTGCCGTACAGCATGATCATCACATCGAAAGCCCAGGGGTGAGGGTGGTCAAGCACGTAGCGCGAAAAGACTTCCCAGGAAATCATCAAGGTCAGCGCCATGATGAGCCAGGAAAAAGTCTGGCCCAAGATGGTGCTGGCGCGGTCAACGGCCAATAGTAGTTTTTGCATTTCTTGTTCCATATGAAAAACAGCCACCTAGACTGTGTCGAGGTGGCTGTTCAAAGAGCTGATTTCTCAGGCTTTCTTCGGCGCAGCCTTCTTGGGCCCGAAGAAATGACTCGCAGCCATCCGGCGGCTGACAATCGTATCCTGATCCCACTTCACTGCGCGCTCTGCGAACGCGAATTGCGAGGCGACGATTTCCTTGAACAATGGATTTTCAGCCGATTTTTTCTCGAGAATTTCGGACCAGAGCGTCAGCTGATCCTGCAGAACTGCATCCGGCGTCTTGTAGAACTTGACCTTGTCCTTGGTCTGCAACTCGATGTAGTCCTTGGAATAGCGATCGATCGCTTTCCACGACATATCAGCGGACGAAGCCTCCACGGCGCCGGCGATGATCGACTTCATCTTGGCTGGCAACGCGTCGTACTTTGTCTTGTTGAACATGATCTCGAAGGTTTCCGAGCTCTGGTGGTAGCTTTGCAGCATGCAGATCTTCGACACATCAGGGAAACCGAGGATGCGGTCCGAGGTGGCGTTGTTGAACTCGGCTGCATCCAGCAGACCGCGGTCCATGGCCGGCACGATTTCACCGCCTGGCAGTGCATTCACCGCAGCACCCATTGCGGTGAACAGGTCGATCGCAAGCCCATTGGTGCGGAACTTCAGGCCCTTGAAATCAGCCGCCTTGGTAATCGGCTTCTTGAACCAGCCGAGCGGCTGGGTCGCCATCGGGCCATAGAGGAAGGATTCGACATTGCCGCCGATCGAGGCATAGAGTTTTGCCAGCAATTCCTTGCCGCCGCCGTACTTGTGCCAGGAAAGAAGCATATTGGCATCCATGCCGAATGCCGGGCCCGAGTTCCAGAGTGCCAGTGCATTCTGCTTGCCATAGTGGTAGCCGAGCACGCCATGCCCACCGTCGAGCGTGCCTTTGGAAACGGCCTCCAGCAGGCCGAAAGCCGGAACGACCGAGCCCGCAGGCAAAACCTCAATCTTGAGGTCTCCGCCTGTCATGTCATTGACTCTCTTGGCAAAGTCGAGGGCGTACTCGTGAAAAATGTCTTTCGAGGGCCATGTGCTTTGCCAGCGCATCGAGATCGGACCGGTCTGGCCTTTGGCGATCATCGGGGCGCTCAGGGCGCCTGCGGCAATGGCAGCGCCTTTGAGCAGACTGCGGCGACGGGGTGGGCTTGCTGACATGTAAGTCTCCTGTGATCGATGAGTGGACCCCCCATTCTGAGTAAATTTTTGCGCTGGGGGGACAGGGTAAGTACCCGGAAAACCAGCGGCGCTGTCAAGTATTTGCAACAGTTCTGATTTGGATCAGTACCTTGCCTGGGTGCTGGCAGAGCCGGATCTGCCTACGGGCTTGCATTGCGCAAAGCCGTGAAACCGTCATCAATACCAATATTCCAGGTGCGGAAACGGGTTGCGTTCGGTGTGCTTGCGATAGTTGAAATGGATGACGAAGGAGATCCGTCGATCGGCATTCTTCTTGACGTCGAAAGGCAGCACCACATGCGGCATGAAGCTGTCAAAAACCACCAGATTGCCAACGTCATAGGGGATTTTCTCGCGGTTCTTGAGCGATTTTGCCGAGTAACCGTCTGACTTGTAGAACTTCTCGAGTTCATCCGCAAGATAGCGCTCTTTCCAGATGTCGAGATCGCCACCGCGCTCCTTGACATATTGAGCGGTACGCTTGATCGAGATGACGCAGGAATAGGCTCTTGTATTCTTGTTGAAGATACTTTCCGGGTATTGCAGCAGGCCTTCGGTGTCAGTATGGATATTGTATAAGGTCCAGGTCCGGAGTTGCAGATTGAAGCCGGCCATCAGGAAATATTTCTTGTCGCGCGGCACCACCGGCAAAGCATCCGGTTTGAGGCCGGAGCGTTCCAGAATGAGTTCGCCTAGACGCTTGATTATTTCCGTGACTTCAGGAAATTCCTTGACCAGATACTTGTTATGCTTTGCGGCAAAACGATAGTAGCTTTCATTCAGGCCGGATTCGATCATGCCGTAATAGGCCGCCATCTGGCCATATTGGGGTTCGACATCAGGCCCGAATAATTTCAGGTTGGCGAGAATTTTCTTTTCCCAGCGCGCGCATAGGTCAGTGCTGAGGAACTCTTTGTTGACAAAATAGTCGGTCGTGAACAATTTTTTCATCAGTTCATCCCTCTAGACATTCCGCCATGGCTGGCGCGATTGGGCCAAACGGACAGGTTGTCCGGGTGCTTGATCCCCGGCAAGCCTGCATCGGCTGGTCAACTGCATCTGGAAATCCCTCTACCAGAGGATCGCAAGCGATCCGCCGGATGGCCCTGGATCGGTGTAATATATCGGTGCGTGGAAAATTTCTGCGCTTCCTTGTCGCTGCCGCTTTGGCATTGATCAAGAAAAACCTAAATTTCAAGCGCTATGTCTAATTCCAAGAAGAAAATATTAGAACATTTGAGTCAAGAGGTTTACTGCCATCTCGGGGTTTCCCCTGTACACGGCATCGGCGTGTTTGCGATTCGGGCCATCCCGAAGGGCGTCAATCCGATGAAGTCGCTGCTGAAGTTTGAGGAGTTGCGCTTTTCGCCGGAGGAGATCAAGGCCTTGCCGCGCAGCGTACGCAAGGAAATAGCGATTTTCTGCTATTACGACGACGACGAGGTACGGATTCCCTCGATCGGGCTCAATTCAATGAATATGGCGGTCTACCTGAACCATTCAAAAAACCCCAACGTTCAATACAAGAAGAACGGCCAGTTGATCAGCTTGCAGGCGATCAAGCGGGGCGAGGAGTTGATGATGGATTACGACATCAATTTCGGCGCCACCCATATTTTTGAATGAGCAAGGGATGCTCTGCATAACTCAACGCGAGTGTGTGTAGTGCGGATCGGGATGGGATGCAAGGCGCATTTTGCGGCCAATAGCGCGTGCTATTGGCAATAAATGCAACGCCGCAGACCGCCCGAGGCCG
>JBIKPD010000424.1:0-3431 GCA_044357665.1 Roseateles sp. | reverse complement strand
AGCACCGCTGCGTCTGAGCTTGACCTACGACCAGGGCAAGGAGATGGCCAAGCACGCTGAACTCACAGCGCAAACGGGCGTCAAGGTCTATTTCTGTGATCCCCACAGCCCATGGCAAAGGGGCAGTTGCGAGAACACCAATGGGTTGCTGCGCCAGTACCTGCCAAAGGGGACCGATTTATCGGTTCACTCCCAAGAAGACCTCGATGCCATTGCCGATAAGCTCAACCAACGACCCCGAGCGACCCATGATTTTCACTCCCCGCTGGAGGTCTTTGGGCGAATGCTCAAGGCATCTTCTCAACCATCAATTCAACTCCATTGAACCGGGTGTTGCACTTGGGACTTGAAACTGCCAAGTTTAAGCCGTTTTGTTGATTTTTTGAATATTTATATAGTAAAAAATATTTTTTACTAATTTTAAATAGTTCATTAATGAATGATTGTTCGTTGACAAAGTTACCGAGACTTCGCACCAATGTCGCGCGCGACGACGTGAGCCAGGAACCTTCGGTCTGAATGCAGCAACTTTGCATATGCATCGGCAGTGAATCAAGTGACCTTGGCCGAGTTGCCGATCGCGTCTGACGATCTCGAGCTTCCGGCCTTTTTGCCAGTGCCGGGCAGATCTTGGTGAATTGCCCATCAGCTGACCAAGGTGTGAGCTTGAGCAAAGTCATGCGCCGGCAACGGCCGCCAGCCAATCATGGACGCTACGCAATCAATGCGGAGGCGTCCGGGCATGGTGTCGATAGGGGTCAAAAGCTTGTTGCTGCTGCTCTGCTGCGGCAGCGTTTGGGCGCAGAGCGCGGCTGAGTTGCGGTCACGCTTTGAAAGCGTAAAACAGCAGGCGGTCAGCAATGTTTTCGACCGGCCCTTGTACCTGCAGTCGACCGAAACATCGGGGCGCATGCAGGGCGATGTCTATGCCTTGATCGAGCATCCTTTTGCCGAACTGCGGCAACCGCTGGCCCAGGCCAAGCCCTGGTGCAGCATCCTGATCCTGCATCTGAATGTGAAGTATTGCCGGGCCACGGGGAACGGGCCGCGCGACCTGATCGATGTTGGCATCGGGCGCAAGTTCGACCAGCCGTTGAGCAGCGCTTATTGGGTGAAGTTCGACTACCGCCCGCTGGTCGTCGGCGATGGCTATCTGAGGGTGGAGTTGTTGGCACCCGAGGGCCCGATGGGCGGCAAGGATCTGCGCATCCTGCTCGAGGCCATGCCTTTGACGCCAGGCCAGAGTCTGCTGCATCTGACTTATTCCTATTCTTCCGGACTGGCAGCACGCTTGGCCACACAAGCCTATCTGGCCTCGCTCGGGCATGACAAGGTGGGTTTCAGCCGCGCTGGCACGCGCGAGGATGGGCCGTTGGTTGGCGGGCTGCGCGGTCTGCTGGAGCGCAATACGATGCGCTATCACCTGGCGATCGAGGCTTATCTCGATGCCCCAGCCACCCAGCAACTGCCGCAGCGCTTGCAGGGCTGGTTCAGCGCCACCGAGCGCTATGCTCTGCAACTGCACGAGGTCGAGCGGCAGGACTATATCGAGATGAAAATTAGCGAAATCAGGCGGCAGGAGATGGAGCCGCCGCTGAACTGAACGCCCAATGCAGCAGGCAATGAAGCTCGAACCAATCAACCCACAGGTACAGGCCGTGATCGACGTTGCCGGGCTGCATGTCGGCAATCTGAAGCTGATCCAGGGCCAGTGGAAGTTCAAGGCTGTTGGCTACTTGCCCGACGGCGCGGTCATCCCGGGCGGCGGGCCGCTGACGGAGCGGCACAACCAGGTTTTCGATCAGTTGGATGAGCTTCTGATCGGCGCGCGGCTCGGCTTGGTTTGACCGGGTTCAATGACGATGCCGGTGATGGGCATCGGGGAAATGCGCATGGCTGTGGCTCAGCAGTTCATGCTGATGTTCATGGGAATGCCGGGTGCCCGGTGGCACCGGGATTTCATGTTCATGGTCGTGGTGTGGGTCATCGCCATGTTGATGAAAATGCTTGTGCCGCATCGGCTGGTGCAGGTGCTTATGGGCATGGCGCTCAGTCAGATGCAGCACCAGGCCGACGGCCATCAATGCACCCGCCACGATCAGCTGTGAGGTGACCACCTCGCCCAAGAAGACGATGGCAACCAATGCGCCGACGAAGGGCGCGACCGAGAAATAAGCGCCGGTACGCGCTGCGCCCAGATGCCGCAAGCCCAGAACGAACAGGACCAGGCTGGCGCCGTAACTGATGAAGCCCAACAGGCCGGCAGCCAGCACCGTACTGGTTGCTGGCAGCTGGGCTCCGGCCAGCAGGGCGAGCAGCAGGTTGGTGGCGCCAGCAGCGAGGCCCTTGCTCATCGCGATGAAGCTGGCATCGGTGAGCGATACCTTGCGGGTCAGGTTGTTGTCCACGCCCCAGGCAAGGCAGGCGCCGAGAACCGCCATGGCAGGCCACCAATTCTCGAAGCCTGCAAGGGGCTCATTGCCAGTTGGCCAACTCAGCAACAGGCAAGCGGCCAGGATGGCCAACATGCCCAGGGCGATGCGGCGGTCAAAGTTTTCCTTGAATGCGAACCAAGCCAGCAAGGCGGTCATCATTCCTTCGGCGTTGAGCAGCAGCGACACGGTCGACGCGGGCATGCGCGAGAGCCCCAGCATCAACAGGACCGGCCCGATCATGCCGCCCGAAACGATGGCGCCAGCCAGCCACCAACGCTCAGTGGGTGCGAGGTGAACGGCGGGTGCTTTGCTGAGGCGGCGGACGATCCAAAGCCCGAGCCCGGACCCGAGGTACAGCATTGCGGCCAGCATCCATGGGCTGGTCTGCCCGAGCAGCGGCTTGGCCAACGGGGTTCCGGCGCCAAACAAGACGGCCGCCGTCAAAGCGGCGGCAATGCCTGGGGCAAATGTTGGTTTCATCAATGGTTTGATTCTGTATGCATGGGCCGGAGCGGGCTGGCTTTCATTGGCCGGGCAAGGATACTTGATCAACTGCCCGGCATGTTCTTGGGATTGATGGTGTTGCCCTATGGGGCGCGAGCGACTCGCGCAACCTGACGCTTCACCCTACCGTTCAAGCATTCAACCCGCCATCCGGCCATCGCGCTGACTCAATGGGAACTTTCCAAGATCGAGTGGTTTCGCGGCATTGGTGAGTACAAGATCGATTGGGGTCCGGGGCTGCGCATCTACCTGGCCAAGGATGGTCTGAAGATCATCATCCTGATTGGCGGTGGAACCAAAAAGCGTCAGCAGCAGGACATCGATCAAGCGGTGGCGCTGTGGGATGACTACAAGCGCCGCAAGGCCTCAACCAGACAAGGAAAGTGAACATGGCACTGACCCGTGATTTCAAAGAAACCGTCGCCGCGCGCGTGCAAAACGATCCGGCCTTTGCGCAGGCGCTTCTGGACGAGGCCATCACCCTGTTCGTCA
>JBIKPD010000423.1:0-3433 GCA_044357665.1 Roseateles sp. | reverse complement strand
CGGCCATGGCTGCCGATGCTGCAGGTCGGCGGCAGATGGGCGCCGCCGCATGCTTGACCGCCGCAGCGCTCGACTGGGCCAGCGTTGCCGCTCGCTTTGAGGGCGTGCTGGATCAGGTGATCCAGCGTGCCGCAGCGCCACATCGATCTTTTGTGACTGCCGGGTCGCTGCCTGCAGTCTGAAAGTCAGGGCGACTGGGCTGCTGCTGATCCAGCTGAGTTACTTCGCTCGCGCCAGATCAGCCCAGCCATCGCAAGGGCGATACAAAGGCCGAAGCCCCACATCACCTTGACAGTCGGCAGCCCCCAGCTGGACAGCATCGCGTAGGCGCACAGCATGCCCAGCACGCTGGCGTTTTCATTGAAGCCCTGAACGGCAATCGAGCGACCCGCGCTCAACAGTTGGTAGCCACGGTATTGCAGCAAGGCATTCAGCGGCACCACCAGCAAACCACCGACTGCGCCGGTCAGCATCAAGAGCGGCAAGGCAAAGCGAAGTTCAGTCGTGCTGGCAATGGCTGGAACCAGCAGCCCCAGCAGAACACCATAGCCGAGCATATTCTTGGCCCGGCTCAAAGGCACCCACCAGGCTGCCAAGGCGGCCCCACCAATCACCCCGACAGCCACCGCAGCCTGCAGATAGCTGGCCTGATGCAGGGGCAAATCCAGCACCTCGGCAGACCAGCGCAGCAAGGCAAATTGCAGCGTCGCGCCCAGGCCCCAGAAAAGCGTGGTGACGGCGAGCGACAAACCGCCATCGCGATCGCGCCAGAGCAGCAGATTGGCGGACCAGAAATCCCGCAGCAAAGCCAGCGGGTGCGGCCGGCAAGCCGGGTAGCGGGCGCCGCTGTCGGGCACACCGATATTCAGCCAGGACGCCGCCGCATAGACCAGCAGCAATGACAACATCGCCGGAGCCAGCCTGGAGCCCTCAAGCAGGCCCCAGCCACTCAGCCAGGCCTGGACTGCGGCTACCAGCGCGGCGTCGAGCAGCCAAGGACTGATCAGCAAGCCGCCCAGCATCGTGCCAAGCAAGACGGCGCCGACCACCGACACCTCCAGCCAGCCATTGGCCAGCACCAGGCGCTGCGGACCCACCAACTCGGTGATCAAGCCGTATTTGGCCGGCGCATAGGCGGCGGCGCCAAATCCGATCACTCCGAAAGCAAACATCGGATGGGCCCCGAGCAGCAAGGCCAGCAGGCCCAGCACCTTGACCGCATTCATCCACGCCATCAGCTTTGCCTTGGGGAATGCATCGGCCAGCGGACCGACGAACGGCGCCAGCAAGACATAAGACAGGGTGAATGAGAACTTCAGCAGCGGCGCCCACCAACCCGGCAGCCCCTGCTCCTGCAATAGCGCGATGGTGACGATCAACAGCGCGTTGTCGGCCAAGGCTGAAAAGAATTGCGCCGCAATCAAGCGCTGAAAACCAGGTGGCATGGCGGCTGACGTTGCGAAAGAAACCAGCATGACAGGCAAAGATGAAAACCGCGTGACGGTTCAGTTTTTCGATGCGAACCGCAACGCAATACCCGGCGGAGCAAAAGTGGACACCAATTTTTCATATTCCGCAGCTATCGTCAGGCCGTGAAGAATCCACGACTGCTGCCCTCCCCAATCACCGACCCCTTGTCACCGATCAAGCCCCGGCCTGCAGGCAGCCCGAGCGGCGGCGCCAGGCAGGGGCTGGTGCTGATGCTGCTCGCCCTGCTGTGCGCCTGTTCGCCGCGTCTGCTGATCGTGCAAGGCGCGGCCAAGGAACTTGCACAGCAGAACCAGGGCGCTGAGACCGACACGCAGTTGGCCAGGGAGGCCGCGGCGTTTTACCTGAAGCTGTCCGAGTCGGTTTTGAGCCAGACGCCTGACAGCTTCGCCTTGGCTGAAGCGGTGGCCGGCGGTTTCACCCAATATGCTTTTGCCTTTGTCTCGGCTGAGGCCGACCGCATCGAATCCAAGGACTCGCGGGCCGCGCAAAGGCTGCGCGTGCGCGCGGCACGCTTGTACTGGCGCGCGCATCAGCATGCGCTTGCCGCGCTCGAGCGCCAGCAGCCTGGCTTTCGGGCCGCGCTGGCGAGCCCCGACCGGGCCCGCTGGCCGCAGCTGAGCCAGAGCCAGATCGGTCTGGCCTACTGGGCTGCCGCTTCTTGGGGCGGCCGCATCAGCAATTCGAAGGACGACCCCGAAATCGTTGCCGACCTGCCTTTGGCGATCCGCCTTGCCACGCTGGCCTGGCAGCGCGACCCCGGCCATGGTGAGGGCGCGCTGGTCAGCTTGATGGGAACTTTCGAGTCAGTGCGCGCTGGGGGTTCGCAGACACAGGCGCTGGCCTATTTCGACCAGGCCATCACTTTCAGCCGCGGGGAAAGCGCCGGCGCCTATGTCGCCAAGGCCGAAACCATCGCCTTGCCGGGAGGCGACCGGCTTGGCTTCGAAGCGCTGCTGCGCCAGGCCCTTGCAGTCAGTTTGCTGCACCCGAATTTGCAAAACGAGGTGATGGGCGAGCGCGCGCAATGGCTGCTCGACCAAGCCGACGATCTCTTTTGAATCCAGCCTCCAATGAATAAAAAACTGATCTCCAGCCTGCTCTTGCTGACGGCGCTGCTGGCCGGCAGCGCCCTCGCCGCCGGCAAGCAATTGCGGATCGGTACCGTGGCGCCAAAAAATTCGCTCTACCACCGTCAATTGATGGAACTGGGTGAAGTCTGGCGCAATGCGCAGGGCGGCAATGCCAAATACCTGGTCTTTGCCGATGGCAGCCAGGGTGGTGAGGCTGAGCTGGCGCGGCGCATGCGCATCGGGCAGTTGCAGGGCGCGCTGCTGTCGGTGGTCGGCTTGCGTGAAATCGATCCCTCGATCAGCGCCTTGCAAAGCCTGCCGCTGCTGTTCAAGAGCTGGGACGAAGTCGACTATGTGCGCGAAAAAATGCGCCCGGCGATGGAGAAAAAATTCCTCGACAAAGGCTTCGTCGTGCTCGCCTGGGGTGACGCCGGTTGGGTACGCTTTTTCTCCAAGGATCCGGCCACCCGGCCGGACGACTACAAAAAGATGAAATTCTTTGCCTGGGGTTCTGAAGCCGAGCAGCAGGAAATCATGAAAAGCCTGGGCTACACACCGGTGCCGCTGGAAACCTCAGACATCCTGCCCGCGATCCAGACCGGCATGATCAACGTCGTGCCGTCGACGCCCTACTTCGCCCTGGCCAGCCAGATCTACATGACCGCGCCGAACATGCTCGAAATCAACTGGGCGCCGATCGTCGGCGCTTTGGTCGTCACGAGCAAAGCCTGGGGCGAGATGTCGCCCGAGGTCCAGGCGGCGCTGCGCAGCGCCAGCGACAAAGCCGGTGTGCAGATGCGCAGCAAAGCCAGGCAGGAAGTCAACGAAGCCGTTGACGCGATGGCCAAGCGCGGCTTGAAAATCAACCGCCC
>JBIKPD010000422.1:0-3447 GCA_044357665.1 Roseateles sp. | reverse complement strand
TTTCTCGAAAGTAACCCAGGACGGTTATTTTTCGACTGCGATTTCCGAAACCGCCAAGGGGGCGATAGAGCGCGACATCAAGGAGTATTTCCACATCTACCCCTGGGGCCGCATTCCGCCGGCATTGAAGGCCGATGCTTTGCAGTACTACGACGAAGCCCGGCTGCTGGCGCAGGAGCTGCTCTCTTGGGTCGAGCGCTATACGCCGCCTGAAATTGCTGTGAATTATCGTGAACCGCTTTCGAACATGATCAAGGACAGCCAGCAAACCCTGCTGCGCGTGCTGCGCTACCCGCCGCTGACCGGTCAGGAGCCGGCCGGCGCACTCAGGGCGGCGGCGCATGGTGACATCAATCTGTTGACGCTCCTGCCCGCCGCCAACGAGCCCGGCTTGCAGGTGCAAGGTCGCGATGGCAACTGGCTCGATGTGCCTTGTGACTTCGGCATGTTGATCATCAATATCGGCGACATGTTGCAGGAAGCCTCGCAGGGCTATTACCCGTCGACCCAGCACCGGGTCGTCAATCCGGGCGGCGAAGGCGCAAGGCGCAGCCGGGTTTCGCTGCCGTTGTTCCTGCATCCACGCGCCGATGTCGTGCTCTCGGACCGTTATACCGCGCATGCTTACCTTCAGGAACGACTGCGTGAACTCGGCGTCAACAGTTGATCACGCCAACGGTGGCGCGATGAGGCACAAAAAAACCGCCCCCAGGCCCGCTGTTGCGGCTAGCATGCACGATCATTTTTACTTGTTAAACGGGATAGCGATGAAGAACAAACCCTCCTCGACACTGCTCGGTTCAGCCGTTCTGGCGATCAGTCTGTTCGCCGCATCAGCGCAAGCCGCGGCGCTGCGCTGGGGTGCGCAGAACGACATCATGACGCTCGACCCACATTCGCAGAACCATGCCACGACCAATGCGATCCTGATGCATGCCTACGAAGGGCTGACCCGCTATAGCGACAAATATCAGGTCGAACCGGCGCTGGCAACCAAATGGACCTTCATCACCCCGACGCAAGTGCGTTTCGAACTGCGCCGTGGCGTCAAGTTCCAGGACGGCTCGCCCTTCACCGCCGATGACGTGCTGTTCACCTTCGACCGGATCCGCCAACCCCAGGGCACGATGCAGATCTATGTCACTGGCATCAAGGAAATCAAGAAGATCGACAACTACACGATCGAGATGATGCTCGACGGACCCAGTCCGATTCTGCTGCGCAACATCATCGACTTCCGGATCATGAGCCGGGCCTGGGCCGAAAAAAACAAGGCTACCAACACGCAGGACTACAAAGCCAAGGAAGACAGCTTTGCCTCGCGCACCGCGATGGGTACCGGCCCATACAAGATCACCAGTTGGCAGCCTGACCAGAAGGTCACGATGGTGATCAACAAGGACTGGTGGGACGAGCGCAAGAACAATGTCACCGAAGTCACCTACCTGCCGATCAAGTCCGACCCGACCCGTGTCGCCGCCTTGCTTTCGGGTGACATTGATCTGCTGACCGATCTGCCCACGCAGGACGTTGCCAAGCTGAAGGCCGACCCGAAACTGAAGGTCGTCGAAGGGCCCGAAGTCAGGACAATTTTCTTCGCCATGGACCAGGGCAGCGATGAACTTCGAGGCGCCAGCGTCAAGGGCAAGAACCCGTTCAAAGACAAGCGAGTTCGCGAGGCCTTGAACCTGGCAATCGACCGCGAAGCCATCAAGCGCACGATCATGCGCGGCCTGTCGATCCCGGCCGGCATCATGGTGGCACCCGGCGTCAATGGCAACACACTCGACATCGACATGCCGCTCAAGCCCGACCTCGACAAAGCGCGCAAACTGCTCGCCGAAGCCGGTTATCCCGATGGTTTTGAAGTGCCGATGAATTGCCCGAACAACCGCTACGTCAACGACGAAGCGGTCTGCCAGGCCGTTGTCGCGATGTGGGCCAAGATCGGCATGAAAGCACGCCTAGTCGCTTTGCCGATGGCACAGCATAGCCAGATCTTCCAGCGCTTCGAAGCGCCGCTCTACATGCTCGGCTGGGGCGTCGCCACCTACGATGCGCAGTATTTCCTGCAGGCCGTGGCGCGCACCAAGACTACCGGCGCGGACGGCAACTACAACTTCTCCAAGGTCAGCGATGCCAAGGTCGACCAACTGGTCGACGCGATCAAGGGTGAAACCGATGTCGCCAAGCGCAACGGGATGTTGCGCGAAGCCCTGTTGCGGGTGCGTGATGAATCACTCTTCATCCCGCTGCACCATCAGATGCGGCCCTGGGCAAT
Organism: Roseateles sp.; assembly: GCA_044357665.1. GTDB lineage: Bacteria > Pseudomonadota > Gammaproteobacteria > Burkholderiales > Burkholderiaceae_C > Paucibacter_A. The sequence goes on along the minus strand of JBIKPD010000422.1, from coordinate 1,166 downwards.
GCGCAGCAATGTCGAAACCGTGCACCGCTCGGACGACCGGCCCGAAGCCCGCTTTGCCAACGTGAAGTAATTTTCGCTCATCCGGCCGGCACAAAGCCGGCCGGTTTCTGATCAGGCCAGCGCCAGACGCTTACGCGCCGCCAAGTATTCATCCGCCAGGCGCTTGACCAACTCTGCCGCCGTCAGCACCTGATGCACCGCCCCGATGCCCTGGCCGCTGCCCCAGATGTCCTTCCATGCCTTGGCCGAGTCGCTGCTGAAATTCATCTTGCTCGGATCGCTTTCGGGCAAATGCTCCGGATCCATGCCGGCATTGACGATCGAACCCCGCAGGTAATTGCCATGCACGCCGGTGAACAGATTGCTGTAGACGATGTCGTCTGAATCACTGTCGACAATCATCTGCTTGTAAGCGTCTGCAGCACGCGCCTCTGTGGTGGCGATAAAGGCCGAGCCGATATAGGCGAAATCAGCCCCCATGGCCAGAGCCGCCAGCACCGCGTCACCGTTGGCGATCGCGCCGGACAGCGCCACCGGACCGTCGAACCAGGCCCGGATCTCCTGCATCAGCGCAAACGGGCTCTTCACCCCGGCATGCCCACCTGCACCAGCGGCCACCGCGATCAGGCCGTCAGCGCCCTTCTCGATGGCCTTGCGGGCAAACTTGTTGTTGATGATGTCGTGCAGCACGATGCCGCCCCAAGCATGCACCGCTTGGTTGACATCCTCGCGGGCACCGAGCGAAGTGATGATGATCGGCACTTTGTACTTGGCGCATACGGTCAGGTCATGTTCGAGCCGGTCATTGCTCTTGTGCACGATCTGGTTGATCGCGAACGGCGCCGCCGGGCGGTCCGGATGGGCCAGATCATGGGCGGCCAACGCTTCGGTGATTTCAGCCAGCCAATCGTCAAGCTGTTCAGCCGGGCGCGCGTTCAGCGACGGCATCGAACCGATCACGCCGGCCTTGCATTGGGCGATCACCAGCTTGGGTGTGCTGATGATGAAGAGTGGCGAACCGATGATCGGCAGCGGCAGATTCTGCAGCGCTTTGGGCAGCCTATGGGGCAATGACATCCAGGACTCCAGAGAGGTTTGTAATCAGAAAGCGTCGAGCGCCAGGGCCATGACGCTGTCAGCGCCCTCGACGATCGCGTCGCGCAAGC
>JBIKPD010000095.1:0-12103 GCA_044357665.1 Roseateles sp. | reverse complement strand
GAAGACATCGCCATCCTGACGGGCGGCAAGGTCATCGCTGAAGAAGTCGGCCTGACGCTGGAGAAGGTCACTTTGGCCGATCTGGGCCAAGCCAAGCGCGTTGAAGTGGGCAAGGAAAACACCACCATCATCGACGGTGCTGGTGCCGCTGCCGACATCGAAGCCCGCGTCAAGCAGGTTCGTATCCAGATCGAAGACGCTTCCAGCGACTACGACCGTGAAAAGCTGCAAGAGCGCGTGGCCAAGTTGGCCGGCGGTGTTGCACTGATCAAGGTTGGCGCTGCGACCGAAGTCGAAATGAAGGAAAAGAAGGCCCGCGTTGAAGATGCACTGCACGCAACCCGCGCAGCTGTTGAAGAAGGCATCGTCGCCGGTGGTGGCGTCGCATTGCTGCGTGCCAAGCAGGCTGTCGGCGCCCTCAAGGGTGCCAATGCTGACCAAGACGCTGGCATCAAGCTGGTGATGAAGGCCATCGAAGCGCCCCTGCGCGAGATCGTCTACAACGCCGGTGGCGAAGCTTCGGTAGTGGTGAATGCAGTGATGGCCGGCAACGGCAATTTCGGCTTCAACGCAGCCAACGACACCTACGGTGACATGATCGAAATGGGCATCCTGGACCCAACCAAGGTGACACGCCTGGCGCTGCAAAACGCAGCTTCAGTCGCTTCACTGATGTTGACGACTGAATGCATGGTCTGCGAGTCCGCCAAGGACGACGCACCTGCAGGCGGCGGCATGGGCGGCGGCGGCGGTATGGGTGGCATGGGCGGCATGGGCGGTATGGACATGTAATGCCTTGGGGACAGATCGCCCGCGGGCTAGCCTGCGAGTGATCCTGCCCCCAACTGACTGGATGACTTGCTTCCAGTCGAAAATTAGAAAGGGCCGCAGCGATGCGGCCCTTTTTTTGCCTATCCGTTTCAATTGGACCGGGCCTTCATCTCGCTGGTCGAGCTGGCGGCGCGGCGATTTTCAAAATCGATCAGGACATCGTCGAGGCGGCGGTTGAACAGAGCCTGGGTCACTTTGGATTCGGTCTTGTGCATGCGGTGGCCGATGTCGGCCGTCGAATCGAGGGATGACTTGGCCGCCTCGTACTGCAGCTTGTACAGGCCCTCGAAGACGCCCTGCATCGTCCGGGAGACCTTGGCGAGATGTTCAGCGCGGGCCTCGCCTTGAGCGAGCAACTGCCACATCGCATTCGCCGTGCTGCTGGGCTGGTAGGGAAAAGTGGCCATCGGCAGCATGGTTGCCAGCGAGTTGATGCCGAGCTCGACCTGACCTGCCAGCAGACTCTGCAATTCGGAAGCTACGTTGATGTAGTTATGTGCCGCGTCATCCAGCACACTCAGCAATGGCTTCAGCAATTCATAGGGTGACTGCTGCTCATTACTCTTGGTGATCATTTTTCTCTCCTTGAAACTTCAGAACATCAAAGTTTCAAGTGAGGGCTGGCAGCGGTCAATCCCCTTCAATCCAGCGAGCCCTGCCGAAGTAGTTTTCAACGCCGGCAGCCATCACAGCGCCTGGTACATCGTTTCGCCAATAAGCTTACGAAATAAACTGATGCATTCGCTCGTCAGGCAAGGCGCGAACCACAGCCGTAGCTATGACGAGGATTTGCAACGTAGCATGGCAGACGAAGGCGCGATTTCATGTAAGCGGTTTTGGCGAAACGCTGTACTAGGCCGCGATCGGGTTTTGCAGCACGCCCAGACCGTCGATCTCGATCCGCACGACATCGCCATGCTGCAGCCAGCGCGGCGGTTTCATGCCCATGCCGACGCCGGCCGCCGTTCCGGTGGCGATCAGGTCGCCCGGGTACAGGGTGATGCCGCGCGAGCAGGTCTCGACCAGCGTCGGGATGTCGAAAATCAGGTCGGTCGTCTGCGCATCCTGGCGCAACTCTGGCTCGGCGCCGGCCGGCGTGACCCAGCAGCGCACGCGGGTGTCGCGGCCATCGAGTTCATCGGCGGTGACGATCCAGGGGCCCATCGGGCAGAAGGTATCAAAGCTCTTGCCCAGATCCCATTGGCCATGGCGCATCTGCACATCGCGGGCGGTCACATCATTGACGATGGTGTAGCCAAACACATGGTCCATCGCGTCAGCGCGGCTGATGTTGCGGCCACCGCGGCCGATCACGATCACCAACTCGGCCTCGTAATCGATTTGCGACGAAATCGCCGCGCCCGGCAAGCGCACCGCGGCATCGGGCCCGACCACCGATTCAGGCACCTTGGTGAAAACGATTGGCCAGGTCACCACATTGCTGTCGCTGTCCTTGAACACCGAGGTGAGCAACTCCTTCGCATGGGCGTGGTAGTTGCGGCCAACGCAGAACAGGTTGCGACGCGGCAGCGGAATCGGTGCCTCGAGCTGCACTTCGGCCAGCGCAATCGGCGCGCCGCTCGCTGCCGGCCAGGCCTTGCCGGCAGCACTCGCCTCGATCAGGCGCAACGCGCCAAAACTTGCGTCAGCGGCGTCCAGCGCCAAGGGCGTGATCAGATCGCCAGAAACCAGCCCGACCTGACGCCGGCCCTGATGTGTGAAAGTAGCAATACGCAAGATAGTTCTCCTTGAAAAGTAACCCAAATGCTACCATTACGAACCAATATTGCAATGGAGAGACCCGATCGATGGATGCTGCTGCGATGCTGCGAGAAGCCGTCCTGGAACATCTCCACTCGCGCCAATGGCGTGCCGGCCACCGCATTCCGACCGAACGCGCGCTGGGCGAGCAGTTCGGCCTGCCGCGCTCGGCTGTGCGCCGGGTGCTGCAGGATTTCAAGCACAAAGGCCTGATCACCCAGACGGTCGGCAGCGGCACCTATGTGGCCGAGCAGGTGCAGGCGGCGCTTTCAGGGCTGCTGGCCCAAGCGCCTGCGGCGGCGGCGCTGGCAGTCAGCCCGGCGGAGTTGATCAGCGCGCGCCAGGTGCTCGAGCCGGCGCTGATCGAGATGGTGATCGGCAATGCCAATGCAGCCGACTTCGCGCGGATGGACCAATGCAATGCCAATGCCGAGGCGGCGAGCAGCTTCGAAGCCTTTGAGCATTGGGACGGTCAATTGCACGAAGCGATTGCCGACGCCGCGCACAACGGCTTCATGTCCAGCGTCTTCAGACTCGTCAACGAGGTCCGTGCGCAGGGCGAATGGGGCGCCTTGAAGCGGCGCAGCGCCACCCCCGAACGCAGGCTTGAATACCAGCAGGAACACCGCGAACTGGTGGCTGCGCTGAAAGACCGCGACGCCCTGCGCGCCAAGGCCCTATGCCTGGCGCACCTGGCCCATGTGCGCAGCAATATGCTGGGCTTTTGAATCACAGATCGATAAAACCAATTATTACCAATTAACCAGGAGACGACACATGAATAGAACCTACAAACGCAGCCTCGCTGCCTGCCTGGCCATGACGGCCTTGCTGATGACCGGCGCCGCCAAGGCCCAGGACTATCCTGCCAAGGCGGTACGGATCATCGTGCCCTTTGCCGCCGGCGGATCGGCCGATGTCTTTGGCCGCTTCATTGCGCAGCGCTTGCAGGAAGCGCTCGGCTAGGCCTTCATCGTCGACAACCGGCCCGGTGCCGGCTCGGTCATCGGCACCGAAGCAGTCGCCAAGAGCGCGCCTGACGGCTATACCTTGCTGCTGATGTCGAACACCCACACGGTCAACGAATCGCTGATCCCGAATAAGCCTTTCCAGTTGCTGCGCGACTTCATTCCGATCGCGCCAATCAATGCCTCCGACTTGGTGCTGGTGGTCAAGTCGGATCTGCCGGCCAGCACGCCGCAAGAGCTGATCAAGGCAGCCAAGGCCAAGCCCGATGGCATGTCCTACGCTTCGTCAGGCCCGGGCACGCCGTATCACATGGCCGGGGAATTGTTCAAATATATGGCGGGCGTCGCTATCGTCCATGTGCCCTACCGCACCAGCTCGGGCGCGCGCACCGACGTGCTCGGTGGCCATCTCGAAATGATGTTCGACGCGATCCCGACGATGTCCGAGCATATGAAGGCGGGCAAGGTCAAGGCGATCGCCACCACCGGCAAACAGCGCTCGGCGATCCTGCCGAACGTGCCGACGATGTCCGAATCCGGCGTGCCTGGCTATGAAGCGACGATCTGGCTCGGCTTGATGGCGCCCAAGGGCACGCCGGCGGCGATCATCAACAAACTCAACGCTGAGGTCGCCAAGATCACCGCGAACCCCGAAGTACGGCGCCAATGGGCCGCGCAGGGTACGGCCGCGATGACGATGGGCACCGAAGAGTTCGCGCAATATGTCAGCGCCGACATCGCCAAATGGGCGCAGATCGTCAAGGTCTCCGGGGTCAAGGTCGACTGAAAGCTACCCAAATCCAATTCCTGAAAAAACATGAGCAATAACAAGATCCACTTCCTCTGCGCGGGCGCCGCGCAAGGCCTCGTCAAAGCGCTGCAGCCGCTGCTTTTACAACAGACCGGCGCACACCTTGAAGGCCGCTACGGCGCAGTCGGGGTGATGAAAGAAGCGCTGCTGGCCGGCGAGCCCTGCGACCTGATGATCGTTACCGAGAAGATGATCGCCGAGCTGGCGGCCAGCGGTGAATTGCGCGCCGACAGCATGGCGTCGCTGGGCAGGGTGCGCACCGGCATCGCCGTGCCCGCCGGCGCGCCGCAGCCGGCCGTCGAAACGCCCGAAGGCCTCAAAGCCGCGCTGCTGGCGGCCAGCGCGATCTATTTCCCCGATCAGATCCGCTCCACCGCCGGCATCCATTTCGCTTCGGTGATGGTTCAGTTGGGCATCCACGACGAACTTGAGTCGCGCTTTCGCACCTACCCGAACGGCGCCACCGCGATGCGGGCCATGGCTACAGACAACTTGCCTGGCGCAATCGGCTGCACCCAGATCACCGAGATCAACTACACCGACTGCATCACCCTCGTCGGCGCCCTGCCCCGGCGTTTCGAGCTGGCCACCGTGTATGCGGCGGCTATCAGCGCCAAGGCGGCCGAGCCGCAACTCGCTGCCAGCTTCATCGCGATGCTGGCTGGCGACTCATCGCGCGCGCTGCGCGCAGCGGGGGGATTCGAGTTCTGATTGCCGGGTGATCGGTCACTGAACGACGGTCACTGAACGCGCCGCTGCAGCACCATGTTGATGCCAGCGGCCAACAGCAGGCCGATGGCGACACCGATGCTGTCGGCCAGCAAATCGCCCCAGTCAGCACTGCGATTGGGCACGTTGATCTGCAGCAACTCGATCGCGCCACCGTAAGCGATCAGCAGCATTGGCAGATAAAGCCAGCGCGACCGCGCCATGCTCAAGCACCAATGCCCGCAAAACGCCAGCGAGGCAAATGCCAACGCATGGTTCGACTTGTCCCAGCCGGTGCTCAAGCCCGCCGGCGGCCTTGGCGACAAAGCCAGGTAGCTGATGACGCAAACCAACAATGCCAGCGTAAGGAACCAGGCGCGCCTTGATGGCTCGCCGAAAATGGCAAATGTGAAGGTGTTTTTTGGCATAGCCAAATTGTCGCATCGCGAGGCGAAACGGCGATCCCCATGGCGCAATTTGGCCGGCGACGATTCCGGTTGCACAAACCGACCAATCCCGCATTCCGGCCTGCGGCGTCATGGCGGGCTACGAATTCATCATACTGGCGCTTGACGTTACTATTGCAGTTCGTTAGTATCCAGGCATGGCGATCAAGTCATTCAAATGCCGAGATACTGAAGCGTTGTTTGCCGGGCGAAGGGTGGCGAAATTGGTCAACATTGAAGCTGTGGCGCTGCGCAAACTGGCTACCTTGAACCGCGTGGTCGACGTGACGGAGATGCGAATTCCGCCAAGCAACAAACTGGAGGCACTCAAACGCGACCGTGCCGGTCAATGGAGCATCCGTGTCAATGAACAGTGGCGCTTGTGCTTTCGGTTTGAAGGTGGCGACGCCTTCGAAGTTGAGATAGTCGATTACCACTGAGATCCAATCCGGCAGCGCTTTCTCTGGCTGCGAAGGTCATGCAAAAGACATACGAACAAGGAAACCATCATGCGTGAAGTACCGTACCCGACGCCCGGCGACATCCTGCTGGAAGAGTTCTTGCGGCCGATGGGCATTACCCAGTACCGGCTTGCCAAAGAGATTGGCGTACCGCAGCGCCGCATCGGCGAAATCGTGGCGGGGAAACGCGCAGTCACCGCCGACACCGGTCTGCGCCTTTCGCGATTTTTTGGCTTGAACGACGGCTTTTGGACCGGCTTGCAAGCCGATCACGATAACGCCGTCACCAAAGATGCGCTGACTGATGTGCTGGCCGGCATCAAGCCATGGCAAGCCCCCATATCGCTGAACGCAATCCCGTAGCCCAATGGCTGGCCCACCGGGCCGAATGCGGGGGTTAGATCACGCGCGGCAAACCGCAGATGCCCGATCTCAGGCCACAAAATAATCCCGGTACCAGGAAACGAAATTCGCCACGCCTTCGGGCACCGGGGTGGCGGGGCGGAAATTGGTCCAGTCGGCGAGAAGCTCCACATCGGCATGGGTGGCGGGGACATCGCCGTTTTGCATCGGCATGAAGTTCTTCAAGGCCGGCCGGCCGACCGATTTTTCGATCGCGACGATGAAATCCATCAACTGCATCGGCGCCTGATTGCCGATATTGAAAATCCGGTAAGGCGCGTTCGAATGCGCCGGGCTGCCGCGCTGCGAGTTGAAGCCGTCCAGCGGCGTGGCAACGCTGTCAAGTACCTTCACCACGCCCTCGGCAATGTCGTCGATATAGGTGAAATCGCGCACCATCTCGCCGTGATTGAAGACGTCGATCGGCCGACCCTCGAGGATCGCCTTGGTGAACAAGAACAGCGCCATATCCGGCCTGCCCCAGGGCCCGTAGACGGTGAAAAAGCGCAAGCCCGTGGTCGGCAGCCGGTACAGATGGCTGTAGGTATGCGCCATCAACTCATTGGCCTTCTTGGTCGCGGCATAGAGGCTGACCGGGTGATCGACGTTGTGCCGCTCTGAAAAAGGCATCAGCGTATTGCCGCCATAAACGCTCGAACTCGAGGCATAGGCCAGATGCTCAACGCCATGGTGGCGGCAGCCTTCGAGCACATTGGTGAAGCCGACCAGATTGCTGTCGATATAGGCATGAGGGTTTTCGATCGAATAGCGCACCCCGGCTTGCGCGGCCAGATGCACGACGCGGTCGAACTTGTTCGCTGCAAACAGCGCGGCCATACCGGTGCGGTCAGCCACGTCGAGCTTGACGAAATCAAAGCCGGGCTTGGGCGACAAACGCGCCAGCCGGTCATGCTTGAGCGCCGGGTCGTAATAGTCGTTCAAATTATCCAGGCCGACCACCTGATCGCCGCGTGCCAGCAGCAACTGGCTGACATGCATGCCGATGAAGCCGGCCGCGCCGGTGACGAGTACTTTCACGCAATCTCCTGTCGCAATTCATTTCAACTGCTGACAGTTTTGAGCCAGGGGCCGCGCTTGCCTAGCCCTCGTCTGGGTGTAGCGCGGGCGCATGTCGCTCCATAGACTGGTTCGCATCGCCATCGGCATACCGCCCTGGCGCCACCTCTTTGCGAGACCAGATTCAATGACCCTGCCCTGCATCCACCTGATCGCCGGCGCGCGGCCGAACTTCATGAAAATCGCGCCGATCGTGCGTGCGCTGCAAGCCGATGGGCGCCTGGCGTGGAAGATCGTCCACACCGGCCAGCATTACGACCGGGACATGAACGAAGTCTTCTTCGAAGAACTCGGCATCCCCGCACCCGATGTCCGCCTCGAGGCTGGCGGCGGCAGCCACGCCGAACAGACCGGCAAGATCATGCTGGCCTATGAGGCCCTCTGCGCCGCGACCAAACCCGCCGCCTGCCTGGTGGTCGGCGACGTCAACTCGACCCTGGCCTGCGCCATCGTTGCCAAGAAAGCCGGCATCCCGGTTGCCCATGTGGAAGCCGGCTTGCGCAGCGGCGACATGAGCATGCCCGAAGAAATCAACCGCCTCGTCACCGACGCGATCAGCGACTGGTTCTTCGTCACCGAACCCAGTGCCAGCTATCACTTGAGGCGCGAAGGCAAGGACATGGCAGCGGTGTTCGACGTCGGCCACGTGATGGTCGACAACGTGCTGTACCAGGCTGACAAGCTCGCGCTGATGGACACGCAGCGGCTCGAAAGCGACGCCTACAAGCGCCGGCACCCCCGCTACGGGGTCGTCACCCTGCACAGGCCCAGCAATGTCGACAGCGAAGAATCATTGCAGCGCGTGGCCAAGGTGCTGCGCGAAGTCTCGGCCGACTTGCCGCTGGTGTTCCCGGTGCACCCGCGCACTCGCGCCAACCTCGACCGCTTCGACATCGACCTCGGGCCCGGCGTCACCCTGCTCGGCCCGCAAGCCTATATGTCGTTCCTGCACCTGTGGAAAGACGCCACCCTGGTGCTTACCGACAGCGGCGGCCTGCAGGAAGAAACCACCGCTTTAGGCGTGCCCTGCATCACCATGCGCGAGAACACCGAACGCCCGGTCACCGTTGAAGAAGGCAGCAACACCCTGGCCGGCACCGACCCCGCCAACATCATCCGCCTGGCCCAGGACACCCTCCAGAACGGCGGCAAACGCGGCCGCCGCCCTGCACTCTGGGACGGCCAGTCCGCGCACCGCATCGTGGCCACGCTGGCGGAAAAGCTCGGGGTTTGAGGCGGGAATTTCCCCGCATTGCGCTGCGCTGCATGGCGGGCTACGGGTTGCAAAAAATTGGCCGAAATGTCGCCGGTCGAATGCTGGGGGCGAACCAACACACTCGCCAATTATCTTGGCAAAAAATATTGCAAATACGTAAATACTACATACAAATAAATAACTTGCGTTACATCTGACCTTAGCAAATAATTAGGCAAATGTACAACTCGTCACACCAGTTCACACCCTTTATGCCGGCGGATGCCAAGCAGGAGGCGCTGTTGGTCAAGGCGCATGAACTTGTCATCGAAGCGTTGAGGCTGCCTGGCCAACCAGCGGCAGAACTGCGCAAGCTGCTGCGCGGTATGAACTCGTATTACAGCAACCGGATCGAAGGCCAACATACCCGGCCACTCGAGCTCGAACAGGCCTTGCGGCGCGACTTTTCAGCCGAGCCTGAATTGGCTGCCCGCCAGCGAATGGCTCTGGCCCATATGGACGCCGAAGGCGCGATCGAGGCCGCCTATCCCGACGAATCCGCCATCGCCAGCATCTACCAAGTGCAAACAGTGCAGGCAATGCATACGGAACTATTCAAACGGCTCCCCCAAAGCGACCTTGTTACCGCCGACGGTGAAATCATCACTCCGGGGCAACTGCGCCAGCGAGATGTCCAAGTCGGCCAACATGTAGCGCCAGCCTTCGCCGCCTTGCCGAACCTGCTCCAGTCCTGGAGCCAGCAGTACAGCAATGTGCGGCGTGGCGAAAAAAGCCTCCTTGCGGTCGCCGCTGCACATCACCGCTTGGGATGGATTCACCCCTTCATTGATGGCAACGGTCGCGTCATGCGACTGCATACCCATGCGGTCATGCACGCCTTGGGCTACACAAGAGGCATCTGGTCACCCTTGCGCGGCTTTGCACGCAACCAGCAGCGCTACTTTGCCATGATGGCCGATGCCGACTCGCCCCGCCGTGGCGACCTGGATGGCCGGGGCAATCTGAGCGAACAAGCGCTGGTGAACTGGATCGACTTCGTGCTGGAAATATGCCTGGACCAGGCCCGTTTCATGTCGAAGCTACTGGCCTTTGGGCAGATGAAAGCACGCATCGCAGCTTGCCTGAGCTTCGAAGAAGAAGTGCAAAAAAGCGGCGTGCGGCGCGCTGCGCTGACGCCGCTGAACTACCTGTTCATGGATGGCGGCGAGATCGAACGCGGCGAGTTCAAAATGCTGATGGGGCTGGGCGAACGCACATCCGGCACCGTGCTCGCCGCCTTGCTGGAGCGCGGCCTGCTCAAATCCGACACCCCGCAAGGAAAACTTCGTTTCGCATTTCCCTTGCACGCACTGCGCTTTTATTTCCCGGCCATGTGGCCGGAAGCCGAAGCCGACGCAGCCTGACCAGTAACCGGCATGGATGGCCCGGTGCAGTCCGAATGCGGGGGTTGATCCGCCGGGCAAACCGGCCATTCCCGCATTGCGCTGCGCTGCATAGCGGGCTACAAATCATGTGCACAGGCCAAGCATGGAACCTTCGATCAATCAAGGCGTGCCCGCCACTGAAAGCTGAACCAGCGCATCCTCAGCAAAAAGGGGAAATCCGGCATCAAGACGGCCTGGAATAGTCCTCTCGACCAACTGCGTGCCGAGCGAGAACTGCTCAACCGTGAACCCAACTCCGCGGTGAAATGCTGCAACCTCGTCCGCATTGCTCGACAGCCTAAAAGGTATATGTCCGGGTCGCGCCTGCCCGAAACCATCGGCGACGCCCTTCAGTTTGAAGTCATAGGCGAGGCGACTGCCTGGTTTCAAGCGGGAAGCAAGGAATCTTAAAAATGAGGCGAACGCCTTTTCGTCAATGTATGGGCTCACGCCCTCGAGCATGACCAAAAACTTGTCGCCTTGGCGGGCAGAAAACCATACTTCCAGGTCCGACCAAGCCGATTGGTTTAAATCGACCGCCATAAATTGAACGTGACTCGCATCCAACTTGGCGCGGGCCAACTTCTTTTTGTTGACGATGGCTTCCTCCTGGTCGCACTCAACACAAGACACGCCAGCCTCGATCAGTTCAGTTGCAAACCGATAGGCCCGGGTATCGCTGCCGCAGCCGATGTTGACGATGTGCTTGACCCCGCCGGCGATCGCCGACGTGAACACCTTGTCGTAATAGCGGGTTCGGGCCAGAACATAGTAATAAAAGGGGTTCTTGCGCAACCGGTCAAGAATAAGCAAGCCGCGCAGGCGACAGCGCCAAAGATCAGTCGCTGACAGAAAGTGCTGAATCAGCGCATCTGGATTCCTGTGCTCAGGGACTTCATAAGCTGACTGGATGTAGCGCAATTGCCCCACGCTCATCATGTAGCTCAGGTTGGGAAGTGTCATCGGCTACTCCAGAATTTTTCCATTCGAACTCCTCAATGCGGAACACCACTGCCCGGCGACTTCCCGACAAGCAGTTCCTCAATAGCGCGCTTCTTGCCCACCCACAAGGCTCGCGCTTGGTAGCGGCGAAGAAAGGCTCTGAACGGCGGATTCTCATAACGGGGCAGGCCGCGCAACGAACTCCTTAGCCAGCCCCAAAGCATGGCCAAGCTGCCCAGCACATAAGGTTTCTGGTTGATCCGGGACAAGGCGCTGGCCGCCATGAAAAAAAAGCCGGTCCCCATGAAGTACTGGCCAAAACCGTGTCGCATCCGCCCGGTGTAAATGCCAACTTGGCTGGACCCCATCGGCCTGAGATGAACAAATCTCAACTCGGGTTCATCCCAACTGCAAGCAATCCAACCCTTCATACGGCAGGCGTGGCAATCGATCCCATCCCACATCACTTCGCGAACGAAGCCGCCGATCGCCTTGAAACAAGACTGGCGGTAAAACTTGGTCATGCCCAGCGAAGTCTCATCCCCATGCCGCTCATCGACAAGTTGCCCCCGCTCTTCTATGTAAGCCTTGCCACTGCATGTGGCGATCCGGGCATCAGCTGCCATTCGCTCGATCAGGATCTCGAAATACCGAGGCGGCAAGCGTAAATCCAGATCGAGCTTGCAAACGAATTCGTAGCTCTCGGGACTGGATGCCTCGTACCCGGTATAGAAAGCGTCGACAACGCCCGGACCAACGGCTCGGTGCCCGCGGTCACTGCGCGTGACGACTTGAATCCAGTCATATGCCGCCGCATAAGCCGCAAGAATCGAAGCCGTCGCGTCGGTAGAACCATCGTCCACGATCACCCACTTCGCCGGGCGGACAGTCTGGGCTATGACGCTGTCAAGCGTCTGCTTCATGTAGTCCTGTTCATTGCGGCAAGGAGAAATGAGCAAATAACTGCGGGGAGTAAACATCATGCTAATTCTGAAATACCCTGAAAGAGACAGGGAAAAAACTAACGAAGGGTCGCCTGATAACTAATAAAAACCG
>JBIKPD010000421.1:0-3453 GCA_044357665.1 Roseateles sp. | reverse complement strand
ACTGCCCGGGCATGGTCGAATAAAAGAAGTCCGGGCCACCGCCAGCCAATTCCGCCTTGAAGCGACGGTGATGTAAGGCGTCCCATTGCATAAAAAGTACGCGAGCAAGTACGACCAACGATAGCCGAGCGACTTCAGGTGCAAGCCTTGTCAGAGATCGCTGCCGCCCTCGACGCCACTACAACCAGAACACCGCCGCCGCCACCACCGTTGGCAGCGCCGCGCCGGCTGCGAGGCCGGCGGCGCTGATGGAGGCGTCGTGGAAGCCTTGCTTGAGCAGGGCTACGCCGGCAGGGTTGGGGGCGTTGGCGATGACGGTCATGCCGCCGCCTGCGACGGCACCGGCGACCAGCATGTATTTGGCCGGGTCGCTGATGCCTTCGATCAGCGAGCCCAGATAGGTCAGCGCGGCGTTGTCGGTGAATGCCGTCAGGCCCAAGGCGCCGAAGAACAGCGCGGCGGGTTCCAGCCCGGCCACGATAGGTTGCAGCCACCATTGCTGCATGCCGCCAAGCAGCAACAGCCCGCCCAGGAAAAGCCCGACCAGCAGGGCTTCCTGCAGGATCAGCCGGGTTTGGTAGTTCGCATAAGCCTGCGCAATGCCCAGGAAAAGCAGGAACAGCCCGATGAAGATGACCGGGTGGTGGGCGAACAGGATCACCCCGGCCAGCAGGGCGAAATGGATCAGGCTGAGCAGGCGCGGCACCGGCAATGCCGGCGCAGCAGGCGCTGCAAGCGCTGCATCGGCGTCATGCAGATGCTGACGCAGCATGAAGGTGATGGCGGTGGCGTTGATCATCACGGCGATCATGGCCTTCCAGCCGAATTGGCTGGCCATGAAGGCGTTGTCCCAGTCCCAGGCGGCAGCCACCATCAGCACCGGCGGCGCTGCAAACGCGGTCAAGGTGCCACCGATCGAAATGTTGACGAACAGCACGCCGAGCGCGCCGTATTTCAGCCGCTCGGGGATGCCGGGGCGGAACACCAGCGGCGCGAGCATCAGCGCGGCCAGCGTCATCGCGGCGGGCTCGGTGATCAGGGATCCGATCGCCGGCAGCAGCGCCAGGCAGAGCCAGACCTGCGCCAGCGCAGCCCGCAGCGGCAAGCGGCTGGCGATTGAAGTGATCAGCGCCTCGATGTTGCTCACCACCGGGCGCGAGGCAGCGATCACCATGATGACGAAGACGAACAGCGGCTCGGTATATTGCCGCGATTCGGCATAGCCGATCGCTTTGGCCGGCCCTTCCAGCCAGGCCATCGCGGCGATCAGCAGCACCGACCAGAAGCCGAAAACCAGTTCGATTTCACCGAGCAGGTGGAACAGCCCCGAATGCTCCGGATGCTTGTGGGCGAGCCGCTGGAAGAAGCTGGTCGAAAAGGTGTGGATCAGCGCGAGGGCGAAGAGGACCGCGGCGACAAGTTCGATGATGGACATGGCCACCGATCATAGAGACTTGCGCCGGCTGCGCCTGGCCCGATTGCCTTTAGCCTTCGACGACCGGGTTCTCGAGTTGGCCGACTTTCGACAGCTCGCAAGTGATCACGTCGCCGCCCTTCAGATAGCCGGTGGCGGGCACCATGCCATCGACACCTGACCAGTTGCCGCCAAGGCTCTTGTCGGTCGACCAGGCGGTGCCGCTGGGCGTGCCGGTGATGATCACGGTGCCGGGCTGCAGCGTCATGTTGATCGAGAAGAAATGGATCAGCTCGGCACAGGTCCAGATCATTTGCGAGGTGCTGGAAATCTGCCGCAGCTCACCGTTGACCCATGACTTGACCATCAGCTGTTGCGGGTCACCGACTTCGTCAGCCGTGGCGATGCAAGGCCCGATCGGCGCGCTGCCGTCGAACACCTTGCCGCGGCCTAGTTCGTACCAGTAGGACCCATCAGGACGCGGCCGCACCTGGCGGTCGCGGGCGGTGACATCGTTGACGATGGTGTAGCCGAACACATGGTCGAGCGCTTGATCAACCGGGATATGGCGGCCGGCCTTGCCGATCACGATCGCCAGTTCCACTTCGCCGTCGAGCTTGTTGGTCAGTCTGCGGTCGAGCACGATGGGCTGGCCTGGCCCGATCACGCAATCGCTGGTCTTGACGAAGAATTCCGGCTCGCGACCGCTGGTGTCGGCACTGGCTTTTTCCTTGTTGTGGCTCAGGTAGTTGCTGCCCGAACACAGGATGGTGCGCGGCATCAGCGGTGCGGCCAGACTGGCGCTGGCCAGTGGCTGGCGACCGATGCCTTTTTGCGCACTGCTGGCGACGCAACTGCCCACCGCCGCCTTGACGCTGTCCCAGTTGGCGATCAGCGACATCATGTCGCCAAGCGCCGCCAGTTGGGTAGCGTCAAAGCAGGCCGCCTGGCCATGCACGGCCAGCAGGTCGACCAATTCATCGCCATCGATAACGCCGACGCGGGTGCTGCTATTTGCTATAAAACTGACCAGTTTCATGTGATTTTTTCCTTTGTTCTTGCTGTGGATCCGGGGAGCTACAGGCATGTTACCGGCTTGAGCCGTTCAGTCGGTTCCAGCGAGTCGGGGTGCACTGACTCTTCACGCTCGAACAGGCAAGCGCCTTGCGCCGTCGCCTGCTCAGGTCACTGGCGCCGGATTGAACAGCACCAGGGCGTTGTGCAGCTTCCAATGCTCGGCCCAGGTCTTCTTGCGGCCGCTGGCCACCTCGAGCATCAGGTGGAAGAGCTCCCAGCCGACGGCCTCGATCGTCGCGCTGCCATCGGCGATCTTGCCGGCGTTGACGTCCATCAGGTCATGCCAGCGGCGCGCCAGGTCGCTGCGTGTGGCCACCTTGATCACCGGGCATTCGGCCAGGCCATAAGGCGTACCGCGGCCGGTGGTAAAGACATGCAGATTCATGCCGGCGGCCAGTTGCAGCGTGCCGCAGATGAAGTCGCTGGCCGGCGTGGCGGCATAGCTGAGCCCCTTGACCTTGAGCTTTTCGCCCGGCGCCAGCACATGGCTGATGGCGGCTGAACCCGACTTGACGATCGACCCCATCGCCTTCTCGACGATATTGGACAAGCCGCCCAGCTTGTTGCCCGGCGTGGTGTTGGCGCTGCGGTCGACCTTGCCGCGCTGCAGGTAAGCGTCGTACCAGGCCATTTCGCGGATCATCGCCTCGGCCACCTCGGGGCTGCTGGCCCTGGCGGTCAGCTGCGCGATGCCGTCGCGCACTTCGGTGGTTTCCGAGAACATCACGCTGGCGCCGGCCCGCACCAGCAGGTCGGTGCAAAAACCGACCGCCGGGTTGGCGGTAACGCCTGAAAAAGCATCGCTGCCGCCGCATTGCACACCAACCACCAACTCGCTGGCCGGCACGGTCTCGCGTCGGCGCGCATTCAGGCGTTCCAGGTGAGGCCTGGCAGTGGCGACGATCGAATCAACCATCGACATGAAACCGACATGGGCATCGTCTTGCAGACAAACCACATCG
>JBIKPD010000094.1:0-12113 GCA_044357665.1 Roseateles sp. | reverse complement strand
GTGGTCGGTGGCATGGGCTCGCTGCCCGGTGCGGTGGTCGCCGGCCTGCTGGTCGGCATCGTCTACAGCATGACTTCGCTGTTCATGCCCGAGTTGGCCGAGCTGTCGATTTTTGTCTTGATGGCGGTGGTGCTGCTGATCCGGCCGCAAGGCCTGTTCGGCAAAGCGGGGCAGATGGGATGAATCAGGCGATGACTTTGGCGAATTCTTTCAACTGGATCGTGCGGCACCGGGTCGGCGCGGTGCTGTTCTGCCTGATCCTGTTTCCGCTGCTGATGCCTTATGAGGCTTTGGCGATCAATATCCTGATCTTCGGTCTCTATGCGGTTGGCTTCAACCTGCTGTTCGGCTATACCGGCATGCTGTCTTTCGGCCATGCGGCTTTTCTCGGTGTCGGCAGTTATCTCTGCGGCATCGCCATCGTCAGCGGCGGCTGGCCCTGGTGGGCGGCGATCGTTGCCGGCGTGGCTGCGGCCAGCCTGGTCGGCCTGGTGATCGGCTACCTGGCGATCCGCACCCGTGGCATCTATTTTTCGATGGTGACGCTGGCGCTCGGGCAGATCGTCTATTACGCTTTTTACAAGGCCGAGTCCTGGACCGGTGGCGAGAACGGTCTGCGCGGCATCCGCGTCGAAGCGATCAATCTGCTCGGCTGGCAGCTCGACTTCCTCAACCCGGTCACCAAGTATTACGTGATCCTGGTGTTCGTCGCGGCGGCGCTCTGGTTTGTCTCGCGGGTCTTGAATTCGCCGTTCGGTGCGGTGATCGAGGCGATCCGCGAGAACGAACAGCGCACGGCGGCCTGCGGTTTTGACGTGGCCCGGGCCAAGCTGCTGGTGTTCGTGCTGTCGGCGGCGGTCTGCGGACTGGCCGGTGCCTTGCGTGCGCTGCATCTGTCGATCGTGCCGATCGATTCGCTGCATTATCTGCAATCGGGTCAGGCGGTGATGATGTGCTTGCTCGGCGGCATGGGGACATTTTTCGGCCCCTTTGTCGGCGCCGCGCTGTTCCTCTATCTCGAAGATGTCTCGACTGCAGTGACCACTCATTGGATGGCGCTGGTCGGCGTCGTCTTCATGGTCTTCGTGCTGTTCTTCCCCAAAGGCGTCTGGGGCTCGGTGCTGCATTGGCTGGCCCGCAAGGCTGCGACGGAGAAGCCATGAGCTTGCCGATACTTGAAGTTGAAAACGTCACCAAGCGCTTCGGCAATTTCGTCGCGCTGAACCAGGTCAGCGTGGCTTTCCAGCCAGGCAAGCTGACCGCCATCATCGGTCCCAACGGCGCCGGCAAGAGCACCTTCTTCAATGTCGTCAGCGGCCTGTTCGCGCCGACCGAGGGACGCATCCGTTTCCAGGGGCGCGACATCACCGGTCTGGCGCAACATGAGTTCGCCCGCATCGGCATCGCCAAGAGCTTCCAGATCACCAATGTCTTCAAGCAGCTGTCGGCGCATGAGAATGTCCGCGTCGCCGCGCAGATGCGTGCTTCCCGCTTTGCGCTGCTGCGCCCACGTGACAGCATGAAAGCGTTGATCGAGCAGGCCGACGCCTTGCTCGAGCGCGTTGGCCTGGCGGCCCTGCGCAACAAGACTGCGGCAGATCTGGCGCATGGCCAGCAGCGCGCACTCGAGATCGCGATGGCGCTGGCCAGCGACCCGCTGCTGCTGCTGATGGACGAGCCGACGGCGGGCATGTCGCCCGAAGAGACGGTGGTGATGATGCGCTTGATCGTCGAGCTTTCCCAGGAGCGCACGCTGGTGCTGGTCGAACACAAGATGAAGCTGGTGATGGGTTTGTGCGAGCGGCTGATCGTGCTGCACCACGGCGAATTTCTGGCTGAAGGCACGCCCGACGAGATCCGCAACAACAGCGATGTGCGCCGCGTCTATCTGGGTGAGGGCTGAGACCATGTTGAAAGTTCAAGGGCTCAACGCCTGGTATGACCGCAGCCATGTGGTGCAGAACATCTCGTTCGAAGTCAAGGCGGGCGAAATCGTCACCCTGATGGGCCGCAACGGTGCCGGCAAGACCACCACTTTGCGGACGCTGATGGGCTTGATCGGCAAACGCAGCGGCAGCGTCACCTTCAATGGCGAGGAAATCCTCGACGATGCCGCGCACCGGCGCTTCCATCAGGGGCTGGCCTATGTGCCCGAAGAGCGCCGCATCGTGCCCGGTCTGAGCGTGCGCGAGAACCTGCAACTGGGCATCATCGCCAGCAGCAACAGACATGAAATGGCCGCGATGATCGACGAGATCGCCACGACATTTCCGCGCCTGAAAGAGCGTCTCGACCAGGACGCAACCTCGATGTCGGGGGGCGAGCAGCAGATGCTGGCGATTGCCCGCGCGATGATGGCAAGGCCAAGGATGATCCTGCTCGACGAGCCATCGGAAGGCATCATGCCGCTGCTGGTCGACGAGATGTTCCATCTGTTTGCGCGAATGAAGCGGGCTGGCACGACGATCCTGCTGGTCGAGCAGAATGTTGAACGCGCGCTGCGCATCTCGGACCGGGCCTACATCCTCGATCAGGGCGAAATCGTCCACAGCGGCGCGGCCGAAGACCTGCTCGCCGACAAGGAAATCCAGGAACGCTATTGCGCAGTTTGAGCGGCAATTGATCGATCCGGCCCGCGCGGTCTGGCTGAAGTGCTAAGGTCAGGCAGTCCCTTCGCAATTCCCCAACCCGGATTGGAGCCGCCATGAAAATCCTCCTGCCTGTCGATGGTTCCGCCCTCGCCCTCGAAGCCATTCGGCATGCGCTGCATTTGGTTCGACAAGGTTTGCGGGCCAGCTTCGTACTCGCCAATGTGCAGGAGCCGGCTTCGCTGTATGAGCTGGTCGTGGTTCATGACGCCGAGGGTCTCGAGCGCATGCGCAGCGCCGCTGGCGCCGAACTGCTGGCGCCGGCCGAAGCGCTGCTCGAGGCCGCTGGCGTCGATTTCGAAAGCGAAGTCGCTGGCGGTGATCCGGCCAATCTGCTGGTCGAACTGCTGGAAAACTATGGCTGCGAAATGGTTGTGATGGGCGCCACCGGCATTGGCGAAAGCAGTGCTTCGCTCGGTTCGACGGCCTTGGCCTTGCTGCACCACAGCCCGGTGCCGGTGACCATCGTGCACGCGCCGGCCTTGCCCGACGCCGAATAGTCAGTCGCAGCGCGACCGGGCCGAGATTGGCCAGTAGCGGAATTCCTTGGTCGTTGGCGATGTTTGGTATCGTCAGCCCCACAAGGCGGCTTGGCTGCCTGCTCATCTCCCAACCTAGACCCACCCATGGACTTATCCAGATTCCCGCGTCGCCATTACAGTGTTGGTGCCACACCGCTCGAATTCATGCCGAATTTCAGCCGCGCTTTGGCCGCGCTTTGCCCGGCCGGACAGGGGCCGCGCGTCTGGATCAAGCGCGACGACATGCTGGGGCTGTTTCCTGGCGGCAACAAGACCCGCAAGCTCGAGTTCCTGGTCGCCGATGCGCTGGCCAAGGGCGCTGACACCTTGATCACCTGCGGTGCGCCGCAATCGAACCATTGCCGCATCACCTTGGCCGCTGCGGTCAAAGAAGGGCTGAAGTGCCGCTTCGTGATCGAAGAGCGGGTGCCTGGCAGCTATCACGAGGATGCCAGCGGCAACCATTTCCTGTTCCGCCTGATGGGCGTCGAGGCCATCACGGTGGTGCCAGGCGGCAGCAATATCGCGCAGGCGATGCAGCAGGTGGCTGACGAGTTGACGGCGATCGGCCGGGTCGGCTACATCATCGCTGGCGGCGGATCGAACGCGCTCGGCGGCTTGGGCTATGTGGCCTGCGCGCAAGAGCTGCAGCAGCAGTTCTTCGAGCAGGGTCTGCAGATTGACCGGGTGATCGTCGGCTCGGGCAGTTCAGGCACCCATGGCGGGCTGCTGGCGGGCTTCCTTGGCAACCGCATCAATATCCCGATCGTCGGCATCGGCGTCAGCCGCGACCCGGCTGACCAGGATCCGCTGGTCCACAAGGAAGCTCAGGCGGTGGCCGACCTGCTTGGCCTGGACATGGTGATTGCGCGCGACAGCGTGGTCACCGAGGGCGGCTTCTGGCAGCCCAAATATTCGGTGCCCAACGCGATGATGGTCGAAGCGGTGCAGATGCTGGCGCGCACCGAAGGCATCCTGCTCGACCCGGTCTACACCGGCAAGATCATGGCCGGACTGATCGGTCTGGCCAGGCGCGGCTACTTCAAACCCGACGAACAAATCCTCTTCATCCATACCGGCGGGATGCCGGCCTTGCATGTCTATGAGCGGGAGTTGTCGGCTTAGAGGGGTGCTCGTTGTATCGATACGACAAGCAGCAAGTTAAGGGGTCGTGAACTTCTAGGGCTTCGTTTATAGTTGTCATTATTGGAATTATAAATGAGGTGGCCTGTTGTCATAGCGTCGAGCTGTGACCGGGCTGCAGGCAGTGATGAATCCCGGGGAAAGCATGACAACAGCGAGCAGTAAAACAGGCTTGAATGGCTCCGGCGTAGCGGGCAGGACGGCGTGGATCGGCCGCTTGTTCGGTGTTGGCAAGGCCTTGGCCCGACGCCGTCAGGGCGGCGGGCTGGTCCCGGAGCCGCCCTTGGTCCAGCCTTCGGCAACAAGGTACAGGCATCCTGGTGCCGTCCAATACGATGCAGCCGCCTTGAATGAAGCCTGGGCCCGGGGTTACCTGAATGGCTACCGCGAGCTCGACAATCTCGATTGCATTGTTCCTGCCAGACCTGCCGTGTCGATCCCGATCGATGCTGACGGCCTGGAATATTGGTCGCTGCTGGGCCGGGAAGCCGGCATCCGATGCGCTGCGATCAGCCTGGGGGCATGAAGATGACGGCGCCGCAGCGTGCGATCGTCGTCAAGGCCGCCAAATATCGGGGCAACCACTTCGACGGCGTGTTCGTTCTGGCTGAAAACGAAGAAGCGAAGCTGCCGGCCAGCGGTTGGCACAAAGTACAGGTCTACTTCTACTGGTTCGAGAACCGCCTGAAGGCGCGCTGCAATATCGTCGTTGACATGGCATCGACCCAGGTGATCGACATCCCGAACACCCATTGACCCGGGGGGCCGGCCGGGCCAAGAGTTGGTAGGCGCCGCAGCACAATCCGGCGATGCTGAAAAAACTGCTGAAAAATACTGCCGGTCTGGTGCTGACTTTATTGTCATTCGCTGGCAGTGCCGCCAGCTTGCCGGATCCGCTCGAGCTGCAACGCTTGCTCGGGCCGGCGCAAGCCGTGACCGTCGTCGAACCCCATTTGAGCGGCAAGGGCCGCGAGGTAAAAATAGCCTACCGCGGCTATCCGGCGGGCTTGGTGTTGGCAAGCTTGTTGGGCAATGATTGGAAGCTGCAGCCCGACCGCGAGATCGAATTCATTGCGCTCGACGGCTATCGGTCGCGCATTCCGGTCGGGCGGTTTTCGACTTATCGGGCTTTTCTGGTGTTCGCCCGCGCCGATGGCGGCGCGTTTCGCGTCGACAACCTGGGGCAAAGGGAAAAGGCCGTGCCGCTGGCGCCCTATTACCTGGTCTGGGACAACATCGCGGCGCCCGAGTTGCTCGCCGAGGGCGGCAACGGCTGGCCTTATCAGGTGGCGCAGATTGCGTTGCGCCAATCCGGCAAGCAGGCCCTGTTGCCCGGCGCCATGGCGGCGCAATGGTCCGAGCATGCGGCACTGGCGCAGAAATACTGCCTCAGCTGCCACCGGGTCAATGGGTTTGGCGGTGACAAGATGCCGATCAATCTGGCCGAGCGGGCCAAGCTGATCGATACCCGCAGTTGGCAAACCTGGCTGCTGGCGCCGCAATCGCTGAAACCCGACACAACCATGCCGGCTTTGCCTGAAGGGCTGGCTGCGCGCGAGCAGATCGCCGCCGAGCTGCAGGCCTATTTGAAGGCGCTGCCGGTATTGCCTTGAACTTCAGGCGGCCGGTGCGCCGACTTGCGCCAGTGGGTGCGCTTTTGCAAAGGCCTCGAGGCTGAGGCAGCGCTCAGTCAGGGCGAGCAATTTCGGCGCTTGCGCCAGGTTGGCCTGGAACAGGCGTGCGCCCACCACATGCGAGACCAGGGCCAAGTCAGCCAGCGTGATCTGGTCGCCATGCGCGTAGCAACCGGCCACGCCATCGTTGGCCAGCCGGTCTTCGATCGCGGCGGTACCGAGGTCGAGCCAATGGCGCGCCCAGGCCATCTTGCCCAATTCGTCGACGCCAAAGGCTGAACCGAGGTAATTGCGCACCCGCGGCACCACCAAGGGGTGGGCATCGGCAGTGGTGATCTGCGCCAGCGCCCTGACCCTTGCGCGACCGGCTGCATCGGCCGGCAGCAGTGAGATTTGCGGCCAGGTCTCGTCGAGGTATTCGATGATCGGCAGCGACTGGGTCAGCCGCAAGCCGGCATGTTCAAGCACCGGCAAGGCATGCTGGGCATTGAGTTGATGGAACCCGGCCTCGAACTGTTCGCCCTTGCTGAGGTCAACGATGTTCTCGCGGTAAGCCAAACCCTTCAGATTCAACGCTGCGCGGACGCGGAAGGTCGCGAGCGAGCGCCAGTAGCCATGCAGCACGATGGTCATATCTTCAACCTATGAATTTGGCAATGGAGGCGAGGAACAGCTCGGGCGCCTGCAATTGCGGCACATGGGCGCAGTCAGGCAAGACGACCAGTTCAGCGTTGGGCAGACCAGCGGCGAGTTCGCTGGACATCGCCGGCGGCGTTGCTTCGTCCATTTCGCCGACCAGCACCAGTGCGGGCACCTTGACCGAAGCGAGCTGATCGAGCAGGTCAAGCCCGGCCAGAGCCTGGCAGGCATTGTGGAAAGTCTGCAGGTCGAGTTCCAGGAAGCGGGCCTTGCGCCTTGCGATCAGCTCCGGGTGCAAGGCCTGGTAGCTCGGCGCGAAAAGCCTGCGCATCGCCACATCGGCGATCAGGCCGAGTCCGCCTTTGGCCGCTGCCGCCGACATGCCGAGGAAGGCCGCACGGCCTGGCTCGCTGAACTTGGCGCCGCAATCGGCCAGCACCAGACGCGCAGCGAGTTCCGGGTGACGGATCGCCGTCAGCAGCGCGACGAAGCCGCCATAGCCGTTGCCCAGAAAGATCATCTTGCCGTCAGCAGCGAATTGCTGCAGCGCGCTGGCAACCCGGTCGGCCACGGCTTCAAGGCCACCGTCGACCCGGTCTGAATCGCCAAAGCCCGGCAGATCAAGCAGCAAGACCCGATGCGTTGCCGCCAATTGCCCGGCGATCAACGCAAAGCTCGATGCGTCGGCCAGCAGTGAGTGGAACAGCACCAACGTCGGGCCTGATCCTGCCACCTGCATGCTGACGCGCTGCGCTCCGACATCGATATGCGTCGGCATGAATTCGACGGCTTGGTTTGAACTGCTCATGTTTCGATTCCTCTGGGTGTGCTTCAGTTCAAACGCGGCTGGCTGGCCGTGTCCTGGTACCAATCGAAAGGCGTGTCATCGAGGCGCAGCATCACGCTCTTGGTCTCGAAATGCTGCTCGAAGGACTCGATCCCGCATTCGCGGCCGATGCCCGAATCCTTCACGCCGCCCCATGGCGAGGCCGGGTCGAGGCGGTGGTGGTCGTTGATCCAGACGATGCCGCATTTGAGCTTGGCAGCGACGCGGTGCGCGCGCACGATGTCGCGGGTACGCACCGCGCCGGCAAGTCCGTACGGCGAGTCATTGGCCAGCGCCAGACCTTCGGCTTCGGTGCTGAACTTGGTCACTGAAACGAAGGGACCGAAGACCTCTTCCTGGAAGATCCGCATCTTGGCCGTGACATCGGCAAACACCGTCGGCTCGACGAAGAAACCATTTGCCAGCGAAGGATCCTGCGGCACGCGGCCGCCCGCGACCAGCCTGGCGCCGTCTTCCTCGAGACCGATCCGGATATAGCTCAGCACCCGCTGCTGCTGGCGCGCCGACACCACCGGGCCGAGTTGGACCGAGGGATCCTTCGGGTTGCCAATGCGGATCGACTTGGCTTTGGCGGCGAGCTTTTCGACGAATTCGTCATAGATTTTTTCCTGCACGATCTGGCGGCTGCCGCAGATGCAGGTCTGGCCCGCACCGATGAAGGCGCCGAAAGCGGCGAAATTGACGGCCTGGTCGACATCGAAATCGTCGAACACCAGCACCGGCGTCTTGCCGCCGAGCTCGAGCGTCTGATGGGCGAAATTGGCTCCGGCCAGGGCGCCGGTGATGCGGCCGGCTTCGGTGCCGCCGGTCAGCACCCATTTGGCCAGGCCCGGATGCTCGGACAAGGCCTTGCCGGTGGTCGGCCCGAGGCCGGTGATGACGTTGAAGACGCCCGGTGGCAGGCCGGCCTCGACGAACATCTGCGCCAGCCGCAGCGTGGTCAGTGGCGTGTATTCGGAAGGCTTGACCACGGTCGTGCAGCCCGATGCCAGCGTCGGCGCCAGGCTCTTGATCATGATCATCAAGGGGTGGTTGAACGG
This sequence comes from Roseateles sp., assembly GCA_044357665.1. GTDB lineage: Bacteria > Pseudomonadota > Gammaproteobacteria > Burkholderiales > Burkholderiaceae_C > Paucibacter_A. Next base: position 3,641 of record JBIKPD010000094.1, on the reverse strand, counting down.
GGTTGAATTGCCGACCACACCGATCGGCGTGCGCAAGGTGTAGTTCAGGTAATTGCCGTCAACCGGGATCACTGCATCGCGTCGCGCGATCGCCAGACCGGCGTTGTAGCGGAAAAAGTCCGGCAGGCGCGAGACCTGGGCGCGGGTCTCGTTCAGCGAGCGGCCATTGTTGGCGGTTTCGAGGTGGTACATCTCGTCGAGGTTGGCCTCGAACACATCAGCGAGCTTGTTGATCAGCTTGGCGCGGGTCCGGTTCGACATCGCGCTCCACTCCTGGCTTTCGAAGGCGGCGCTGGCACTCTTGACGGCGCGGTCGACATCGGCATCACTGGCATGGCTGATCTGGGCCAGCAGCTCGCCGGTGGCCGGGTTGAGCACGTCGAGCAGGTCCGGCCTAGTGGCCGGAACTTCGCGTCCGTCGATGAAAAGACCGTGAACCGGTGGATGGTTTGACATGGAACTTCCTTGGAATGGTTGTTTGGTTTCAGCCAGTGATGACGGCGCGCGACATGGCCTGCACGACCCGTTTGCCGGCCTGCATCACATGGCGGCTCGCCAGGCGCTGGGCGCTAGACAAATGGCGAGCTTGCAAAGAATCGATGATCTGGCAATGCTCGGCGATCACCGTCTGCGGGTCGCCACGTTTGAGCGTGCTCAGGCTCAGTTGCACGGCGCGCTCCATCTGGTCGATCAGTTCGCTGAGCTGTTGGCGCATTCGTGAATTGCCGGCAAGCTCGGCCAATTTGCTGTGGAAAGCGCGGTTGTAGGCAATGAAGCCGCCCGGCCAATCGCTGGCGTTGAAGCTGCGGAATGGCTCGAGCTCAGCCAGTTGTTGATCGCTGGCGCGGCGCACGATGCGTTCCATGCAGGCGCGCTCAAGCGCGTCGCGCAAATGGAACATGTCTTGCACATCGGGCAGCGACACTGGTGCCACGCGATAGCCCTGGCGTGGCAAGGTGATCACCAGCCCTTCGCGCTCGAGCCGCATCAAGGCATCGCGCACAGGTGACTTGCTGAAGCCGAAACGCGCTGCCAGTTCGGCTTCGCGGATCTCGGTGCCGGGTGCCATCTGGCAGCTGATCATGTCGGCGCGTAACTGGTCGTAAACCTGCTCGCGAAGCAAGCGGCTGTCAGCGTCCGGCGCATGGGTTGAGGGGTCTTGCATAGGCTGCAAAGAATATCACGCAATCAAAAAATTGGAAGTCCTGATACATCACGACGATGACATTTGGACGAAATGAAACATTTTCTTGAGCGTCTGGAACAGGCCATGGATTGACAGAAAAATTTTTAATCCCCTATGAAAATTGGAATTTTTCAAGTTGCTTTGGCAGCCACGATGACTCTTGATCGATGAATATTTCACGCAATTCGGGGATTTCACGCTTTGACAATTTTTCATTCGTGATACATCATTGATGTACTGAATTTACTTAAAGGTGACTTTCATGACCGATGCTAAATTGTCCTTTTCGATCTCTGCGACCTTGCTCGCCGGGCTGCTGTCCGTGCCGGCCATGGCGGCGGAACAGGAGCCGCTCAGGCTCGGTTTTCTGACCATCAAGTCGGGCGCGTTGGCCGCCGGCGGCAAGCAGATGGAAGATGGTTTGCGCCTGTTTCTGAAAGAGCGCAACAACATGATCGGCGGCCGCAAGGTCGAACTGTTCGTCGGCGACACCGCCGGTCAGCCCGCGATCACCAAGACCAAGGCGCAGGAGCTGGTCGAGAAGAACAAGGTTCACGTGATGATCGGGCCGTTGGCGGCTTTCGAGGCGCTGGCGATCGATGATTACATCCGCGCCTCCGAAATTCCGACGATCGCACCTTCGGCCGCTGCTGAAGACCTGACCCAGCGCAAGTCAAATCCCTGGTTCGTCCGGGCGGTCGGCACTTCGGCCCAGGCGAATCATCCGTTTGGTGAATACGCGGCCCGCGAGCTGAAATACAAGCGCATCGCGATCATTGCCGATGACTTTGCCTTCGGCCATGAAACCGCGGCTGGTTTCCAGCGCAGTTTCGAAGAGAACGGCGGCAAGATCGTGCAAAAACTCTGGTCGCCGCTGAACGTGGCCGACTACGGCACTTACATCGGCCAGATCAAGCCCAATGTTGACGCGGTGTTCGCTGCCTTCGCGGGTGGCAACGGCATCAAGTTCATCAAGCAGTACAACGAGTTCGGCCTGAAAGGCAAGATTCCGCTGCTTGGCGCGATGACAACAGTCGACGAAGGCATCCTGAAATCGATGGGCGATGAGGCCGTCGGCGTGTTGTCGGCCGGCTGGTACAGCGCGGCGACCGACAACCCGAACAACAAGCGCTTCGTCGCCGGTATCAACCAGGATTACAAGCAGGATCCGGGCTATTACTCGATCGGTGCTTACGGCGCTGCGTTGATGCTTGAAGAAGCGGTCAAGGCAGTCAAGGGCAAGTTCGAGGACAAGGCCGCGTTCATGGCCGCCCTGCGCAAGGTCAGCGTTCCGACCGACCCGCGCGGCAACATCAGCCTCGATGCGCTGGGCAATCCGGTCATGGATGTCTATATCCGCAAGGTCGAACGTGTCAACGGCAAACTGGTCAACAAGGTCATCAAGACCTATCCGGCCGTGACCCAGTTCTGGACCTACAACCGCAAGGACTTCCTTGCCAGTCCGGTCTATTCGCGTGACTACCCGCCTGCGACCAATCTGGAGAAATAAGTCCGCGTCCAGCTACCGAACTTAGGTTGATGAATTTCTGGTTGATTCAAAGTCTCAACAGCCTCGCGCTCGGCGGTGTGCTGTTCACGCTGGCCGCCGGCTTCTCGCTGATCTTCGGCTTGATGCGGGTGGCCAATCTCTCGCATGGCGCTTATTTCATGCTGGGCGCCTATGTCGGCTTGAGCGTGCTCGACCAGGGCTGGGGGTTCGGCTGGGCGATCATCGCTGCCGGCGTGACGGTGGCGGTCTTCGGTGCGGTGGTCGAACGCCTGGTGTTGCGGCGCCTGGCCGGCAATAGCCTGGCACAGGTGCTGGCCACGCTGGGCATCGCTTTCATCATTGCTGACGGCAGTTTGTGGATCTGGGGCGGCGACCCGCGTTCGGTTTCAGCGCCCGAGTTCCTCTCGGGCGGCATGGAGTTGTTCGGCGCGACCTTCCCCAAGTACCGCCTGGCCGTGGTCGTCATCAGCATGCTGGTCGCGATCGGTCTGTGGCTGCTGCTCGACAAGACCCGTCTGGGCGTGATGATCCGCGCCAGTGTTGATGACATGCAAATGGCCCGGGCCATCGGCATCCCGGCCTCGCGCTTGTTCACCATCGTGTTTTGTCTCGGTGCCGCTTTGGCCGGTATCGGCGGCGTTATCGCCGCACCGATCCTGTCGGTCTATCCGGGGCTGGATGCCGACATGCTGCCGCTGGCGCTGGTCGTGGTGATTCTCGGCGGGCTTGGCAGCCTGGCCGGTGCCTTCATCGGCAGTTTTCTGATCGGCTTCATCTATACCTTCGGCCAGGTACTGGTACCTGACCTGGCCTACATCATCCTGTTCCTTCCCATGGTCATCATTCTTGCCGCCAGACCGCGCGGACTGTTCGGGCGGATCAGCGCATGAAGCGGGGCTTGATCGTTGTGCTGGCGCTGCTGGCGCTGAGCTTGCCGCAATGGGC
>JBIKPD010000093.1:0-12115 GCA_044357665.1 Roseateles sp. | reverse complement strand
ATGGCGAGTTCGCAGGCCCATGGCGGCAGCGGAGCATTGACGATCTCGTCTTGCCCGCCAGCCGCATTTTTTTGCAGACCCATGTCTGGCCCTTGCTGCTGCGCGACGGGCAGGTGCGCGAGATCCAGTTGCAACTGTGCGATGCCGACGGCCTGGCCGTGCCGGTGCTGGTCAATTGCAGCCGCCGTGAGGTCGATGGCGTCCATGGCTATTGGTGGGTTTTCTTCGTCGCCAAGGAGCGCAGCCTGTTCGAGGCTGCTGTGCTGGCAGCGCGTCGTAGCGCCGAGGCATCCGCGCAGGCGCTGGTCGAAAAAGAACATTTCATCCGCCAGGTCACCGATGCAATGCCGGGGCTGGTCGGCTATTGGGACAGGGATCTGATCTGCCGCTTTGCCAACTATCGCTACCAGCAATGGTTCGGGAAATCGGCCGAAGCGGTCATCGGCATCAGTTATCGGGAACTGCTGGGCGGACGGCTGTTCGCCCTCAACCTGCCCTATGCGCAGGCGGCGTTGGCCGGCAAGGCCCAATGTTTCGAGGGAGAACTCATCGACCCGCAGGGTGTCAGGGTCTTCACCCTGGCCAATTACATGCCTGACTTTGATGCAGCAGGTAGCGTTGCGGGCTTCTTCGTCCACATCGGCGATGTGACCACGCTGAAAGAAGCCGAGGTCGAACTGAAGCTGGCTGCCAGCGTGTTTGACCATGCGGCGGACGCAATCGTCATCACCGACGCCGACTATTGCATCGTGAAGGTCAACCCCGCCTTCGCCGAGATCACCGGCTACAGCGCTGCCGAAGCGGCCGGGATGAATCTTGCCAAGTTCAAGTCGACCGGGCCGGCGAACAATGTCCTGATTGCAAACATCGTGCAGGAAATGGATGCCAAGGGTCAGTGGACCGGCGAGCGCTGGAGCCGGCGCAAGAATGGCGAAGCCTATCGCCAGGCCATGAGTGTCACCATGATCCAAGGTCTGCCCGGACAGGCCTTGCGCTACCTGGCGATGTTCAGCGATACCACCGCACGCTGGCACAAGGACGAAGAAATCAGGCAGCAGGCCTTCCACGACGCTTTGACCGGATTGCCGAACCGGCATTTGTTGCTGGAGCGACTCGGGCAGTTGATCACGATGACCGAGCGCGAACAGCGGCAGGTGGCGCTGTTGTTTCTCGACCTCGACCGCTTCAAGGCGGTCAACGACGAGTTGGGCCATGCTGCCGGTGATCAGCTCCTGAAACTGGTCGCTGCCAGGCTGCAAGCCCAGGTCAGGACGGCCGATACCGTGGCCAGGTTGGGCGGCGACGAGTTCGTGGTGCTGCTCGACAACCCCGCCAATGTCGACGAGGTGGCGCGAATTGCCCAGCGCATCGTCGATGCGGTGTCGGCGCCGATCCAGTTGGCTGGCCAGACGCTGGCGGTCGGCGCTTCGGTTGGCGTGGCCTTGCACCCGGCCCATGGTCAGACGCCCGCCGAATTGCTGCATGCCGCCGACCGCGCGATGTATGCGGCCAAACAAGGGGGCTCAGCACGCCTGGTCTTTGCCGGGCGGAATTGAAGTTTTCCACCGCTGGCGCCGGGCTATTCCGGAGGTCGATGCGATCTGTTTACACTTCGCGTCTGCAGCAATGATCGGACCTGATTTGGTAAAACTGACTCCTCCAATGTGCGATGAGCGCCGCCATGGCAGCAAAGCCATCTGCCGGCTCGCCAGCAATCAGCGCTGCATTTGATGGGGCCGGTCGAGCGGCTGCTGCAAACCCTGCGGACCGAGCCGGCCACGCTGGTCAGCGTGGCGCAGGTGCAGGGTAGCGGACCGCGCGAGGAGGGCGCCTGGATGGCGGTGACCGCAGCCGGCCTGATCGGCAGCATTGGTGGCGGCCATCTGGAATTCGAGGCGATTGCCCATGCCAAAGCCTTGCTGCAGGGCCGTAAGTTACCGCTGCAGCGCCGCTTCGCCCTGGGGCCTGCGTTGGGGCAATGCTGTGGCGGCGTCGTCGATCTGGCCTTCGAGTTGCTGGCGGTCGGGCCGGCTGATGAAGCCGCGCTGCGCCACCGCCTGGACCTGCCGAGCGAACAGTTACTTCGGCTGGCCTTGTTCGGTGGCGGCCATGTCGGGCGCGCGATTGTCGACCTGCTCGGCCGTCTGCCGAGCCAGGTGTTCTGGGTCGACAGCCGCGACGAGGTTTTCCCGACCGGCTTGCCCGGTAATGTGCAGGCCGAACATGCCGACCCGGTGCAGTCGGCAGTGCGCGATCTGGCGCCGGGCGCGTCCGTGCTGATCATGAGTTTCAGCCATGCCGAAGACCTCGACATCGTTGCCGCCTGCCTGCTGCGCCAGCGTGTTCAGGCCGACCTGCCCTTCATCGGCCTGATCGGCAGCAAGAGCAAATGGGCCAGCTTCAGGCAGCGGTTGCTGGCCAGAGGATTTTCTGAGCAAGAGCTCGCAGGCATCACCTGCCCGATCGGTCTTCCCGGCATCAGCGGCAAGCAACCCGAAGTCATCGCGATCGCCGCCGTGGCCCAACTGCTGCAACGCGGCCAGCCTCAGGATCCGGTGCGAGAAAGTTGACCGGGTCGGCGCAATCCCCGCATTCGACCCTGCGGGCCAGACAGGCGGGCTACGAGCCCGGTCTGTAGCCCGCATGAGGCCGGAGGCCGGAATGCGGGGCTTGTCTGGCATGAAATGTGTACGGGAGCTGAAAGCCTGAATTTGAGGTTCTGGCCAACGCATCACATCTCAGCTCACTCGGTCCTGTCCAACTATCGAACCCAGGTTCAAGCAAACTTTCACGATGAACTGATCAAATTTTGATATCCTGCGCCTTTTACTGGCTTTACTGATTTTTCTATCGCTGCAGGAGCTCTGCCCATGATCGGATTGTCGAAATTCTTCCAGATCCGCTATACCGCGATCGCCCTCAGCGCGTTCGGCTTTGTCTGGAGCCTGGCGCGGCTGATCGCCGGTGATTCGACCGGGCTATTGTTCTTGCTCTGCGCGGCCTTGCTTTACATCGGGATTCGAGACCTGCGCCAGACTCGCAGTTCGATCCTGCGCAGCTACCCGATCATCGGCCACCTGCGGTTTTTCTTCGAATTCATCCGGCCTGAAGTGCGCCAGTATTTCTTTGAAAACGACATCGAGGCCGCGCCGTTTTCGCGCGCGCAGCGCTCGCTGGTCTATCAGCGCGCCAAGGGTGAATCCGACAAGAGGCCTTTCGGCACCGAGTTGTCGGTCTACGGCGAAGGCTATGAATGGATGAACCATTCGGTGGCACCGTCGAAGCTTGACTCGCACGACTTCCGCATCATCATCGGCCCGGATACCGCCCAGCCCTATTCGGCCAGTGTGTTCAATATCTCGGCCATGAGCTTCGGCGCCTTGAGCGCCAACGCGATTCTGGCCTTGAACGCCGGGGCCAAGCGGGGCGGCTTTGCCCATGACACCGGCGAAGGGTCGATTTCCATGCACCACCGGGTCAATGGTGGCGACCTGATCTGGGAAATCGGTTCGGGCTATTTCGGTTGCCGCAATGACGACGGCAGTTTCAATGTCGACAAGTTCACGGCCAACGCCCGCGACCCGCAGGTCAAGATGGTCGAGATCAAGCTCAGCCAGGGTGCCAAACCGGGCCATGGCGGTGTTTTGCCGGGGCCGAAGGTGACGATCGAGATCGCCGATGCGCGCGGGGTGCCGGTCGGGGTCGATTGTGTCTCCCCGGCTTCGCACAGTGCTTTCAGCACGCCGGTCGAGATGATGCATTTCATCCAGAAGCTGCGCGAGTTGTCGGGTGGCAAACCGACCGGATTCAAGCTCTGCATCGGTCATCCCTGGGAATGGTTTGCCCTCGTCAAGGCGATGCTGTCGACCGGCATCACACCCGACTTCATTGTTGTCGACGGGGCCGAGGGCGGCACTGGCGCGGCGCCACTCGAATTCACCGACCATGTCGGTTCGCCGATGCAGGAAGGCCTGCTGCTGGTCCACAACACCTTGCGGGGCGTCGGGTTGCGCGACAAGATTCGCATCGGCTGTGCCGGCAAGGTGATCAGCGCCTTCGACATCGCAAGACTGATGGCCTTGGGCGCAGACTGGTGCAACGCCGCCCGTGGCTTCATGTTTGCGCTCGGCTGCATCCAGGCCCAGCATTGCCATACCGGCCAATGCCCGACGGGTGTGACGGCGCAGGATCCGTTGCGCCAGCAGTCGCTGGTGGTGCCTGACAAGGCCGAACGCGTCTACAACTTCCACCATCAGACGCTGGAAGCGCTGATGGAACTGGTGCAGGCCGCCGGACTTGACCATCCACAGGACATCACGGCCCACCATATCGTCCGACGCACTGCCGGCGGTCATGTCCAGTCGCTGGCCCAGTTGGTGTTGCTGGCATTGCCCGAAGGCGCTTTGCTGCGAAACAGCCTTGAAGGCCTGCCGCTGATCTACCAGCAGTCATGGCCGCTGGCCAATGCCGACAGCTTCAGACTGCAAGCTTGATGGCAAGCCGGGCAGCGTCGACGAAATCCCCTCGCTTGCTGATGTAAATTCGCTAAAATCGCTGTATTTGTCGAAATATATTCATGAACTGCATTAAATGTGGGTTTGAACTGGCCTCCGAGGCCAAGGTCTGTAGTGCTTGCGGGACGGCACAAACGCTGTTGCCGGCGCTGGAGCCGGTTCAGGCCGACAAGGGCTCGAAGGCAAAGCCCAAGCCAAAGGCGAAGACCAAGGCTGAGCCGGCTCCGTTGCCCTTGTCCGAGCCAGTTCAAGCCGGTAAAGCCCCAAGAGCGAAGAAGCCAGCGGTTTTGCCAGCCGCCGCGCCGAAGTCAAGAGCCAAAACCAAGGCCGAAGCGGTCCCGGAAGCCTTGCCCGAATCTGCTGCCAAGCCGCTTGAAGTTGAACAGGCCGCAGCGCCGCAGCCAGTGGTTCTGCCAAAGCCGAAGCTAAAAGCCAAAGCTCAAACTAAAACCGAGGTCGAATCGGAGCCATTGCCGATACCGGAACCGCTGACGAAGCGGGTAGTCAAGTTGGCGGTCAAGGCAGTTCAGATCGCCCCTGTAGCATCGGCCAGGTCATCGGCAATGCCTGTGGCAATGCCGGAGCCCAAGTCGATCGCCAAACCGAAGGCTGAGCCTGTGCTGGAACCCGTGCTGGAGCCTGCGCTGGAGCCAGTGCCGGAGCTGTTGATCGAACCAATGCTGGCCGCAGCGCCGGTAGAAATCGCATTGCTGCCCCTTCCCGAGGTCATCGCGCCTCAGCCTGAAGCAGCAGCCGAGCCGGAACTCGTGCCCGAGGTACCTGAACATCACGAAAAGCCGCAGTCCAATTTGTTCGCCATCGTGGTGGGCGTGCTGCTGTTGCTGGTGGGTGCTTATGGTTACTGGGCGTTGAATTCGGGCGCTGGCCATGGCGGCCATCAGGCAGTCACGGCGCATGGCGCGCCAGCAAGTCATGGCGCGCCAGCAAGCCATGGCGCTCAGAACGAACCTGGAGCGGCTGACGCGCATGGTCACGCTGCCGCCAACGAGGCCCCATCGGATCATGCAGCTGGCCATGCCGACCCGCATGCGAAAGCCCCGGGCAGTGCGGCTGACCTTGCCTGGGAAGCCCGGCAGGCAGAGATCATGAAACAGAACGGTATCAATGTTCTGCGTGATGCCGAATTGCGTTACAACGCCAAACAAAAAGTGAAGCGGCTCAGTCCCTCACCGCTCTTCATCGAGTTGCCGCCCAATGACGGCAATATCCTGAAGGAGTTCACGCTCAACCTGGCCGACAAGGGGGGCAAGAGCTATCTGCAGACCAAGGTAGCGCTCGAGACCATGGACGTCATCGGCCAAACCCAGATCATTAACTTCATGCCGGTGCTGAATTCGAAGATCATCGCCATGCTGGGCAGCCGGACGCTGAAGGAAGCCAGCACGATGGCCGGGAAAGTCGCGATTGCCGAAGATTTGACCTTGATTGTGAATGCGGTACTGGATCCTCAGTTGACGCTGATATTCCTGCTGCAGACCAAACCAACGGATGCGGAAATTCTGGCGCTCGAGAAGATGGGCGCGATCCCGAAGAGGCTCGACGATGGCACGCGCTGTTGCACCCAGGAAATGAGAGACGCTGCCTTGAATTTCCCGGCCTTGACCACTGCTGATCTGCCGGTTCAGCGCACGATGTTCAAGACCTTCATCCTGCAGTGATGCAGGGCTGATCCTCTTCGTCGTTCCTCACGCGCCGCAGCATTTTGTCCGGCAGGCCTTTGAAGGCCTGACTTGCTTCGGCTGACATCGAGCCTGCTGCCAACCCATCGCCAGCTGCGGTTGCCGCCTATGAGTCGCCGCCGCAATGAATCTAGGATGGTTCCATCCCGGGTTGCAGAACTAAATCCTGGGGCCCCGCGAGTTTCACGCCGGCAAAAGTCAGCCAATTTCGACCCGGTTGCGCCCCAGGTTTTTGGCTCGGTAGAGGGCCTGGTCGGCAGTGGCCAGCAATTCATCCAGGTCAACCCGGTCGAGTTCTGACACCGCCACACCAATGCTGACGGTGACCGAAAACGATTTGCCATCAGCAAGAAACTTGTTGGATGACACGGCGCTGCGAAAACGTTCAGCGGCAATATTCGCGCTCTTGGCATTGGTGTCCGGCATGACGACAAGAAATTCTTCGCCGCCAATTCGCCCGCAAATGTCGATGCTGCGAAATTCCCGCAAGGCGATTCCGGCCAGTTGTCGAAGCACATCGTCGCCGGCGGCATGGCCGTAGGTGTCATTGACATTCTTGAAATAATCAATATCGAAGATCAAAAAAGCCGAGGTCATCCCGTTGCGAAGATTCCTGTTGATCTCGTATTTGGCTTTTTCGAGAACTGATCGTCGATTATTCAAGCCCGTCAAATCGTCTGAACGGGCAAGCTCGTCGAGTTTTTTCTGCTGAATCATCAGACCCATGAACAGCTGCTGAATGCCATAGGTCCCGATCAACATGAAGAGTGAAATTGCCAGGCCGAAGTGGGCATCCATCAAGTTGCTTGACAGCCCTTCTTGGAGCAGTCGCCAGAGCGGAAATGCCCGGCGTTCAACCATCAGCAGGAGTGCAAAGCTGACGCATCCCCAGGCAAATCGGTAGCTGCCCTTGACATTGGCTATTTGTCGCAGCGCGATGATCGCTGCGGCCAATTGGAGAATGATTGATATCAATAAAATAATCGATAGATTGATATCGGCTGGAGTCTTATCGATCATGATTTTCCCGAAAGGTAGGGCTTTTTCAAGCGGTAACCCGCGGCTTCATAGGTTTGGCCAAATGCGCTCTGACTGGCTCAAACGCCGGTCTCGAGTTCCGGTAGTCCGAGATATTGCCGGGCCGCCTGTACCCATTGGGTGCTGAGTGACTTGCCGGCTACAGGTGCGGCCCATTCGGGGTGAGCCGTGCGCACATGGGCATAGGCGCGGGCGACGGTTTCGGGGGCATGCCCGGCCAGCAGTTCGAAGTTGCCGAAGCCGGCTTCGATCAGGACCATGGCGGCAGCGCCATTGACGCCGCGCAAGCACATCAAGGCCGCTTGCTGGGCCCAGCGCTGCAGTTGTTGGCGTTCGGTGCCGAGCAAGGCCTGCAGCGTGACCAGGGCCCGCGCACGGGTGCCGACCTGCAGGAACTCGCCCAGCGAATACAGGCCAGCGCCCTCCATGCGCTTGAGCTGCTCGTCGCTGAGTCCGGGCAATCCTGCCAGTGACTGCTCAGGCTGGAAGAATTGCGTGCTCCAGACTCCGGCCAGGCCGCTCTTGGGCACCGGCACGACGTCGAGCGTAAGCCTGGACAGGGCGGCAGCATCGACGCTTTCACCGGGTTGGACAAAGCGATATTCGATCGCCCCCAGCGCCGAGACCTGTACGAAAACGCTGGCTTCAAGCTTGAACTCGCGCACCGCAAAGTTCGACATCGAGTTGCGCATCGTTGCCATGCGCTGCTGCAACTCATCCAACGACTGCTGCACCGCGCTGGCAAAGTCATCGGGTGCCGAGGGCCGGTCACGCAGGGCAGTCAATTGGCTGTCGAGCTGGAGCTTCTCGCTCTGCGTCTGGCTCAGCGCTTGTTTGAGCGTGTCGATCACCGCGAGCAAATTGGCTCTCTCGTCATCGCCGAGGATGGTGTCTGCTGCCTTGCCGATCGGGGTGAAGATGCCGCTGATGCCGTCGATCTTGACGATCCGGTCGTTGCCCAGGCGGTTAAAGCTGTTGGGGATCCTGTTCAGTTCTGTCGTCATCAGCTCGCTGGGCATGGTGGTCAATCGCCAGTGGCCGCTGGCGGGAATTTGGTTGGACCGAGGGGCCGCAGGCCTTCGGCGTTCTGGGGTGTCAGCCGCAGCGCGACCTTGAGCCCGCTTGATGCGCTACGGCCGAACAAGCTGACGGCCGCTGGATTCAACAGCCGGCAGTCCAGCCGCACTTCACCGGCTGCGCTGCTGCTGCGTGCGTTGCGGGCGCTGATGCGGGTCAGCGTTGCCGCCATCTCGAAAGACAGGTCGACCTGCGCGATCGAGTACCAGAGTGGCGGCAGGACCAACTCGCCCTGTGGTGTCGCCACATAGCGGGTGACGCGGGTCAAGGCATCGGTATCGAGCTGCGCCTGCGCCTGCAGGACGCCGCCCACCGCTTCGGCCAGCAAGGTCGACAAGGCGGCCTGTTGTCCGGCGATCGGTGCGGCGCGCGGTTTCAGCATGACCGCTCTGGTCAGAAGCTCAAACTGCTGCTGTTCGAGACCAGGCCTAAGCGCGCGGTCAACACCACATCCTTGGGTGCAATATCGGCGTCCTTGCCGAGAAAATCGCGGCGCAAGGTGATGGCGACGCGGCCGGCCGCATCGGTCAACTCGGCGCCTGCGGTGCTGAAGCTCCAGGGAGCGCCGTCGGTGTCAATCGAGATCGCCTTGCCGGCTATCGCGCTGCCATCAGCACGGCGCAACTCGAGCAAGGCGGCCAGGGTGCGCGATTGCAACTTGCCGTCTACAGCGATGTCCTTGATCTCGCCTGCCACCACGTTCAGGCTCGGTCCGCGCACCACTTGACGCGGCGCCGGCACGCCGATGTCCAGCTTGGGTTGCAACAAGGCGCTGGCGCGCACATGGCCGAAGGAACTCTCGACCTTCACGCTGCTACCGACGCTGACGCTGCTGCTGCTCGACTGGGTATTGGTCTTGTTCGAACCGAACAGCAGGCCGAAAAGTCCACCGCCCGGAGTCTTGGTTTCGGTGCTGGTGTTGGCCGTTGTCGTGCTGTTGCCGCTGAAGCCGCTCGCATAGAACTCGCCTTGCAGACGCACCGCACTCCATTCATAGAACACCGGATCGATGAAGTTCACCAAGGGCAACTTGCGGGTGTAGGTGCGCGCCTCATGCAGCAGCCCGCTGTCGTCGTAGATGCTTTCCCGCGCTGCGATCACGTCGACCTGGGTTGTCGCCAGCGCGGTCGCCATGGCCACACCGGTTTCGTTCAGACGCATCTGGGTGTCGGCCACAGCCTGGCCGGTGAAGGCGACGAGCCGGCCGAAACTCATGCCCGCGCTTTGCATCGCGCCGCTGAGGTCTTTGGCCGGGGAGAGGTCGATCAGCGTTCTGCTGCCGCCGAGGTTGGCGTTGCTGCTGCCGCCGCCTTGGATCGAGATATTGCCCATGGAAGTCTCCTGAATCAGATGACGAATTCGAAACGCTTGGATATATCGCCCAGGCTGACTGTGACGGCACGCTTTCCTGGCTGCGCAAAGCCCGGCGTGATCGGTCGGCGCAGCGTCACCAGGCATTGGCCTTCGGCATTGGTCTTCGAGCCGAGGTAGGGCAGGGTGCTGGAAAAGCTGGGCAGCAGGCCACCCGCATCAAGGAGCAGATTCTTGTCAGGGTTGACTGCGCCGCTGGCCTTGCGCAGGCTGATCAGCAAATCGACGCTGCGCTCGGTGAGCACCGCGCCGGTTTTGGTCTCGACCACCGCGCCCTGGCTGATGAAAATCTGCGGACCGATCGTCACCTGGGCCGGCACCGGGAATTTGCCGGTGCGCCGCGGCGCCAGCACCGCGTCGAGTTGGACCACCCCGTTCGACCATTGGGCCTCGCGTTCGGTGTTCAGTTGCATCGCCAGATAGCTGCTGCTGGTCGACATATTGCCCAGCCCGATCAGGCCGGCCAGCGAGTTGCGATTGTTGCCGCTGCTGCTGCTCCCGACGCTGAACGACAGCCCGGTCTGCTCGTCCATTGCGCCCACGCTCATGTCCATCGACAGCGACACATGCTGCCATTGATGCACGGTGGGCGTGACGAAGTTCAGTACCGACAATTCATTGGTCACCAAACGGGTGGCCGCCACATCGGGCAGGCCATCGTCGTCAAGTTGCTCGACGACTTCGGTGACGACGGTGATCATCGTCGACGAGAGTTTTTTCACGGTTTCGATCACGCCTTCGTCCAGCGCCGCCTGGGAGCGTGCAACACCGAGGCCGATCGACGACAGGATATTGCCAAAGCTGGGCGTCATATCGGACAACTGGGCAGCGACGCTGTCTGCCACCGCCGCCGAAGCGCTGCCCCTGTTGAGACTGCCGAGCTCGCGCGCGGCGATCTCTCCTGAAGCCTTGGGTGCCGGGTCGGAACTGCCGGGCTGAAGTGAATTGGCCATGCTGACTCCCTGGGTTGCTGGAAGGAAGAAAAATGTCGCCGCACCGCTGGGTTGGCGCGTCGATCTTTCCGTTTTCCGAGCATGAATTGGCGTGCTTGCCTGGCCTTGCGAACAGTCAATCCGGTCGTCGTTGTTACCTTGATTGTTGAATCAGAAACCTGCAGAGTCTTTGCAAAGGACGGCTTGTCAGAGCCAATCCAATTGGAGTCAGCCGGGGGGTGAATCGATCCGATCGGCCCGGCTATTGCCCCAGCGCCACACCATCGCGGCGGGGATCGGCGGCCCCGATCCAGCCCAAATCGCGCTTCATCAGGAAACCCAGTCCACTGAGCATCGGCAAGACCTCGACCTTATGGCCCTTGGCCGAAAGCGCAGCAGCGGCGCTGGCAGCGCGCGTCCCTTGCTCGAGTTGCAGCTTGCCTCGTATCGCGCTGGACATATGACCGCGGGCCAAAGCTTCGGCTGGCGTGCGCTGGTTGGCCAGCATCTCGACCAGGCTTTGGCTGATGTAGTCGACGATCTGGCCGCCACCTGCCGATCCGCCGACCAGGATGGGTTTGCCGGCTGCGTCGAAGACGATCGTCGGTGCCATCGAGGTGGCTGGACGTTTACCGCCCTGCATACGGTTCGGCGCGGCCTGGCCTTCGCGTGGTGCGGCCGAAAAATTGGTCAGCGCGTTGTTCAACACGAAGCCGTCGACCATCAGGCGCGAGCCGAAATTCAGATTGTTCGTCGTTGTCATGCTGATCGCGTTGCCTTGGCGGTCGACGATGGCGATCTGGCTGGTGGCGTCAGCCACCTCGCCTGCCGGCGCCAGCGTCTGGTTTTCTGCCGCTGCGACCTGGCCCGGCTTCACGATTCGTGTCATTTTCGAGCTGTCGATCAAGCCGGCACGGCCGCGCAGATAGTCGCCTGCCAGCAAGCCGGCCGTTGGCACGCGGACAAAGTCAGGGTCGCCGACATATTGGTAGCGGTCCGCCTGCGCCAAACGGCCGGCCTCGGCGTAGTAATGGACGAATTCCGCATCGTCGAAATTGAATCGCTGTGAACCGTTTACCGGCCTGGCTTCAAGCATCTGCAGGACTTGCAGCACTGCGATGCCGCCGTACGATGTTGGCCCCATCATGCAGACCGAGTAGGCGAGGAAGGGCGCGCACAGCGGCTCACGCTCCCTGGCGATATAGGCCGGCAGGTCGGCCTCGGTCATCAGCGAACTGCGATAGCCGCGCTGCAGGGTCGCGATCAAGGCAGTGCCGGCGCCTTCTTCCCACAAACCGGCCGGCCCGCGGGCTGAAATCCGCCGCAGCGTCGCGGCATAGGCCTTGTTGACGACAGTCTTGCCGACCGGTAGCACCTGGCCATCAACATCGAAATAAAGTGGCAGCATCTCGGGATGTTCGGCCGCAGCAGTTGGCGTAACCAGAATGCCGTGCAGATAGGCCGGCATCGGAAAGCCGCCCTC
>JBIKPD010000420.1:0-3456 GCA_044357665.1 Roseateles sp. | reverse complement strand
TCGAGCGCCCCAGGCTCTGCAGGTTGGCGGCGATGCGTGGAAAAAAATGCGGCGCATGCGCTCGCCTGCGCCAACTCAGACGGCGCTCAATTTTTTGCGCTCGGGCTAGGCTGAAGCCATGCAGTCGAAACCGGTCGACCCCGAACAGCACGGCGCGCACGGGCGATGGCACTGGCCCGAGGTGGTCATCAATCAGCTTTGATGTTTTCGCGCGTAAACCAGGCGTTACTGACAACGCGCTGATCGGCAATTCCTTGTGACTTGGCCAAAGTCGCATGCTGTTATCTCAGCAGCAACTCGACCTCAAACGCAAGGGTGGCTATTACAAGCAAGGAGACGAGGCGCGGCACGGCAAAGGCTATGGCGATTTCTGCAAAGGCTGCCAGCGCGTGTCGCGGGCCATTATCAAGGCGGCAAAGGCTCAATTGCAGTTCAAGGGCCAATTGATCGCGTTCAACGCTGACGACAGCTTCCTGATCTGAAGAGACGGTGTTTTGCGTGCATTGCGGCATGTTGGCTCCTGCAAACGATGTCGCCTTTTCAGGCGGAAATCGAAGGTAACCGGATACCTTTTACACGCGTTGACTGCTGTCAACTTTGGACGGCCAGACCGTAGCGCGCCCTACAAAATTTCGCAACCGGGCTCCAGCGGACCCTGGTCGAGTTGATGGTGCAAGCCATAGCGAACCAGAGCAGCCAGATTCGGCAAATGCAGCTTCTTCTGGATATGGGTCTTGTGGGTGCTGACCGTTTTGATCGACAGGTGCAAATCGGCGGCGATGTCGGTCAAACGCTGCCCGGTAATAAGCCGCCGCAAGACATCGAGTTCGCGGTTCGACAACTGGCTGTGGCTTGGCACGTTTGTGCCGCTATTGAGTTGCATCACGACCTGCTCCGCCAGGCTGGGCGTTACATAAGCACCTCCGGCCGCCACTTTGTTGACTGCTATCACCAACTCTTTGGCTGCGCTGTCTTTGGTGATGTAGCCGTTTGCACCGGCTCGGAACGAGCGCATCGCATACTGTTCTTCGGCGTGCATGCTCAATACCAACACGCCAATGGATGGGTAATTGGCTTTGATGCGTAGGATCAGATCCAGGCCGTTCATCCCCGGCAAGGAAAGATCGACGATGACAAGGTCGATAGTATGGAGTCGCAAAAAGTCAAGCGCCTGGAAGCCTGAGCGGGCTTCTGCGACCTGCCAATCTGCGCTGTAATTTTCGAGAACGCGTTTCAGCCCCTCGCGCACGATGTCGTGATCATCCACCAGCAGCAGACGCAATGGGGGCTTTGCCTCGGTGCTCATCTTGCCTGCTCCTGCGATTCTGATGGGAGGCTGGCTGGAACGAGAAGATTGCCCTGTAGGGGTAGACGAACCGTAATCCGCCCGCCGCCGGCGAGAGGATTGTCGACTCTGACCTGGCCGCCCAGAAGCAGCGCTCTCTCACGCATGCCCAACAGGCCGCAGGAATCTACTTTGCGTTCGGCAATTGGCGGAAAACCGATGCCGTTATCGTGCACGGTCAAAGTCATTTCGCCGGACTGTGCGTGCAATTCGATCTTCACCGAAGTTGCCCGGGCATGCCGGGCCACATTGGTCAAGGCTTCCTGCACCATCCGGTAAAGAGCGGTCGATGCGCGCGGAGTCAGCAAGGGCTGATCTTCGTCCAGATGAATTTCAATCTTGATGCCCATGCGGCGCGCCGATTCGCTGGCAAGCCAGCCTATCGCAGCGGCCAAACCCAGGTCGTCGAGCATCAGCGGGCGCAGATCCGATGCGATTCTTCGCACCGAGGCCACCGTCTCGTCGAGCATCTCCAGCATGGCAGCCAATCGCAATTGACTCGAACGGCCATGCAACTCCTGCTCCAGAGCGGTCAAATCGAGCTTCAGGGCTGAAAGCCGCTGCCCCAGTTCGTCGTGCAACTCGCGTGCAATGCGTCGCCGTTCTTCTTCGCGGGCATCGACCATATTGCCCGACAGACGACGCAGATCCTGGCGTGAGCGGCGATCTGCTACGCGTGGTTTGTGGTCAGTTATCGCCATAAGTTCAAGTTGATTTTCCAGAAAATATATGCGCTATAGCCGGCCCTGGCTCGGACCTTCAATCAAGCTACCGGGGCAGCTGCCGGCACGATGGAATCTGCCTGCGGGAAAGTCAATCGCATGGCAGTAGGCAGGTGTCCCAGCGATGATGTTAGGAGAATGCTGCAGCCAGGTCATGTCCTCAAGCAGGGGGTGATTCAGACGTAATGGCAACCGTTCTGGGGGTGGTAAACGACAACTGGCGCACCTGCTCGTCAGTCGGAAAAGTCCTATTAATCAATCAGATTTAAGCGCAAATGTCTGGATATTTCCTACGAACGCTTGTCTTTGTTGCCGATTGCGAGCACCGAAGGAATTGATCATGCTCACGCTACTGAAGAAACATCAACAACTTAGGAGATCCGGCATGAACAGACCTATTCCAAACTCTGAGCAAGCCGTGGCGGGTATGACAGCGCCATTGCGGCGAGTCGACGCCGGTGACAGAACGAGTATCTCGGATCTGTTGCGTTTGATGGGGGCTGAAGGCGATGCCGGAGCGGATAGCGATCGCTACCCGGTCTCAAGCCGGCAGGTGCAGGCGGGTAGCGCACTCTTTCACGAGGGCGGGGTGGCTGAGGCCATCTACTTCGTCAGCATGGGCTCGTTCAAGATTTTCCGCACCGCCGAGGATGGTTACGAGCAGGTGCTGGGATTTGTCGGACGCGGCGAGGTGCTGGGTTTTGATGCGGTCTGGATGGGGCGACATCCGATGGCAGCAGCGGCGCTCGAGCCTTCGCGCGTCTACGCCATGCCTTCCAAGAATATCTTTACGCTGGGCCAATATGTTCCCGCGCTCGACCGGGTCCTGCATCTGGCGGTGAGCCGTGAGCTGACCCGCCGCGGCGAGATTGCCGACCTGATGGCAGCCGTTTCGGCTGAAGTCAGGTTGGCGCGCTTTCTGGTCCACCTTTCTGAGCGGATGCAGGCCAGCGGTCAGTCGCCCAAGCATTTGCTGCTCTCGATGTGTCGGCGCGACATCGCCAGCCACTTGGGCGTGGCGCATGAAACGGTCAGTCGTTCTTTCAGCGCCTTGGCAGACTGGAACTGCTTGCGGGTCAGCAACCGTGAGGTCGAAATTCTGGACATGGCGCGCTTGAAAGCCTTGTCGCGCAGCACGCGTGGATCGACCGATGACATGCCTGGCCGCACCCCGCCAAATCATCGCAATGCCCGTGGTTGACCGGCAGCCTTCTTGCACGATGTGAATCGAACGTACCAGGTTCGGTCAACTGCAACCGGCACGATTGCCTGGGACGCCTGCCTGTACTACGCGGCGAGGGTCACTTGATCGTGCTGCTTGACTATTGGGTAGGCAGGCATTGAGCCAGGGCTTGAACCTCGAACAGGGCGAGCGGTTCATGCTCGTCC
>JBIKPD010000419.1:0-3457 GCA_044357665.1 Roseateles sp. | reverse complement strand
GCCTTACCGATGAATTCGCGACGATTTGATGCCATGCTGATGCTTCATGATTAAGAGAAGCTCAGCATCGATGATCAATATGACAAGGGCATGAAGCCGCCCTGTCGGCGGGGAATCCACAACACGAAGGACAATCCCCTCCACTTGGTTCCGGTCGGCTGATGATTTGCAGTTGGAACACATCACTTCAGCCAACGGATATAGACGAAATGACTCACACCACACAACCCAGGCCAAAGCAATGATTGCCCAATATGGCTCAGACAAGAACGGCCTGATTTGCGGTTATCTGTTCAAGGGCAGCGCCGCCGGCGTGCCGGTTGACCTGGAAGCCGCATTGGCGTGGTTGCGTTCAGATGCGGCGATCGGCGATGGCTTCGTCTGGCTGCATTTCAACCTGGCAACGGCTGCGGCCGAAGACTGGATCAAGCAGAACCTGCCGGTTGTGCCCGAATTCTTCGAGGCCCTGCACGCCGGCTCCCGGTCAACCCGCATCGAAGACGCCAATGACACCCTGGTGGCGGTGGTCAACGATGTGGCCTTCGAGTTCGCCTTCGACCCTTCCGAAATCGAAAGCCTCTGGGTCAATGTCGGGCCGCGCATGGCCATCAGCGCAAGAATCCGGCCGCTGCGCTCGATCGACCGCTTGCGCCAGGCGGTCAAAGACGGCTGCTGCTTCAACTCATCAGTCGAATTCCTGAACCACCTGCTGCATGACCAAGGCGATGTGCTGGTGCGAATCGTGCGCGAGGCCACCCTGCGCGTCGATGCCATCGAGGATGGTCTGCTGGCCGGGCGCATCAGCCACAAGCGGTCTGACCTTGGCAAGCTGCGCCGGGTGCTGGTGCGCTTGCAACGCTTGCTCGCGCCGGAACCAGGCGCCTTGTTTCGATTGCTGCGCCTGCCCCCGCCCTGGGTGCCGGCATCGGGCCTGGATGACCTCAGGCAGGCCACCGAAGAGTTCACGCTGGTGATCCGCGATCTGTCAGAACTGCAAGAACGAATCAAACTGTTGCAAGAAGAAATCGCTGCCCAGATCGGTGAGCAGACCAATCGCAGCCTGTTCACGCTGACGATCGTGACCGTGCTGGCATTGCCGATCAATATGGTGGCCGGCCTGTTGGGTATGAATGTGGGCGGCATCCCGCTGGCTGACAACCCGCATGGCTTTTATGTCATCGTGGCAATCATCGTGACCTTCACGGTGCTGGCCGGCTGGCTGGCTTTCCGCAAGCGGGATTGATCTGCGCGGCGGCCAGCCCGGTCAGGCAGCCGGATTTTTTTACAGTCGCTGCCAATGCCCGCAAGCTTCCCTGACTGCTTCCCGAGTTCAATCCAGCGCTTTGCTGCGGTCACAGCGTTGACACATTAAGCGCGCATTCTCAATCCTTTGCCGCATCGACTTGCGCTGAGGTTATTGATCGACATGCCGTTCACAAAGAGAAAAATCCTGGCCGCGCTGCTGGCGCTAGCCGGTGCCGCTACCCTGGCCCAGGAGGCGCCGGCCGAATTGAAGTTCCGCGACTTTTTCAAGTTGCCGATCGGTCCGCTCGGGCTGGAGCCGACCGCCCGATTGCTGCAATTGCAGGGCCAGCAAGTCAGGCTGCTCGGTTATCGGGTCAAGCAAGACGAGGCCGATGCGCCTGCCGGCCTGTTCCTGTTGACGCCATTGCCCATCACCCTCGGCGATGAAGATGAGCGCTTTGCCGATGATCTGCCCGCCTCGACGATTTACGTCCACTTCGATCCGGCTGGATCAACACCGCCCTACCAGCCTGGCCTGATTGCTGTGACTGGCCGGCTCGAGATCGGCGCTCAGGCCGAAGAAGACGGCCGCCAATCAGCCCTGCGCTTGCGCATGAGCAAGCTCGAATCCCTCGCACCCAATCCTCGTCAACAAACCCAGTCCTTCCAATGAACAAGCACCATCCATTCAGCCGAATTGCCGCCACCCTGCTGCTCGCCAGCCTCGCATGCGGCGCTGATGCAGCGCCGCTGGTCTCGCGCCTGACGCCGCCGAGCGAGTTGTTTGCTTCGGGCAACCCGAACCCGCCGATGATTGCGCGCTTCCTGCCGGGTCAGCGCTTTGACCTGCAGGCCACGGTTCGCCTCGATGCCGGCAGCAGCTTGAGTTCGTTCGAGTTCTTGGTCGACGGCAAGCCGGTCGAATCAAAACCGGGCACCAGCAGCAGCGTCAACAGCGGCTTGAGCCTGCCGGCTGAGGTCAATGCCACCGTGGTCACGCAACGCGCTTATTCCAACCTGAAGCCGGGCGTGCACAAGCTCAGCATCCGGGCCAAACAAAGCGATGGACAGAGCGTTGAGGCGCTTGGTAATTTTGAAATCGTGGCGCTCGAAAACGGTGGACGCAAGGTCAAAAACGTCATCATCCTGCTCGGCGACGGCATGGGTGCAACACATCGCACAGCTGCCCGCATCATCGGCCGCGGCTATGCCCAGGGCAAACCCAAGCAGTTGCTGGCGATGGACAGCGCGCCCTTCACCGGCATGGTGATGACCTCCTCGCTCGACGGTCTGGTCACCGATTCAGCGCCTGGCATGTCCAACTATGTGACCGGCAACAAGGCCAACAACAACCAGGAAGGCGTGTTCCCTGATGACACGAGCGATGCCTTCGACAACCCACGGGTCGAATACCTGGCCGAATACCTGCACCGCACGCAAGGCAAGTCGCTGGGCATCGTCACGACTTCCGACGTTTTTGACGCGACGCCGGCTGCGATGGCCGTGCACACCTCCAACCGCGGCAACGGCACCGGCATCGTCGACCAGTTCCTTGACGACCGTTCATTGACCGGTCTGTCGGTGCTGATGGGTGGCGGGCGCAAGTGGTTCCTGCCCAATACCGGCGCGCTGAAGGCCGATGGTTCACGCAGCGGACAGGCCCTCAACGGCTCGCAGCGCGACATCAAGTCAGACTACCAATTGCCAAGCGACCTGGTCATTGGCTGGGGTGCAGCCGTCGGTGCCAAGGATCCGCAGCGCGACCTGCTCGCTGATTTCAAGTCGGCCGGATTCGCCTATGCGCCGGACCGCGCCGGGCTGACGGAAGCGATGGCCAGCGGCAAGACCGACAAGCTGCTTGGCCTGTTTTCCTACTCCAACATGAATGTCGCCTTCGACAAGATCAACAAGCGCCGAGGTGTATCGACCATCGTCGACGACTATGGTTTCCCCGACCAGCCGATGCTCGACGAAATGGCCGCTGCAGCACTGAAACTTCTGTCGCGTAACAAAAAGGGTTTTGTCGCGATGATCGAAGGCGCGTCGATCGACAAGCAGGCCCATCTGATGGACACCGACCGCTGGCTGCTCGAAGTGATTGAATTCGACCGCGCCGTCCAGGTGGCCAAGGACTTCGCTGCGACCCATCCCGACACGCTGGTGATCGTCACGGCCGACCATGAATGCGCGGGGGCCGCGATCATCGGCGCCT
>JBIKPD010000541.1:0-2501 GCA_044357665.1 Roseateles sp. | reverse complement strand
TCGTCGACGACGCCGCCGCGCGCGATATTGGTCAGCGTTGCCGATGGTTTCATCAAGGCGATTTCGGCCGCACCGATCACATGATGCACCGCTGGGCTGTAGGGCAGGACCAGCAGCAGATGGTCTGACTGTTGCAGCAAGGCCTCTTTGCTGACATAGCGCGCACCGCTCTCCTGTTCGAGTTCAGGCGCCAGGCGGCTGCGGTTGTGATAAATCACCTGCATGCCGAAGCCCAGGGCGCCGCGCTTGGCAATCGCCCGGCCGATCCGACCCATGCCCAGCAAACCCAGCGTGGTGCCGTGGATGTCGCTGCCGGCCAGCAGGTCAACCGCCCATTTGTCCCACTCGCCGCGGCGCAAAAAATGCTCGCCCTCGGCCATGCGACGGGCTGCGGCCATCATCAAGGCAAAGCCGAAGTCAGCAGTCGTTTCGGTCAGGACATCGGGCGTATTGCTCGCCAGCACGCCGCGTGCGGTGCAGGCGTCGAGGTCGATATTGTTGTAGCCAACCGCCATATTGCAGACGGCGCGCAGCTGCGGGCAGGCGTCCAGCAACTCCGCATCGATACGCTCGCTGGCCGTGATGAAGGCACCATCCTTGCCTTGCAGTCTCGCAATCAACTCAGCCTTGCTCCAGATCAGATCGTCCTGATTGGTCTCGACTTCGAAGTGCACTCGCAAACGCTCCAGCACGCTGTCGAAGACGCGTCTGGCAACCAGGATATTTTTTTTCATGTTTTGACCTCGATAGAAATTGCAAGCGGCGCTGGAACCGACGGGCTCGAGCCCTTGGTCACGCTGCCGGGGTGAAACCCGCTGACGGCCAGCATCACGAAAAAGCCGACGATATAGGCGACGACGATGAACCAGCCATGACGCAGCCATTGCCCGACCGAGCGGCCTTCAGGGTACATGCTGCACAGCGCCACACCGGCGGATGAGCCGAACCAGATCATCGAGCCGCCGAATCCGACCGCATAGGCCAGGATGCCCCAGTCATAGCCGCCTTGTTTGAGGGCCAATGCCGTCAATGGAATATTGTCAAAGACCGCTGACAGGAAGCCCAGGCCCAGCGCAGAAGGCCAGGAGGCCGGCGGCAGTTGTTCGACCGGCATCATCGAGGCGCACAGCACCAGCGAAAGCAGGAAGATCGAACCCTTGGTTGCGGCCGGCAGCAGGCTCCAGCCCGGCTTGCGCAGCCCGGCCGTCAACAGGATCGTCACCCAGACCGCAGCACCCAGGAAGGGGAAGCTGTCAGCCACCTCGGTGAAACGGGTATTGACCAGCACATTGACGACCACGGCCGCCACCAGGATCAACACCACGATCGTCATGCGTGCCCAGTCGACCGTGACATTGGCTGCGGAGTCCTTCTGGATCGGCGAATGCGCTTGCTGTTTCAACGCGGCGGGAATTCCGAAAATCAGCACGGCCACGCCGGCGCCGATGAAGGCCTTGGCGACTTCCAGCGGTTGCACGCCAGCGATCCACATCATCGTCGTCGTGGTGTCGCCAAGCACGCTGCCGGCGCCGCCGGCATTGGATGCAGCAACGATCGCGGCGAGATAGCCGATATGCACTTTGCGGTTGAAGATCTGGTGGGCAATCGCGCCGCCGATCATGGCCGCGGCGATATTGTCGAGAAAAGCTGAGATGACGAACACCAGCAGCAGCAGCATGAAACCACCCTTCCAGTCGTCGGGCAGGTAGCGCGGCAGCATCGCCGGCAAGGCGCTTTCTTCAAAATGCCTGGCCAGCAGCGCAAAGCCCAGCAAGAGCATGAACAAATTGGCCAGGATGACCCATTCGGCGCCCAGATGTAGTCCGAATCCGGTCAGCCCGGCGCCTGTTTTGAAGGGTGAGAAGAAGATCTTGTAGAGCGCCAGCCCGGCGGCGCCGACCAGCGCAGTGCGCAAGGTGGAATCGTGGAACAGCGCAACGCCAGCCAGTATGGCGGCAAAGAAAATGAATTCGAGCGGAATGGTGGCCAGCGTCGGGCCCGCAAAGGCTGGGCCGTTGGCCGATGCGCAGGCCGGGCCAGCCAGCAGCAGGATGGCCAGCAGGCTGGCAATTTGGGGCAGCTTCATCTTGTTCCTTCGCTTGTGTCTGATTGAAAACCGTCTTGCATCAGTCCTGATGAAAACGGGCGAACTCGGCCACCGGCACGCGGTCAGTCACCAGGCTGTTTTCGATCGCCTGCGGGTCGGCGAAACCAAGCGACATGCCACAGACCAGCATCTGCTCAGCACCGAATTGCAACTCGTCTGCGATCAAACGGTGGAACTGGGTGAACGCTGCCTGCGGGCAGGTGTGCAGGCCTCTGGCCCTTGCTGCCACCATGATGTTTTGCAGGAACATGCCGTAGTCCAGCCAGCTGCCCTGTTGCATCACCCGGTCGATGCTGAACATCAATCCGACCGGTGCGTCGAAGAAGCGGTAGTTGCGGGCATGCTGTTTATGCATGCCTTCCTTGTCGGCCTTTCCCAGGCCCAGCAAGCCATA
>JBIKPD010000010.1:0-32692 GCA_044357665.1 Roseateles sp. | reverse complement strand
CTTGCGACGCCGGTCAATATAGGGTGCGGCCCATTGGCTCGGGTAATAGGCATATTCCTCGCGGTGACTGGCAGCTTCAACCGGGTCTGCATGGGCTTTGATGATGCGATCGCTCAGGCGCTGCTTGGCCTGGCCGGTCAGCACATGCACCTGCCAGGGCTGGGTGTTGGTGCCGGATGGCGCGCGCGCAGCAATTTGCAGGATCTCCTCGATCATCTCGCGGGGCACTTCAGTCGGCAAAAAAGCCCGCATCGAATGGCGGCTGGTGATCGCTGCATCGACTGCTGTCCTGGCCTCGGGGGCGGGTTTTTCAAACTTGTTCAAGGGTCAATCCTTTCAAGGCGAGCAAATATTCGTCAGGCAAGACGGGCACCGGTCGGCGCTTGTCTCGATCGACATAGACATGGATCAAATGTCCGCGGGCGGCGCAAAGTTCCACACCTTGGGCAAACAGTCCGATTTCGTAGCGCACACTCGAGCGACCCTGCCGGCCGACCCTGAGACCGGCGTCGATCTGCTGCGGATAGGCCAATGAGTCAAAGAAGTTGCAATGCGTTTCGACCACCAGGCCAATCACCGTCCCGGCGTGGATGTCGAGTGCGCCGGCAGCGATCAGGTATTGGTTCACCGCCGTGTCGAACAAGCTCAGGTAGACGACATTGTTGAGGTGGCCGTAGACGTCGTTGTCCATCCAGCGCGTCGTCAGCGGTTCAAAATGTGCGAACGCGCTGCGCGGCTCGGCTTCGGGTCTTTTCATAGGGTCTATTCTTTCATCCCGCGGCGGCTAGCCGTGTACAGCGGACCACAACATTCGTCAGGGTATTCACTCAACCGCCGGGTGATCTTTGCCCCGACTTTGGCCGAAGCAGGGCGGGATCCGTCAAGGAAAAAACCGCTCAACCCCCTTATTTGCTGCAGTGCAACAAAAAAAGCTTGCAAAGCTGAAAGATCTGTCTATACTTCGTTTTTGTTGCAGTGCAACATTAAATGCTGACGAAATAATTCGATCAGAAATCAACCCCGGGGTAGCCCCCGAATTAGGAGTGCTCCATGCTTACAGCTGAACAAGTCTTCGCCGCCCACAAAGCCAATCTTGATACCCTGTTCGGTTTGACGAACAAGGCCTTTGAAGGCGTCGAGAAGCTCGTCGAACTGAATCTTCAAGTGGCAAAAACTGCCCTTGGCGAAGTCGCCGAAAACACCCAAGCCGCCCTGTCGGTGAAGGACGCACAAGAACTGCTGAGCCTGCAAGCCGCATTGCTGCAGCCGACAGCCGAGAAGGCCGCTGCTTACAGCCGCCATCTGTATGACATCGCCACCAGCACCAACTCTGAAGTGACCAAGCTGGCCGAAGCCCAATTGGCTGAAGTCCAGTCGAAGTTCACCGCTGTTGTTGACACCGCGGTCAAGAACGCACCGGCCGGCAGCGAAAACGCTGTTGCGCTGATGAAGTCGGCAGTTGCCGCAGCCAGCAACGCTTTCGAAAGCGTTCAAAAGGCCGCCAAGCAAGCCGCTGACGTCGCTGAAGCGAACTTCCAGAGCGCAACCAACTCGGTTGTCAAGGCATCGCAAACCACGACGCGTGGCAACAAGCGCGCTGCTGCAGCTGCTTGAATTGGAAATTCCGGTCGCTGATGCGGCTGGTCTGAACCCAATCGAAACCCGGTGCTTGCACCGGGTTTTTTCAATTGGGCGATCGCTTTCGTACGTTGTGCCTCAGCGTGTTCTGGCTTCGATCCGGGCGCGCAATTGCGGCAGCATCGCCAAGGTGGCTTCGCGTCCGACCTGGATGCTATGGCGGCGGCTGCCGAAGTCGGCGCTACCGACACCGTCGAGCTTGGGCCGCAGCACCAGATCGGCGTCGCGCAGTTCGAAGTTGTTGATGCTGCGCCCCATGATGGAAAAGGTCTGCATCAGCATGCGCATCGCGTCGCCCCCCGGCTTTTCTTCAGGCGGCGAAGTGATGTCGACCGCGATCACCAGATCCGCTCCCATTTGGCGCGCAAAGCGCACCGGCACCGGCGCCACCAGACCGCCGTCAACATAATCCCGCGTGCCGATGCGGACCGGTTGGAACAAGGCCGGCACCGAACTTGAAGCCCGTACCGCGGCGCCGGTGTCGCCAGTGCGGAACAGAATCGCTGCGCCGTCCGACAGGTCAGTGGCGACTATGCCCAGCGGAATGCTCATCTGCTCGATCAACTTGTTGCCGGTTTTCTCGCGCACATAGCGCGCCAGCGCTTCGCCGCGGATCAAACCCCTTGTCGGGAAAGCCCAGTCGGTGATCGAGCCTTCGTCCATCGTTTCGGCCAAGGCAGCCAGTTCGCGGCCGTTCTTGCCCGAGGCATAGAGCGCTGCGACCAGGCTGCCGGCCGAGGTTCCTGCCACCAGATCGACCTTGATGCCTTGTTCCTCGAGCACCTGGATCACGCCGATATGGGCGAAACCGCGCGCCGCGCCGCCACCCAAGGCCAGGCCGATGCGGGGCGGCTTTGCCAGCCTGCCCGGAACCTTGACTTCGGGCGTGGCAACCGCCGGGGTATCGCTCTGCCGGGGGGCTGCGGCGCAGCCAGCCAGGGCCAACGGCAACAGGACCAGGCCGCGCCGGCGGGAAGAAAACATTGCAGGAAGCTTTGACATATCCCCGCATTTTAGGGATTGACCCGCATTTACGCCGACTTGGCAGTGGAAAGTCCGAATGCCAAAGCGATCCAGCAAAGCCACAATGCAGGATTTACTGCGGGATCTGCCCATGACATCAAGCAAGCTGCGTCGCATCGCCATCCGGCTGTCAGTCTCCGTACTGGCTTTGCTGCTACTGCTGTTGTTGCTGGTCTGGGGTCTGCTGCGGGCCAGTCTGCCGCAACTCGACGGGGCGATCAGCCTGCCGGGTTTGACGGCGCCGCTCGACATCAGCCGCGACGCCAGCGGCACGGTCTCCCTGCAGGGCGAAAACCGCCAGGATCTGGCGCGCGGGCTCGGTTTCGTCCATGCACAGGAGCGGTTTTTCGAGATGGATCTGACCCGCCGATCGGCAGCGGGAGAGTTGTCGGCCTTGTTCGGTGCAGTGGCGCTGGAGCGCGACAAGACGCGCCGCGCCCACCGCATGCGCACGCGGCTGACCGAAAGGCTGGCGCAACTGCCCGAAGCTGACAAGGCGCTGCTGCTGGCCTATACCCGCGGCGTCAATGCCGGCCTGGCTGCCTTGCCGCTGCGGCCCTGGCAATACCTGCTGTTGCGGGCCGAGCCACTGGCCTGGGATCCAGTCGATTCGCTGCTGGTCGTCGGTGAGATGTTCTTCATGTTGCAGGCCGACAGTTTCGATCGCGGCTTCGAGCGGGCGTGGCTGCGCGAGCGGGCAGGGGACGTCTTGTTCGATTGGCTCAATCCCCGCGGCGGCCGGCGGGACGCAGCCCTCGACGGCAGCCGGCTGCCCGATCCGGAGATGCCTGGCCCGGCGCATTTGGACCTGCGCCAGCGGGCCATGCCGCAATTCGCATCGAGCGGCCAGGAGGATGAGGTGATCGGCAGCAACAACTGGGCCGTATCGGGCAGCCGCAGCGCCCATGGCGGCGCGATCCTGGCCAACGATATGCATTTGAATCTTGGCGCTCCCAGCATCTGGTTCCGGACCCAGTTGCAACTTGGCAATGGGCCCACGGCCTTGCGCGCGGCCGGCTTGAGTCTGCCCGGCACGCCCAGCCTGGTGGTCGGCTCCAACGGTTCGGTGGCCTGGGGATTCACCAACGCCTATGGCCAATGGTTCGATTGGATCGAGTTGCCGGCGCAACTGCCTCCAGGGCGATTGAGCAAGTTCGATGAAGTGATTGCCGTCAAGGGCGCGGCAGCGCAAATGCTGGTCGTTGAAGAGTTCGACGGCTCGCCGATCGTGCAAAGACGTGAAGGTCGACGCTATGCCTTGCGCTGGATTGCGCATCAAGGATCGGCATTCAATATGGAACTGGACCGGATGCTCAAAGCTGCCACGGTTGAAGACGCCTTGCGGGTCGCGCAGAGTTCGGGCCTGCCGCATCAGAACATCATGGTCGCCGACCGGGCCGGCCATATCGGCTGGACTATTGCCGGGCAGCTTTGGTCGCAGGCCGGCATGAGCAAGAGTTATGCACGCTTTCAAACGATCGATCTGCCGGGTCACAGTTGGCTGAGTCCTTCTGACTATCCGGTGCAGCGCGATCCGGCGGCTGGCCAGCTTTGGACCGCCAACAATCGCCAACTCGGAGGTGCCGCTGCCGAGGTCATCGGTGATGGTGGCTTCGATCTCGGCGCGCGCGCCCTGCAGATTCGGGACCGGCTCAGCGCCACCCCGATCCACGATGAAGCCAGCCTGGCGGCGATCCATATGGACGACGAGGCTCGCTTCATGCAGAGCTGGGCGGCCCGCCTCGGCCCCTTGCTGGATGCCAGCCCCGCGCATGCCGGCGCCGCTACGCTGCTCAAGCAATGGAACGGCCGCGCCGATGCCGACCAGGTGGGCTATCGGCTGGTCCGCATGGTCCGCTTGAAGACGCTTGACCTGCTCTGGGCTGCCTGGACCAGCAAGGCTTTGGGCGAGCCCCAGGCCGATGACAAACAGCGGCCAAAATGGCGTGCGCAGTTCGAATACAGCGCGGCGCGGGCCATCGATCAGCGCCCGGCCCATCTGCTGCCCAAGGACTTTGCCAACTGGGACGCCCTGCTGCTGGCGCAGGTCGACGCGGTACTGCTCGACCTTCGCAAGAGTGATCAAACTTTGGAGCAGGCAACCTGGGGGCGCTTCAACGCGAGCCGCATCCAGCATCCGCTGGCGCGCGCCATCCCGGCGCTGGGCTGGCTGCTCGACATGCCGTCTCTACCTCAGTCCGGCGACTCGAACCTGCCCCATGTGACAGGACCGGCGTTCGGGCAATCCGAGCGGCTGGTTGTCTCTCCCGGCCGTGAAGAGCAAGCCACCCTGGTCATGCCGGGCGGCCAGAGTGGCCACCCGTTATCACCGTTTTACGGGGCGGGCCATGCGGAATGGGCCGCTGGCGGCAGCAAGCCCTTGCTGGCCGGGGCGATGCAGCACCGGCTCAGCGCCAGCCCGGCGCGGGATTGAGCCTCGGATCAGCTGGCGGCTTGCGCTTCCAGCTTGCGATGTGCTTGCCCGCCACCATAGCTGCCCTGGGCGCCGACTTCGCCGCCGAGGGTGACGCGGATGGCGCAGTACTTGAACTCGGGGATTTTTGCGAACGGGTCAAGCGCGGCATTGGTCAGGCGGTTGATCGCCGCTTCGTAATAGCAGAAGGGTACGAATAAGGCGCCGCGCGGCGAGCTGTCATCGGCACGGGCATATAAGGCGACCTGGCCACGCCGTGATTCGAGCGTGATCACGTCGCCTGGCTTGCCGCCCATGGCCTGCAGGTCGAGCGGGTGCACGAGGGCCACTGGATCGGGTTCCAGCGCGTCGAGCATGGTGGCACGCCGGGTCATGCTGCCGGTATGCCAATGTTCGAGTTGCCGGCCGGTGATCAGCACCATCGGGTAATCCGCGTCAGGACGTTCGGCTGCCGGGATGATGTCGGCCGGCACAAAACGGGCCTTGCCGCCGGTGAGCGGGAAGTCGTCGGTGAAGACCACCGCATCGCCGGCATCGCCTTCCTTGACGCAGGGATAGGTGACCGCATGCTCGCGCTCGAGCCGCTCCCAGGTGATGCCGGCGATGCTGGGCATCGTATGGCGCATTTCGTCGAAGACTTCGCTGACATGGCCGTACTGCCAGTCCAGACCGAGCTTGCTGGCGATCTGCTGGATGATCCACAGGTCCTGCTTCGCCTGGCCGGGTGGATCGATCGCCTGGCGCCCCATTTGCACCGTACGGTCGGTATTGGTGAAGGTGCCGTTCTTTTCCGGAAATGCGCTGGCTGGCAGGACGACGTCGGCGAGGTAGGCTGTTTCGGTGAGGAAAATGTCCTGTACCACCAGATGCTCCAGCGCCGCCAGAGCTTCGCGCGCATGGTTGGCGTCGGGGTCGGACATCGCCGGGTTTTCGCCCATCACATACATGCCGCGAATTCCGCCGGTCTTGATCGCATGCATCACTTCGACGACGGTCAGCCCGGGCGTCGCGTCGAGCGTGCCTGCCGGCAGATGCCAGGCCTGCTCGAAGCGCCCGCGTACTTCGTCATCGACGACTTTCTGGTAGTCGGGGTACATCATCGGGATCAACCCCGCATCGGAGGCGCCCTGCACATTGTTCTGACCCCGCAAGGGGTGCAGGCCGGTACCGGGTCGGCCGATCTGCCCGGTCATCAAGGCCAGCGCGATCAGGCAGCGGGCGTTGTCGGTGCCGTGGATATGCTGCGAAACGCCCATGCCCCAGAGGATCATCGAGGCTTTGGAGCCGGCATAAAGCCGTGCGACCTCACGGATTGTTTCGGCTTCAATGCCGCAGATCGGTGCCATCGCCTCGGGCGAGTAGCCTTCGACATTGCGGCGCAACTCATCGAAACCGATCGTGCGGCTGGCGATGAAGTCCTGGTCGACCAGACCTTCGGTCACGATCACATGCATCATCGCGTTGAGCAAGGCGACATCGGTGTCGGCCTTGAACTGCAGGAAGTGATCGGCCATCCTGGCCAGGTCCGAGCGGCGCGGATCGCAGACGACGAGCTTGGTGCCGCCCTTCACCGCATTCTTGATCCAGGTCGCTGCCACCGGATGATTGACGGTTGGATTGGCGCCGATGATCAGCACCAGATCGGCCTTGGTCACATCCATCACCGGATTCGAGACTGCGCCTGAGCCTATGCCTTCAAGCAGGGCAACGACCGACGAGGCGTGGCAAAGCCTGGTGCAATGGTCGACGTTGTTGCTGCCGAAACCGGTGCGAACCAGCTTCTGGAACAGGTAAGCCTCTTCATTGCTGCCCTTGGCTGAGCCGAAGCCGGCCAGCGAGCGCTTGCCATGTTGGTCGCGGATGTCCCTGAGCTTGCCGCCTGCCAATTCGAGCGCTTCTTCCCAGCTCGCTTCGCGGAAAACGTCGAGCACATGCTCGGGGTCCATCGAGAAATTGCCGCTCTTGGGCACATCCTTGCGCCGGATCAGCGGCACCGTCAGCCGATGCGGATGGTGGGCGTAATCGAAGCCGTAGCGGCCCTTGACGCAAAGCCTTGCATGGTTGGCCGGGCCGTCGCGCCCGTCGACGAAGAGGATCTTGTTGTCCTTGACGTTATAGGTCAACTGGCAGCCGACGCCGCAGAAAGGGCAGAGCGAATCCACCTGCTTGTCGGGGACGACCAGCGCCACCTCGCGTGCCGGCATCAAGGCACCCGTCGGACAGGCTTGCACGCATTCGCCGCAGGCCACGCAGGTCGAGGCGCCCATCGGGTCGTCCATGTCGAAGACGATCTTGGACTCATCACCGCGGAAGGCCATGCCGATCACGTCGTTGACCTGTTCGTCGCGACAGGCGCGCAGACAGCGCGTGCACTGTATGCAGGCGTCCAGATTGACCGCAATCGCCGGGTGCGAGAAATCCGGGACGGTCTGGACGCGGGCCTCGAAACGCGATGTACCCACAGCCCGCTTGGCGGCCCATTGGTCGAGCTCGTTGTTGCGGGTGTATAGGTGCTCGCCTTCGGCCACTTTGGGCATATCAGCGAGCAGCAATTCGAGCACCAGCTGCTGCGACTTCAGCGCGCGCGCGCTGTCGGTCGTGACGACCATGCCTGGAGTCGGCGTACGGCAGCAAGATGGGGCCAGCACGCGCTCGCCGTCGATCTCGACCATGCAGGCGCGGCAGTTGCCGACGCAGTCCAGGCCCGGCTTGTAGCAAAGGCGGGGAATTTCCACGCCTTCGCGGTCGGCGATCTCGATCAGGGTCTGGTTCGACCTGGCCGAGACATCGCGGCCGTTGAGGCGAAAGGACAGCAGCGGTGCTTCGAGCTGCGCGGCTTCATGCTTGCTGATTGCGTTCATTTTCGGGCGCCTGTTTCAAGCCAATTCATGCGGGAAATACTTGACGACACAGTCGATCGGGTTCGGTGCGGCCTGACCCAGGCCGCAGATCGACGCATCGCGCATCACGGTGGACAAATCTGCCAGAAGCTCGAGGTCCCAATGCGGCTTGGCGATCAAGGCCGAGGCCTTGGCCGTGCCGTTGCGGCAAGGCGTGCATTGCCCGCAGGACTCATGCTTGAAGAAATTCAGCATATTGCGCGCCGC
Source organism: Roseateles sp. (assembly GCA_044357665.1). Taxonomy (GTDB): domain Bacteria; phylum Pseudomonadota; class Gammaproteobacteria; order Burkholderiales; family Burkholderiaceae_C; genus Paucibacter_A. The sequence goes on along the minus strand of JBIKPD010000010.1, from coordinate 24,490 downwards.
ATCGACTGCCTTGTCCTGGTCCGAAAGCACGATGACCGCAGCCGAACCGATGAAGCAGCCATAGGCTTGCAAGGTGTCGAAATCGAGCGGCAAGCCATTCAGCGAAGCGGGCAGGATGCCGCCTGAAGCGCCGCCGGGCAGATAGGCATAGAGCTGGTGACCATCGAGCATGCCGCCGCAATATTCATCGATCAACTGCTGCAAGTTGATGCCAGCGGGCGCCAGCTTGACGCCCGGGTGTTTCACCCGACCCGAGACCGAGAAGGAGCGCAGACCCTTGCGACCGTTACGGCCATGGGAAGCAAACCAGGCACCGCCTTTTTCGACCAGTTCGCGCACCCAGTAGAGGGTCTCGAAATTGTGTTCCAGCGTCGGCCGGCCGAACAGACCGACCTGCGCCACATAGGGCGGACGCAGACGCGGAATACCGCGCTTGCCTTCGATCGATTCGATCATGGCTGATTCTTCGCCACAGATATAGGCGCCGGCGCCGCGCCGCAGATGGATTTCGGGCAGTCCGGTCAGCGGCAGCTCGCGCCGCAAGATCTCGAGCTCCTCGGTCAAAACCTCGCGGCAGCCATGGTATTCGTCGCGCAGATAGATGTAGATCGAAGCAATGCCGACCGCCCAGGCCGCGATCAACATGCCTTCGAGGAAGCGGTGCGGATCGCTCTCGAGCATGGTCCGGTCCTTGAAAGTGCCGGGTTCGCCTTCGTCGATGTTGACCGCCATCAGCCGCGGTCCGGTCTCGGCGCGAACGATGCGCCATTTGCGTCCGGCCGGAAAACCTGCGCCACCGAGTCCGCGCAGGCCTGAATCCTCCAGCGCCTTGATAACCGACTCGACCTCGTGCGCTCCCGACATGCAGTCCTGCAACAGCTTGTAACCGCCAGCGGCCCGGTAGGCGGTGAAGTTGATGTGGGTCTGCTGCTGGCGCAATGGGTCTGCTCTTTCCCCTGCGCTGACTGCCGCAGCGACTTTTTCGCTGCTGGCCAAAGTGATCGGGTTCTGCCCGACCACCGCCACCGGCGCCTGTTCGCAGCGTCCGACACAGGGCGCCGCAATCACGCGCACATCCTTGCCGAGGATTGCTGGCAAGCGCGCGAGCAGTTCGCGTGCGCCGGCCATTTCGCAGGACAAACCGTCACAGACACGAACGGTCAGGCTGGCTGGTGCAGTTTCGCCTTCCTTGACGATGTCGAAGTGGTGATAGAAGCTCGCCACCTCGTAGACCTCGGTCTGCGCCAGACCCATCTCCTGCGCCAGGGCCGCCAGATGAGCGGTCGACAAGTGGCCGTACTGATCCTGGATCTTGTGCAAATGCTCGATCAACAGATCGCGCTGCCGTGATGCTTCGCCCAGCAACAGCCTGACTTCCTGCAGGGCTGCAGCATCGACACGCCGGCCTTTTGGCGCTTCGCGCTTGCGCTTCCTGGCAAGGTCGGCGTCCAGCACCGCGATCGGTATCACTTGATGTTTCATTGAATGCTCACAATCTCTTCGGATGCCCGCAATTGCCGGCGCTCAGATCACCTGCTCGGCGCGCAGATTGGCTATATCTGCATCGCTATAGCCCAACTGCCGCAGCACTTCTTCGGTATGTTCGCCCAGCAGCGGCGAGCGGGTCACCTCGGTCTTGCTGTCCGACATCTTGATCGGGTTGCCGACCGTCAGGTATTTGCCACGCGTCGGGTGGTCGACCTCGACCACCGTGCCCGACTCGCGCAGTGATTCATCTGCGGCGATTTCCTTCATCGAAAGGATAGGCCCGCAGGGAATGTCATGCTGGTTCAGGATGTCCATGGCGGCGTACTTGTCGAGCGACATGGTCCATTTCTCGATCCGCGCAAAGATTGGTTTCAGGTGCAGCAGCCTGGCGCCCGGTGTGGCATAGGCTTCGTCGTTGATCCAGCCCGGCTCGCCGATGACCTGGCAGATCGCCGGCCAGACCGCTGCCTGCGTGATGAAGTAGATGTAGGCGTTGGGATCGTTTTCCCAGCCCTTGCATTTCAGGATCGAGCCCGGCTGGCCGCCGCCTGAAGCATTGCCGGCACGCGGCACGGCATCGCCGAATTTGCCGTCCGGATATTGCGGATATTCATGCATCGTGCCATTGCGTTCGAGCCGCTGCTGGTCGCGCAGCTTGACGCGGCAGAGGTTGAGTACCGCGTCTTGCATCGGCGCCAGCACCTGTTGGCCGCGCCCGGTGCTGTTGCGCTGGTACAGCGCGGCGACGATGCCCAGGGCCAGGTGCAGACCAGTCCCGCTGTCGCCGATCTGGGCGCCCGAGACGACCGGCGGGCCATCGTCGAAGCCGGTCGTCGATGCCGCACCGCCGGCGCACTGAGCCACGTTTTCATAGACCTTGCAATGTTCGTATTTGCCCGGACCGAAGCCCTTGACTGAAGCGACGATCATGCGCGGGTTCAGCGCCTGGATATGGGCCCAGGTGATGCCCATGCGGTCGAGCGCGCCAGGGGCGAAATTTTCAACCAGTACATCGCAGGTCTTGATCAACGCGTCGAGCACCGCGCGGCCCTTCGGCTTTTTCGTGTCAAGCGTGATCGAGCGCTTGTTGTGGTTGAGCATCGTGAAATAGAGGCTGTCCACATCGGGAATGTCGCGCAGCTGGCCGCGGGTGGCATCGCCATGGCCAGCGCGTTCGACCTTGATCACATCGGCGCCGAACCAGGCCAATAACTGGGTGCAGGTCGGTCCCGACTGCACATGGGTGAAGTCGAGAATGCGGACGCCGTCCAATGCCTTGCTCATCGCAATGTCTCCCCTGTGTTCGCGACGTTTCGCTGCACTATGCAAAAAATTCTGTGAGTTGCCAAAGTCCGGTCGCCTGAACAAAGCCCGGCCGCGCGGCATCTGCAGGCGTCTGGCCTTGGCCTGCGCTCCGATCAATCGATGAACTCTGCGTTTGACGCAGTGGCTTCAGTTCAAGCGGCCTGCGCTTTGGCTGCCGCCTCGAGTTCTGCCAAGCGTTTACGCAGTTCGCGATCTTCGGCAAAACGCTTGGATTCGTCACGCACGATGGCGACGATGCTGTCGACCTTGTGCTCCGGCGTGTAGATCATCGACACCGTGAATGCGATCGACAGCGTATGCCCATCCTTGTGCAAGGCCGGCACACGCAGCAGATCGGCACCGTATTTGGTGATGCCACTCGCCATGGTCTTGTGATAACCATCCCAGTGGCGCTCGCGCTGCCGCACCGGGATGATCATGTCCATCGATTGGCCGATCGCTTCTGCAGCCGTATGGCCGAAGATGCGTTCGGCTGCAGCGTTCCAGAGTGTCACGAGGCCCTCGGCATCGCAGACCATGATCGCGTCGCCGGCACCGGCAACGAGTTGATTCAGATCCAGATTGGAAGGCATCGTGAGGTCCGGTTCAGACTGCTTTGGCTTCGTGCATGGCAGCGATTTCGGCGCTGCTGTAGCCGAGCTCGGCCAGCACTTCATCGGTGTTCTCGCCCAGCAACGGTGAGCCGGTAATGATCGGCTTGAGGTCCGAGAACTTGATCGGGCTGCCGACGGTCCAGTAGCTGCCGCGCTCTTTGTGCGGCACTTCGACGATCGAGCCGCTGGCACGCAAGGACTTGTCGTTGAGCAACTCCTTCATCGAGAACACCGGCGCACAAGGGATGTCGAACTTGCGCAGGATGTTGACCGCGTCGAACTTGGTCTTGTCCTTGAGCCAGTCTTCAATCGTGGCGAAGATGTCCATGATGTGCGGCTGGCGCGCTTTTGGCGTCATGTAGAGCGGATCTGTCTTCCACTCGGGCTTGCCGATGGCGTCGCAAATCGGTGGCCAGGCGTGGCCCTGGACGGTGAAATAGATGTAAGCGTTCGGGTCGGTTTCCCAGCCCTTGCACTTCAGGATCCAGCCCGGCTGACCGCCACCACCGGCGTTACCGCCGCGCGGCACCACATCGGAGAAGCTCTCATGCGGGTACTGTGGATACTCTTCAAGGTAGCCCAGCTTGTCCAGACGCAACTGGTCGCGCATCTTGACGCGGCACAGATTCAGCACTGCATCCTGCATCGCGACGGCGACCTTCTGGCCCTTGCCGGTTTGCTGGCGGCCGATATAGGCGGTCAGGATGCCGATGGCCAGATGCATGCCGGTGTTGCTGTCGCCCAGGGCGGCTGCAGAGATCATCGGACCCGATTCTTCGCCCTTCCACCAGCCGGTGGTGGAGGCTGCGCCGCCGGCGCATTGGGCCACGTTTTCATAGACCTTCAGGTCTTCGTACTCATGGCCATCGCTGAAACCCTTGACCGAAGCCAGGATCATCTTGGGGTTCAACTCCTGGATGCGCTCCCAGGTGAAGCCCATGCGATCGAGCGCGCCGGGGCCGAAATTCTCGACCAGCACGTCGGATTCCTTGATCAGCTTTTCCAGCACAGCCTTGCCTTCAGGCTTCTTGGTGTCGAGCGTCAGCGAGCGCTTGTTGCTGTTGAGCATGGTGAAGTAGAGCGCATCGACATCGGGGATGTCGCGCAACTGGCTGCGCGTCACGTCGCCTGCGCCCGGGCGCTCGACCTTGATCACGTCGGCGCCGAACCAGGCCAGCAGTTGCGTGCAGGCCGGGCCGGCTTGCACATGGGTGAAGTCGATGATCTTGATACCGTTGAGTGGCTTGTTCATGGTGGGTTTTTCCTTGTCAATGGGTTAACTGGATTACTTCTTCTTGGCACCGCTTTGCGGGTTCAAACTGGTGATGCGGCCGCTTTCGGTGCCGGCGGTTTCATCGATGACGGCGTTGATCAGCGTCGGTTGACCTGACTTGATCGCCTCTTCCATGGCCGCCCGCAATTCTGCCGGAGTCGTCGCATGCACGCCGACGCCGCCGAAGGCCTGCATCATCATGTCATAGCGTGCGTTCTTGACGAACACGGTCGGCGCGACATCGCCGCCGAGCTTGTTGACATCGGTGCCTTTGTAGATGCCGTTGTTGTTGAAGACAACAATGCAGACCGGCAGGTTGTAGCGACAGATGGTTTCGACTTCCATGCCGCTGAAGCCGAAGGCGCTGTCGCCCTCGATGGCGATGACTTGCTGGCCGGTCACCACCGCAGCACCGACCGAGAAGCCCATGCCGATGCCCATGATGCCCCAGGTGCCGACGTCCAGGCGCTTGCGCGGCTTGTACATGTCGACAATGCTGCGTGCGAAGTCCAGCGTGTTGGCGCCTTCGTTGACGACGATCGCATCCTGATTGTTCTTGACGATGTCGCGCACCACGTTCAGCGCGCTGTGGAAATTCATCGGCGACGGATCGAGCGCCAAAGTTGCGCTCATCTTGGCCAGGTTCTTTTCGCGGCGGTCGGCGATCGCGCCCGTCCACTCGACCGGCGGCTTGGCCCAGTTGTCGCCCATGCCGCCCAGCAGGGCAGCGACGCAGGATCCGATGTCGCCGATCACCGGCGCGGCGATCGCCACATTGCTGTCGATCTCGGTCGGTGCGATGTCGATCTGGATGAACTGCTTGCCATTCGGCGTGCCCCAGGTCTTGCCCTTGCCATGTGAAAGCAGCCAGTTCAGTCGGGCGCCAATCAGCATCACCACGTCGGCCTCGGCCAGCACATAGGAGCGTGCCGGTGCGGCCGATTGCTCATGGGTGTCGGGAAGCAAGCCTTTGGCCATCGACATCGGCAGGTAAGGAATGCCGGATTTTTCAACCAGGGTGCGGATGTCTTCATCGGCCCTGGCATAAGCCGCGCCCTTGCCGAGCAGGATCAACGGGCGCTTGGCGCCTTTCAACAGATCCAGCGCGCGCTGCACTGAATCAGGTGCCGGCAACTGGCGCGGGGCCGGGTCGACGACATGGATCAACGAATGCTTGCCGGCTTCGGCATCCATGGTCTGCGAGAACAATTTGGCCGGCAGGTCAAGGTAGACGCCGCCCGGACGTCCCGACAGCGCCGAGCGGATCGCGCGGGCAATGCCAACGCCGATGTCGGCGGCATGCAGTACCCGGAACGCGGCTTTGCACAAAGGCTTGGCGATCGCGAGTTGGTCCATTTCCTCGTAATCGCCCTGCTGCAGGTCGACGATCTCGCGCTCGCTCGAGCCGCTGATCAGAATCATCGGGAAGCAGTTGGTCGTCGCATTGGCCAACGCGGTCAAGCCGTTCAGGAAGCCTGGCGCCGACACCGTCAGGCAGATGCCGGGCTTGCCGGTCAGAAAGCCTGCTGCGGCAGCCGCATTGCCGGCATGCTGCTCGTGGCGGAACGAGATCACGCGGATGCCTTCGGCTTGGGCCTTGCGGGTGAAATCGGTGATCGGAATGCCGGGCAAACCGAAGATTGTGTCGATGTCGTTGAGTTTCAGCGCGTCGATGACGAGGTTGAAGCCGTCGGTCAGATCGCGCTCTTGCGTGTCGTTTGTCATGTGGGATTGTCTCTCTGTGAAGCAGGTTGATCCGTCTGTCTCGGTGCATGAAGAAGATCAGCTTGGACTATGATTGGCGGCCTCCTTCTGCGCCTATGACCGCGGTCAAGATTTTTAAAATGAGCTGTTTTGACCTATGACCTTGCTCGCTAACCATGCAGAGAAGAACGTGATCCGCCTGCAATTGCAGCAGAACATCGTTCTCCAGGATCTAGATCGGGAAGATCGGGCCGAGTTGGAGCGGCACCTGGTGATCGTCGACGGCCGCAAGGGCGAGTTCTTGCTGATGCAGGGTGTGCGCGAGATGGAGCAGTACTTCGTTCTCGATGGCATTCTGAAGCGGGTGGTCGCCAACAAGGAAGGCAAGGAGATGATCCTGCGCTTTGCTTGCGAGCGCGATATGGAGACCAGTTACGCCGCCTGGCGTTTGGGCGATGCCACACCTTACGGCATCGTCTGTGTGACCAAGGCTCGCGTGGCGCGCCTGCCCTTGTCCGACTGGGTCGAGTTTCTTGAAAAACGCCCCAAGGTCAAGGCAGCCTTCGAGTTTTCGGTCATGCGAGGCATGAGCGAGATCATGGCGCACACGATCACATTGCATTTGCTCGACGCGACAGGACGGATGCAACGCTTCTTGCGCAAACGCCCCGAATTGGTCGAATCGATTCCGCAGAAGGAACTGGCGGCTTATCTGAACCTGTCCGCGGAAACTTTGAGTCGATTGATTCACAGCGGCAAGGTCTGAAGCAGCGTCCCTGGCACAGGGGCCGGGCCAGAAGGCCCGGATCCTTTGATGGATCAATCAACCGGTTGTTGTGCAGCGAATTCGCTCACTTTGGGCTTGCGAAACAAGCCAAGCACTTTGGAGATCAAGGGCCAGAACAGCAAGGTAAGTGCCAAGGTTGTGATGGTGCCGACCAGCGGGTTCGCCCACATGATCCCGACATCACCCTGCGAGACCAACATGGCCTGGCGGAATGAATCTTCAGCCTTGTCTCCCAGAACCAGTGCCAGCACCATTGGCGCCAGTGGAATGTCGATCTTCTTGAAGACATAGCCGACGACACCAAACCCGAGCATTAACCAGATGTCGAGCATCGCGTTGTGCACGGTATAGGCGCCGATGGCGCAGATCACGATGATCACGGGCGCAATGATCGAGAACGGAATCCGCAGGATCGAGGCGAACAAGGGCACCGTGCTCAACACCACGATCAGACCGACCACATTGCCGAGGTACATGCTGGCGATCAAACCCCAGACAAATTCCTTCTGTTCGACAAACAACAGCGGTCCGGGCTGCAAGCCCCAGATCAGCAGACCACCGAGCAGTACGGCAGCCGTTGGCGAACCAGGAATGCCGAGTGCCAGCATCGGCAACAAGGCCGCGGTGCCCGCCGCATGGGCGGCTGTTTCAGGGGCGATCACGCCTTCCATTTCACCGGTGCCGAACTTGGGCCCGTTGCGAGACATCTTCTTGGCCAGGCCGTAACTCATGAACGAAGCTGGTGTGGCCCCGCCCGGTGTGATGCCCATCCAGATACCGATCAGCGAACTGCGCAATGAGGTGACCCAGTACTGCGGCAATTGTTTCCATGTCTGCCAGACAACCTTGCGGTCGATCTTGGCGCTCTTGCCCTGGAAGTTCAAACCCTCTTCCATCGACAGCAGAATTTCACCGATGCCGAACAGACCGATCACGGCGATCAGGAAGTCAAAGCCGCGCATCAACTCGATCTGGCCGAATGTCAGACGCAATTGCCCGGTCACCGTGTCCATACCCACGGCTGCGAGCGCAAAGCCGAGGGCCATTGAAATCAGGATCTTGAAAGGTGACCCCTTGCCCATGCCGACAAAACTGCAAAAGGTCAGCAGGTAGACCGAGAAGAACTCTGGCGAGCCGAACTTGAGTGCGAACTTGGCGACCAGCGGGGCAAGGAAGGTGATCATCACCACGGCAACAAAGGCGCCGATAAAGGACGAAGTGAAGGCCGTGGTCAGGGCTGCGCCAGCATGGCCTTTCTGTGCCATCGGGTAGCCGTCGAAGGTGGTCGCAACCGACCAGGGCTCACCTGGAATATTGAACAGAATCGAAGTGATTGCGCCGCCGAATAAAGCGCCCCAGTAAATGCACGACAGCATGATGATGGCCGAAGTGGGCGACATCGTGAAGGTGAGGGGCAACAGAATAGCCACACCATTGGCGCCGCCAAGACCGGGCAGAACACCGATCAAAACGCCAAGAATGATCCCGACGAACATCAGACCGATATTCATCGGTGTCAGGATCACCGCAAAGCCCTGCATCAGGGAATTGATTTCTTCCATTTTAATTTTTCTCCGGGAGGATCAATAGCCGAGGAAGCTCAATGGGTCGAGTGAGCCTTTGAACAAAGGCACCTTGAACCAGACTTCGAACATGAAGAAGAAGAGCGTGTTGACGGCCGCTGCGGCGATCAGGCTCTTGACCCAGGAGTAATGCCCCAGAATGATCATGAACAGCGCGATATAGATGGCCGAAGCAAGGTAAAGCCCGAGATAGCCGACGCCCAGTACATAGACCGCTGCGGGCACCAGCACCGACGCCACCCGCTTGAGTTGGACGGTGTCGACGAAGGGCGCGGTTCTGCGGTTCTTGCCGAAAACGGACTCGAACAGCAAGCCCAGGCTCGCGATCGTGATGATCACGCCGATGAGGAAGGGGAAATAGCCCGAACCGGGGCCATCGCTGGTCCAACCTGCGCCGAGGCGGCGGCTTTCAACGATCACCACGATTCCGAGAATCAGCAGCAGTACCGCTACCACTGCCTCCACTCTGTTGGTGGCCACCACCGGTTGGCCGGCCTCTTCGACCATTTCTTCGTTTTCCATTGCAACCGCCATCAAATCTACGTCTTTTAAAAATATCACGCTCACCGCGTTACCGCAGTGAGCGCTGCAAGGCCTGGTAGCGCTCTGCTTACTTGGCCAGGAAACCAGCCTCTGTCATCAGGGCTTTGTGCGTCGTCTCCGCAGCTTCAAGCCATTTTGCGACCGGCGCACCGGTGAGGACGGTTGGGTTGAACGCACCCTTCTCCAGGAATTCGGCCCAATCTGGTGTGGCGCGAACCTTCTTCAGCAAGTCGACGTAGAAGGCCAACTGGTCGGCCGTGACTCCCGGGGCCATGAAAATGCCGCGCAGCATCAGGTAATCCGTCGGGACACCCGCTTCCTTGCAGGTCGGGATGTCGTTCCAGGACATCGTGTCCGTGACCTTGGCCTTGAATGGCATGCGCTCGTCGTCGAAAACGCACAGGGCGCGCAGCTTGCCCGCGCGCCATTGCGCGACGGCCTCGATCGGGTTGTTGACGGTCGAATTCACATGGCCACCGACCAGTTGCACCGCCACTTCACCGCCGCCCTTGAAGGGCACATAAATGAACTTGGTACCGGTCGCTTTTTCGAGCGCGACGGTGATGATCTGGTCTTCCTGCTTCGAGCCGGTTCCCGCCATCTTGAATTTGTTCGGGCCGGCGGCTTTCACTGCAGCGATATATTCCTTGGCATTCTTGTAAGGCTCATCGGCATTGGTCCAGAGCACGAACTGGTCGAGCGCCATCATGGCAACCGGGGTCATGTCCTTCCAGTTGAAGGGCAAGCCGGTCGCCAGCGGCGTTGTGAACAGATTCGACAGCGTGATGATGATCTTGTGCGGGTCACCCTTGGCGTCCTTGACTGACAAAAAGCCTTCGGCGCCTGCGCCGCCTGCCTTGTTGACGACGATGAGGGGTTCCTTCATCAGCTTGTGCTTGATGACGATGCCTTGCAGCAGGCGTGCCATCTGATCGGCGCCGCCACCGGTTCCTGCCGGCACGACGAACTCGACAGGTTTGGTCGGCTCCCATGCGAATGACGGGGTGGAAAATGTGAACGCAGCCAGAGCGGCGCAGGCGCCGGCGATGCGTTGGCGTGAAGGCGAGAAGGGGGCTTGGGTCATGCTGTCTCCATTGTTGCAAGGGTGCAATTCGACTGGAATTTCGTCCTGGAATCCCAGACGAATGATCTTGCCCCCAGAGCTGGAAAATTTTGGTTGACTGCGGTCATGTTTTTCGAAACTGCTCATGGGGTTTACCCGTGCGAATGCTGTCTTCAGTTCGCGCCGCGGGTCTGTTCATCGGTCTGCCGATTGCCTGAGACAATCGAAGGATGAATTTTTCCGATCAATGGCCCTTGGCCTTGCTGGCCGCTTTGACAATCCTGGTGCTATGGACCTTGCTGCGGGTGCGTTCACCGGGCAAGGCGCTGGAGCTGGTCTTGGCGCCGATGATGGACGAGGTCAGGCAGCAGACCGAGCGGCTCGAGCGGGCCTTGCGTGATGAGTTGACGCGCAGCGCCAGCACCACCAGGCAGGAGTTGCTGCAGAGCCTGACTCAGTTTCAGCAACTGCTGAGCCAGGGTCTGCAGTCGAGCAATCAGTCGCTGGCGGCGCAGGCGATCGCGACCCGCGAAGCCCAGGATCAGGCCGCCAGGCGCAGTGCCCAGGCGCAAACCGAGGCGCTGCAGCAACTGTCGGACAAGGTCGAACAAAAGCTCACCGCGATCCAGTCCGACAACGAAAAGAAGCTCGAGCAGATGCGCGCCACCGTCGATGAAAAGTTGCATGCGACGCTGGAGCAGCGCTTGGGTGAGAGCTTCAAGCAGGTGGCTGACCGGCTCGAGCAGGTGCACAAGGGTCTGGGCGAAATGCAGACTCTGGCGCGCGACGTCGGCTCGCTCAGTCGGGTGCTGACGAATGTGAAGACGCGCGGAATTTACGGCGAAGTCCAACTCGCGGGCTTGCTCGAGCAGGTCTTCACGGCGGAGCAATATGCGCGCAATGTGGCGACGATTCCAGGCAGTAGCGAGCGGGTTGAATTTGCCATCCGCTTGCCGGGCCAGCGCGATGATGGTGAGCCGCTGTGGCTGCCAATCGATGCCAAGTTTCCGCGCGAGGATTACGAACGCCTGCTCGATGCGCAGGAACGCGCCGATGCCCCCGGCGTCGAAACGGCGGCCAAGGCGATCGAGACCCGTTTGCGTGCAGAGGCCCGAACGATCCGCGAAAAATACATCGCGCCGCCGCATACAACCGATTTCGGCATCCTGTTCGTTCCGACCGAAGGGCTTTATGCCGAGGCGCTGCGCCGGCCCGGCTTGCTCGAGGCCTTGCAGCGCGAGCACAAGGTGATGCTGGCCGGGCCGACCACCTTGCTGGCGACGCTGACCAGCTTGCAGATGGGATTCCGCACGCTGGCCTTGGAAAAGCGTTCGGCTGAAGTCTGGGAAGTGCTCGGCGCGGTCAAGACCGAATTCGGTAAATTCGGCGAGGTGCTGGCCAAGACCAAGAAGAAGCTTGACGAAGCCAGTCAGACGATCGACCTGGCCGAAACCCGCACCCGCGCGATGACGCGCAAGCTCAAGAGCGTCGAAGCCTTGCCCGACGCTGCGGCGCAGAAGTTGCTCCATCTCGGACTGCACGATGAAGGCGGCGACGTTTGACTGCGCCGGCAGTGCCGTTGCGGCAGGCCTTGCCCTGGTTGATCGCGACCCTGGTCGCAGTCCATTCCTGCATGGCGGTGACCCGGGTTGCCGCCAGCTTGTGGGTGTTGCATCAGGGCTATGGTGAGCTGACGCTGGGGCTGCTGCTGAGCAGTTTTGCGCTGGCGCCGATCCTGCTGTCGCTATGGGCCGGCCGGCAGGCGGACCGGCATGGTTTCCACCGGCCGGTCGGTGTCGGCGTGTTGATGGCTCTGGCCGGCGCGCTGCTCGCGCTGGCCGTTCAGGAGTTGTGGGCGATCGGCATCAGCTGCCTGCTCTGCGGTGGCGCGGCCAGTGTTGCTGCTGTGGCGATCCAGCGCGAAGCAGGTTTGATCGCGGCAGACCCTTCGGAGCTCAAGCGCGTGTTCAGCTGGATTGCGCTCGGGCCGGCGCTGTCGAATGCGCTGGCACCGGTGGCTGCCGGCCTGTTGATCGACCATGCCAGCTTTCGTGCCGCCTTTGGGCTGGCCTTGCTGCTGCCCTTGCTGTCATGGGGGCTGGCGCAAAAAGTGCCGCGCCATCAACCCGAGCCGATCGGCCCTGTGAACCAGACCAAGCCGGCCTGGGATCTGCTGCGCAGCCCGGTGTTGCGCAACCTGCTGTTGCTCAATATCGTGCTGTCGGCCTGCTGGGATGCACATATGTTCGTCGTGCCGGTAGTCGGCCATGGGCAGGGTTTGAGTGCCTCGAGCATCGGCCTGGTGTTCGGTGCTTTCGCCACCGCCGCCACTTTCGTCAGGCTGGCCATCGTCCGCTGGGCCAATCATCTCGACGAACTGACAGTGTTGCGTTTGGCGATGCTGCTGGCGGCCCTGGTGCTGGCTGTCTATGCCTGGCTGCCGGGCACTGCGGGGATGATGCTGGGATCAAGCCTGCTGGGCTTGGCGCTCGGTTCGGTACAACCGATGATTCTGGCGACTTTGCATCAGGTGACGCCGACCTTGCGACATGGCCAGGCGCTGGGCCTGCGCATGCTCGCCACCAATAGCGCAACGATTTCGGTGCCGGTCGGCTTCGGCCTGCTGGCGACTGCGACAGCCGCCTCAGCCCCGATGTTGCTGATGGCCTCGCTGCTGCTGCTGGCGCAATGGCCCGCAAGGGCGATGCGGGTCGCCAAGGATCAGGCCATGCCCTGATGCCGCAACAGCGCATCGATCGAAGGTTCGCGGCCGCGGAAGGCCATGAAGCTATCCATCGCGTCGCGGGAGCCGCCGACTTCCAGAATATTGTGCAGGTAGCGCTGGCCGGTGTCGGCGTTGAAAACACCTTCGACCTCGAAGGCGCTCCAGGCATCGGCGCTCAGCAACTCGGCCCATTTGTAGCTGTAATAACCGGCTGAATAGCCGCCAGCGAAGATATGCGAGAAGCTGTGCTGGCTGCGGTTGAACGGCGCTGCCGGCACGATCGCGATTTCAGCGCGGACTTCGTCGAGCAGCGCCTGGATCGCCGAATCACTGCCGGGTTCGGCATGCAAACGCATGTCGAAGAGCGAAAACTCGATCTGGCGCAGCGTCTGCATGCCACTCTGGAAGTTCTTTGCCGCCAGCATTTTGTCGAACAGGTCGCGCGGCAGCGCGGCAGCGCTGTCGACATGGCAGGTCAGTTGCTGCAGCACTTCCCATTCCCAGCAGAAATTTTCCATGAATTGGCTTGGCAACTCGACCGCGTCCCATTCGACACCCGAGATGCCCGAAACGCCAAGCTCATCCACCTGGGTCAGCAGATGGTGCAGGCCATGACCGAACTCGTGGAACAAGGTGGTCACGTCGTCATGCGTCAGCAGCGCTGGTTTGCCGCCGACGCCCGCGGCGAAGTTGCAGACCAGCTGCGCCACCGGCGTCTGCTGCCGACCTTCCGGTCTGGCCCAGCGGCTGCGCACCTCGTCCATCCAGGCACCGGGGCGCTTGCCCGGGCGGGCGTAGAGGTCGAGATAGAACTGGCCGACCAGCGCGCCATCTCGGTCGAGTCGGTAAAAGCGCACGCTGTCATGCCAGACCTCGGTCTCGGCCTCGGTGATCCTGACCTGGAATAGCCGCTCGATGATGTCGAACAGGCCGGCCAGCACCCGCGGTACGGTGAAATATTGGCGCAACTCTTCGTCACTGAATGCATAGCGTGCTTCCTTCAGCTTCTCCGAGGCGAAGGCGTTGTCCCAGACCTGCAACTCGGTCAAGCCCAGTTCGCTGGCGGCAAACTGGCGCAACTCGGCCAGGTCTTTTTCAGCAAAGGGCCGGGCGCGGTCGCCCAGGTCGCGCAAGAAGGTCAGCACCTGGGCCGGGCTGCTGGCCATTTTCGTGACCATCGCCGCCTCGGCATAGTTGCCAAAACCAAGCAGGGCGGCTTCTTCCTGCCGCAACTGCAACAACTCCTGCATCAGCGCTGAGTTGTCCAGCCCGGCCTGCCCCAGATCGCTGGCGCGGGTGACATAGGCGGTGTAGAGGCGTTCACGCAAGTCACGGTTCTGTCCATATTGCATCACCGGCAGATAGACCGGGAAATGCAGCGTCAGCTTGTGGCCTTCCTTGCTTTCGGCCAAGGCGGCATTGCGTGCCGCTTGCACCACATCGGCCGGTACGCCGGCGAGCTCTTCAGCCGTGGCGAAATAGGCAAAACCGTCGGTTGCATCGAGCACATGCTCGGAGAACTTCTGCGACAACTCGGCGCTGCGTTCCTGGATCGCCGCGAACCGCAGCTTGGCCTCGCCTTGCAGTTCTGCGCCGGAGAGCACGAAATCGCGCAGCCAATGCTTCAGCGCCTGCTGGCGCGCCGGGTTCAGACTGGCTGCAGCCTTGCTGGCGGCGATCGCCTTGTACTTGGCATAAAGCCGCTCGTCGGCCCCCTGGCGGGTGAAGAATTCGGTGACCGCAGGCAGCATGGCGTTATAGGCCTCGCGCAATTCGGGGCTGTTGGCGACGGCGTTCAGGTGGCCGACTGCGCCCCAGGCATGACCGAGTCGCTCGGTCGCCACGCCCAGCGTTGCCGATAGCGCGTCGTAATCGGCCGGCGTGGCATCGGAGGTGGCGAGTTCCAGTGCGGCCTCGGCCTGGGCCAGCAGTTGACTCATTGCCGGCTCGATATGCTCGGGGCGAATGCTGGCGAAAGCAGGCAACTGGGCCTGGCTCAATAAAGGGTTGCTCACGGGGATTTCCTCGAAAATATGTTGTGCATCTGCAGCGGGGAATCTAGCCGGTTCGGCTTGTCCCCGGATTGCGCTGGAAGCGGCTCAGGCAGCAGCGCGCTCGGCGGCTTCCAAGGTGTTGACCAGTAGCATCGTGATCGTCATCGGTCCGACCCCACCCGGCACCGGCGTGATCCAGCCGGCGACCTGGCTGACGCCGGCAAAGTCGACATCGCCGCAAAGCTTGCCTTCATCGTTGCGGTTCATGCCGACATCGATCACCACCGCGCCCGGTTTGACCATCTCGGCGGTCAGCATATTGCGCTTGCCGACTGCCGCCACGACGATGTCGGCCTGGCGGGTGAATTGCGCCAGATCCGGCGTCGCGCTGTGGCAGATGGTGACGGTGGCGCTGGCTTGCAGCAGCATCAAGGCCATCGGCTTGCCAACGATATTGCTGCGGCCGATCACGACCGCATGTTTGCCGCGCGGGTCAACGCCGATCGACTCAAGCATTTTCATGCAGCCATAAGGCGTGCAGGGCTTGAAACCATCCTGCCCGACCATCAAGGCGCCGGCGCTGCCGACATGGAAACCGTCGACATCCTTCAGGGGCGAGATCGCCTCGATCACCAGGTTGGCGTCGATATGGGCTGGCAAGGGCAGTTGCACCAGGATACCGTGGATCGAAGGATCCTGGTTCAGCGCTTCGATCCGTGACAGCAAGTCGTTCTGGCTGAAGTCGGCCGGATATTTTTCCAGCACCGATTTCAGCCCGGCGTCTTCGCAGGCCTTGACCTTGTTGCGCACATAAACCTGGCTGGCCGGACTGTCGCCGACCAGCAGCACGGCCAAGCCCGGCTTGATGCCGCGGGCGCCGAGAGCGATCACGCGTTGTGCGACTTCCGCCCGGATTTTCTTTGACAACGCCAAGCCGTCGATGAGTTTCGCTGTCATGTCACTGTGCTCCCAGAGGCAGGGTCGGGCGTTGCGGCGAAGGCTCATATCGCGCAACGATGTGATGCCGCAGCCACAACGCCAAGCCGTCGATCAGTCTTGCTGTCATGAAATCTATCTCCAAAATGCAAAAGAGCCGCTGCAACAGCGGCTCTTGGGTTCTGACACCAGCTCAGACTTTGGCGCTGGCCCCGAGCGCGATCTTGAGCAGATCGGCGACGGTGTTGGCGTTGAGCTTTTCCATAATGTTGGCGCGGTGCGCTTCCACCGTCTTGATGCTGATGCCAAGGTCATCGGCAATCTGCTTGTTCAGTCGGCCGGCGACGATGCGCTCGAGCACCTGGGCTTCGCGCGTCGTCAGCCTTGAAAGCAGCGCGTCGCGACTGGCAGCTTCCTGATGCGAGGAGAAAGCCGTGCGGGCCTGATCGAGCATGCGTTCGACCAGCGACACCAGCTCTTCTTCCTTGAACGGCTTTTCGATGAAATCCATCGCGCCCTTTTTCATCGTCTGCACAGCCATTGGCACATCGCCATGGCCGGTAATGAAGACCACCGGCAGCGGACTGCGGCGTTCCATCAACCGATCCTGCAGTTCCAGCCCGCTCATGCCATCCATGCGGATGTCGGCGATCAGGCAGGCGACTTCGCGCGGGTCGTAGCGGCTGAGGAACGATTCTGCCGAGTCAAAGCATTTGACCCGGTAATCCTTGCCCTCGAGCAGCCATTGCAGAGAGTCGCGGACAGCCTCGTCATCATCGACGACGTAGACGTTACCCTTTTTCGGAATCAGGCTCATGGTGTCGCTTTTCAGTTCACAGCAGCCCCGGACGCAATATCGGGGCGGGAGATCTCAACCGGAAGGGTGAAGGCGAACCTGCATCCAACAATAATGGCGCCATTGTATAAGTTCTCGGCATTGATTCTGCCTTGGTGCGATTCGATGATCGATCGGCAGAGCCCGAGGCCGATGCCCATGCCGTCCGCCTTGGTCGAGAAGAAGGCCTCGTACATGCGTGCGATCACTTCCTCGGGCATGCCCGGCCCCATATCGGTGACCGAGAATTCGATATGGCCGCCGAGCTCGGGCGTATGCCTGGGAACCACGCGCAATTCGATATGCCGGCGCGACACCGGCAGCGCCGCGTTGTCGATCGACTCGGCAGCGTTCTTCAGCAAATTCATCAGCACCTGCTCGATCAGGATCGGATCCACCAGCAATTGCGGCAGGCGCTGAGCGACATAGGTGTGGATCGCCACATGGCGGCGGCGCAACTCGATGCCGGCCAGTTCCACGGCATCTTCGACGATCGCTGCGGCCTGCGCCGATTCGCGCCTGGGTTCGCTGCGCTTCACGAAGTTGCGGATACGGTGGATGATCTGGCCCGCACGCTGCGCCTGTTTGGCGGTCTTCTCCAGGGCGGCGAGCAGGTCATCCTTGCCGATCTGGTCGCCGCGAACACGCGAGACCATGCCGTTGCAGTAGTTCGTGATTGCTGTCAGCGGTTGGTTCAACTCATGTGCAACGCTCGAGGCCATTTCGCCCATCGTCATCAAGCGGCTGCTGGCCTGGGCGCGTTCGGCCTGGCGGGCGGCCAGGTCCTCGGCGCGGCGTCGCATCGTGACATCGGTGGCGATCAGCATCTGCGCCAAGGTGCCATCGGTCCACTGCAGGTAGCGCGCCCGCACGTCAAACCACATTTCCAGCGAATCGACATAGACCTCGCGTGGATCCGAAACAGGATCGGTGAGGTAATGGGCCGGCAAACCAGAGTAACCGTCGACCTCTTCATCGGCGTCGGGGCCGCTTTCATGACCGACCTGGGTGCCGGCCAGCAGGGCATGACCAGCAGGAAAGGCGCCGAACCACTGGCGATAGCTGCGGTTGGCGAACAGCAACCCACCTTGCTGCACCGACAACACCGAGACCGAGGCGTCGAGCCCTTCCAGCATGGTGGTGAAGCGCTCGTGCGAAGCCGAGAGCTGGTCACGCACCCGTTTGGCTTCGGTGATATTGGTCATCGAAGTCATCCAGCCGCTTTGCAAGCCCTTGGCGTCGATCAGCGGCGAGACATACATGCGGCAATCAAACAGGGTGCCGTCCTTGCGCAAGATCCGCAGTTCGGCTCCACCGGCAGGAATATTGCCCTGGCTTTGCAGATCCTGCAGGCGCAGATATTCGTCATGGCGCTCGGTCGGCCAGAAGGCGAACGGTGGCAAAGCGCCAATCAACTCCTGCTCGGAAAACCCGGTCATCGCGCAAAAAGCCGGATTCACATAGGTGATGCGCGAAGCCATGTCCATCGCCCGCATGCCGGTCAACATCGAGTTTTCCATCGCACGGCGGAAATTCATCTCGGTCGCCAGTTCAGTCTGGATCTGCAAGCGCCTGCGCATATGGCGCCAGCTCCCCAGCAGCATCCAGACGGTCAGCGTGGAAAGCGCCACCACCATCCAGAACAAGGTGTTGCTGATCAAACCGATCGAACTGCGGTAGCCCTGGCCCCGCAGCACCAGGCCATTCATTGCCGGTGCCATCGGCAACTCATGCCAGATCGAGGCACGTTTGGCGGTTTTTCCTGGCATCAAGGTGACGGTGCTGCTGATCACCCGGTCGGCGGTATCGACCAAAGCCATCGGGTGGCGCTCAGCCAGATCGACGGGGACGAAATAGCGCAGCATCGCCTCAACTGAATATTCAGCGATCAGCACGCCAGTGAAGCCGTTATGGTCCAGCAGCGGCACGTGAACCTGGAAGACGATGTTGCCAGCGCCGCCAAATGGCGGTGAATAGGAGGGCTGATGCCGGGCGCGCGCTGCCTGGAACGCGACTTCTGGAGCGCTGCTCTGGTTCGCCATCGGCATCGACGGATCGCTGCTGTTGCCGTTCATCGGGACGTCGGCCTGGAAACCGGCGGCGGTGATGCTGGCGCGCCGTTTGCGCTGATTGCTCAACCAGATGATCTGGGTGATCTCGGGGCGTTCGCGGGCGAAACTCGCGGCCTCGGCGCTGAAATTCTGTGCGCTGATCGTATTGGTCACCAACTCGCGGGCCAGTCTGAGCAGTTGCTCCTGGTTTTCGTTCAGTCGCAGGCGAATCTGTTGCTGGGCGATTTCGGTGTCACGGATGACTGCCTCGGTCTCGCGTTCGAAATCCTCGTTGCGCAGGTACCAGAAGGCCGTGATGATGGCAGCCAGAAACAATAGCACCGACACCAAGGGGCCGAGGGTTGCGAAGCGGTCCTGGCGAGCCGGCGGCTGGCTCCGCCACCAGCGTGCAGCAAAACGTTGCAAGGGCAGCAGCCAGCGCCTTGTCGCGCCTTTTTGGTCGAGCTGGAAAAAAATCATCGCCGATTATCGGTCCAGCGACCGCTTGACCGGCAAGGCGGATTTTGATCAATTACCTGGTTAATTATCACATTATGAAATTCAATCGCATAATTTGGGATTGCGGGAAAATTGTGAGACACTGCGCCTGCTTTTAAACCGTATGGAGACAAAATGTCCTCGCAGCCCCAGTCCTTTTTAGGCGCTTCAGCCAATGACACCGACTCGCTAGAAACCAAGGAGTGGCTGGACGCGATGTCCGCCGTGATTGGAGAAGAAGGGGGCGAGCGCGCGCATTTCCTGCTTGAAACATTGATCGATCACGCCCGTCAGGCCGGTATCGACACGCCTTTCTCGGCCAAGACCGCGTACGTCAATACCATACCTGCCGACCGTGAAGAGCGGATGCCCGGCAATATCGAAATCGAAGAGCGGCTGCGCGCTTACATGCGCTGGAATGCGATGGCGATGGTGGTCAAGGCCAACCGGCTGAATCCCGATGATGGCGGCGATCTGGGCGGCCATATTTCGAGCTTTGCCTCGCTTGCGACGATGCTCGGCTGCGGCTTCAACCATTTCTGGCATGCCGATGACGGCGTGCATGGCGGTGACCTGCTGTATATCCAGGGCCATTCGTCACCTGGCATCTACGCCCGCGCTTATCTGGAAGGCCGGATCAGCGAAGAGCAGATGCTGAATTTCCGCCAGGAAGTCGACGGCAAGGGCCTGTCGAGCTATCCGCACCCGAAACTGATGCCCGAGTTCTGGCAGTTCCCGACCGTCTCGATGGGCCTGGGCCCATTGATGGCGATCTACCAGGCGCGTTTTCTGAAGTACCTGCACGCTCGCGGCCTGGTCGATACCTCCAAGCGCAAGGTCTGGGTCTTTCTTGGCGACGGTGAAATGGACGAACCCGAATCTCTCGGTGCGATCGGCCTGGCTGCGCGCGAAAAACTCGACAACCTGATCTTCGTGGTCAACTGCAATCTGCAGCGCCTCGACGGCCCGGTGCGCGGCAATGGCAAGATCATCCAGGAACTCGAAGGCGAATTCCGTGGCTCCGGATGGAACGTGATCAAGCTGATCTGGGGTGGCTATTGGGATCCGCTGTTAGCGCGTGACAAGGAAGGCCTGCTGCGCAAGGTCATGATGGACACCGTCGACGGCGACTATCAGGCGATGAAGGCCAATGACGGCGCTTTCGTGCGCGAGCATTTCTTCGGCCAGCATCCCAAATTGCTCGAGATGGTCAACTCGATGAGCGACGACGACATCTGGCGCCTGAACCGCGGCGGCCATGATCCGCAAAAGGTCTATGCGGCCTACCACAAGGCCGTACATACCGAAGGCCAGCCGACTGTCATGCTGATCAAGACCGTCAAGGGCTTCGGCATGGGCAAAAGCGGCGAGGGCAAGAACACCGCGCACCAGACCAAGAAGCTGACCAACGAGGACATCAAGAGCTTCCGCGATCGCTTCAATATCCCGATCAGCGATCACCAGATCGACACCGACCTGCCTTTCTACAAGCCGGCCAACGACACGCCCGAGATGCGTTATCTGCTCGAGCGGCGTGCCGAACTCGGCGGCTTCCTGCCCAAGCGTCGCCCGAAGGCCGATGAACAGTTGCAAGTGCCGGCGCTCGAAACCTTCAAGGCCGTGCTCGAAGCGACAGCCGAAGGGCGCGAGATCTCGACCACCCAGGCTTTCGTGCGTTTCCTGACCCAATTGCTGCGCGACAAGGAACTGGGGCCGCGCACCGTGCCGATCCTGGTCGACGAAGCGCGCACCTTCGGCATGGAAGGGCTGTTCCGCCAGATCGGCATCTACAACCCCGAAGGGCAGAAATACACACCGGTCGACAAGGACCAGGTGATGTATTACCGCGAGGACAAGGCCGGTCAAGTGCTGCAGGAAGGCATCAACGAAGCTGGCGGCATGGCCTCCTGGATCGCCGCGGCGACCTCTTATTCGACCAATAACCGGGTGATGATCCCGTTCTTCGTCTATTACTCGATGTTCGGCTTCCAGCGCATCGGCGACCTCGCCTGGGCGGCTGGCGACATGCAGGCGCGCGGCTTCCTGCTCGGCGGCACCTCGGGACGCACGACGCTCAACGGCGAAGGCCTGCAGCATGAGGACGGCCACAGCCATATCCTGGCCGGCACGATTCCGAACTGCGTGTCCTACGACCCGACCTTCGCCCACGAAGTCGCGGTGATCATGCAGCATGGCTTGAAGCGCATGGTCGAGAACCAGGAAAATGTCTACTTCTACATCACCCTGCTGAACGAGAACTATCCGATGCCGGGCTTGCAAGCCGGTACCGAAGCCGAAATCCTGAAAGGCCTGTATCTGCTCGAAGCAGCCGCTCAGGACAAGCCTTGCGTCAACCTGCTTGGCTCGGGAACGATCCTGCGCGAAAGCCAGGCGGCCAAGATTCTGCTGGAGCAGGACTGGGGCGTCAGCGCCAATGTCTGGAGCGCACCAAGCTTCAATGAATTGGCCCGCGACGGCCAGGATGCCGAACGCTGGAATCTGTTGCATCCGACCGAGGTTCAGCGCCTGTCATTCGTTGCCCAGCAACTCGGCCGCACCACCGGGCCGGTGATCGCTTCGACTGATTACATGAAGAATTACGCTGAGCAGATCCGCGCTTTCATGCCCAAGGGCCGCAGCTACAAGGTGCTGGGTACCGACGGTTTCGGTCGCAGCGATTTCCGCTTCAAGCTGCGCGAGCATTTCGAGATCAACCGGCATTACGTTGTCGTCGCCGCCTTGAAGGCGCTGGCTGACGAAGGCAAATTGCCAGCGACCCAGGTGGCTGAAGCGATTGCCAAATACGGCATCAAGGCAGACAAGATCAACCCGCTTTACGCCTGATAAATTTTTTACAGATGTAGCCCGCGATGAAGCGCAGTGCATGGTGGGGTTTGCAAACGCAGATCCGCTTGCAGCTTTCATGAAGGCATCAAGGAGATGAAATGGCAATTTTAGAAATCAAGGTTCCCGACATCGGTGACGTCACGGACGTGGCAGTGATCGAGTTGCTGGTCAAGGTCGGCGATCGGGTCGCGCTCGAGCAGAGTCTGATCACCGTCGAGAGCGACAAGGCTTCGATGGAAATTCCCAGCTCGGCTGCTGGCCTGGTCAAGGAAATCAAAGTCGCGCTCGGCGACAAGGTCAATCAAGGCAGTCTGGTCTTGCTGCTCGAGGCAGAAGCTCAGGCGCCTGCAACCGTCGTGGCTCCAGCCCCTGTGCTGGCAGCAGCGGTGGCGGCTCTGCTGCCCGTCGCTGCAGTTGCAGTTGGCGGCACCAGCACGATCGAGGTCTTTGTTCCCGACATCGGTGATTTCGAGTCAGTGTCGGTGATCGAGGTGTTCGTCAAGGTGGGCGACAGCATCCGCGTCGAGCAGAGCCTGATCACCGTCGAGAGCGACAAGGCCTCGATGGAGATTCCCAGCTCGACCGCCGGCGTGATCAAGGAATTGAAGGTCAAACTCGGCGACAAGGTGGCCAAGGGATCGCTGCTGGCGCTGGTTGAAGTCGCAGCGCCGGCGGCGCAAGTTGCCGTCGCCGCAGCGCCTGCCGTCGTCGCCGCGGCGCTGTCCCCGGCCCCGGTGCCAGCGCGCGCCGCGCCGACCGCTTCACTGCCTGCGCATGAGCCTTTGGCCGCCAAGGGCCGTTTGCCCCATGCCTCGCCGAGCATCCGTCGCATCGCGCGCGAACTCGGTGTGCCGCTGGACGAGGTCAAGGGCACCGGCCCGAACGGCCGTATCCAGGAACTTGACTTGCAGGGTTTCGTCAAATCAGTGCTGGCCGGGGCGGTGCAAACGCTGGCGCAAAAAGCTGCCGCACCCGCAGCGGCGCCTGCAGCGGCAGGATCCTTCCCTGGCTTGCTGCCCTGGCCCAAGGTCGATTTCGAGAAGTTCGGCTCGGTCGAGCGCCGCGATCTGTCGCGGATCAAGAAGATTTCCGGCGCCAATCTGCACCGCAATTGGGTGCTGATTCCGCATGTCACCAACAACGACGATGCCGACATCACCGATCTCGAAGCCTTCCGCGTCCAGTTGAACGCTGACAAATCGTCGCCCGCCAAGGTGACGATGCTGGCCTTCATGATCAAGGCGGCCGTTGCGGCATTGAAGAAGTTCCCCGAGTTCAATGCCTCGCTCGATGGCGAGCAACTGGTGTTGAAGAACTACTTCCACATCGGTTTTGCCGCCGATACGCCGAATGGCTTGATGGTTCCGGTGCTCAGGGATGCCGACAAGAAAGGCATCTTCCAGATCAGTCAGGAAATGGGCGAGCTGGCCAAGAAAGCCCGCGACGGCAAGCTCGGAACGGCCGAGATGACCGGTGGTTGCTTCAGCATTTCGTCGCTCGGCGGCATCGGTGGCGGCTATTTCACGCCGATCATCAATGCGCCCGAAGTCGCGATCATGGGCGTGGGCAAGAGCAAAATGGAGCCGGTTTGGGACGGCAAGCAATTCGCACCGCGTCTGATGCTGCCCTTGAGCCTGAGCTGGGATCACCGCGTCATCGACGGCGCTTCGGCGGCCCGCTTCAACGCTTACTTCGCGTCGCTGCTGGCGGACTTCCGCCGGATCGCCCTGTAATTTTTCAGGCAAGCCCCCAAGCGCTGGACAACGCGCAATTCCCGCATGCTGGCTGGCTGGCCGGCATGACGGGCTACGGAGAAAATCATGGCATTGATTGAAGTAATAGTCCCCGACATCGGTGACTTCAAGGACGTCGCCGTCATCGAGTTGCTGGTCAAGCCTGGCGACAAGGTGGCTGCGGACCAGAGTCTGGTGACGGTCGAAAGCGACAAAGCGTCGATGGAGATTCCGTCCTCGCATGCCGGCATCGTCAAGGAGGTCGTGGTCGCCATCGGCGACAAGATCAACCAGGGCAGTTTGCTGATCAGGCTGGAAAGCAGCGCTGCGGCGGCTCCGGCCGCCGCGCCTGCTGCTGCGCCGGCCCCGGCCCCGGCGCCAGCACCCGCTGCTTATACCGGCACAGCCGACCTCGACTGCGACCTGCTGGTGCTCGGCGCCGGCCCGGGCGGCTATTCAGCCGCCTTCCGTGCCGCCGATCTCGGCCTGAAAGTCATCCTGGTCGAGCGTT
>JBIKPD010000418.1:0-3470 GCA_044357665.1 Roseateles sp. | reverse complement strand
TGCTCTGGCAACTGCCGTCCTCGCTTCCAGGCTCGACGCATTCGTACAAATACAGGCTGGCCTATGTTGTCAAGGGAGTCTGCGTCATCCGCTATGACAACGAGGCGGGCAAAGGTGATCACCGGCATTTCAGAGATCAAGAATCACCTTACGCTTTCGACGGCATAGACCCGCTTCTTGCCGCTTTTCAAGACGATATAGAAAGGATCAACCGTGAAGACCGTGACTCTTGATGTTCGGGCCCCATCCGACGCGTTGGCTGAATTTGCTCAGACCTGGAAAACCGGTCAAGGCGCCAGATCTGACCGGATTTCTTTCGCCACGCCGGAACTTCTATGGAAGGTGCTGACAGCCAAGCGCTGGGAATTACTGAAAGCACTTTGTGGCGCAGGTCCGGTCACTGTCCGCGATGCGGCGGGCCGGGTTGGCCGGGATGTCAAGGCTGTACACATGGATTTGACCGCGCTTGTCTCGGCAGGCGTCTTGAGTCGAACCGCTGCCGGTCAGGTCGAGTTTCCCTATGAAGCGCTCAAGGTTGAATTTTTGCTGCAAGCGGCCTGAGCAGGCGGCGTCAGTCAATCAAACCAAACCACTCCGCTCAAGCCGCCCGAATTACCCTGGCAATCACCTTGATCAGCGGCCTTGCATTCTTCATCGGCTTGCAGCTATTTCCGGCCATGCCGGCAGGCTAGGTCGCCATCCATGCCGCCCTCGGGCTGGCGGGTGGCGTCGCGCTGATGACTGTTGTCGCCCTGCTTTACCTGGCCGTCGGGCATTTCATTCTGCGCCGGGGCGGCACCGACACCCAATGGTTCTGGTTCCCGGGCTCGCCCAAGGGTCTGGCGCGGTTGCGGGGCGATGCCGGACTTGCTGCAGCGGACTCGGCTGCTGCGCCTCAGTCGAACTTCGAAAAGTCCGGTTGACGTTTCTGAAAAAAGGCCTGAAAGGCTTCCATCGCTTCAGGTGAACGCAGTCTTTTGCCGAAGATCTCGGCCTCGACCTTGATCGTTGCCATCACTTCCTCGCTGCTGTGCCGGCGCATCAGGCGCTTGCTTTCGCGCACGGCGCTCGGCGCCAGTTTGTTGAAGCGCTCGGCCACACGCCGCGCCTGCGCCACCACTTCAGCCGCTGGCAGCACCGCATTGGCGATACCGCAATCGACTGCATCGGCACCAGTGAACGGGTCGCCCAGCAGCAGTTTTTCCGCGGCGCGCGCATGTCCCATCAAGCGCGGCACGACCAGGCTGGAAGCGAATTCGGGCACCAACCCGAGGCCGACAAAAGGCATGGCCAGACGCGAGTCATCGGCCACATAGACAAAGTCGCAATGCAGCAGCAAGGTCGTGCCGATGCCGATGGCCGCGCCATTGACCGCTGCGATCACCGGCTTTTCACAGCCGACCAGCGCACGCATGAACTGGAACACCGGCGCTTCTTCATCGCGCGGCGGGCTGGCCATGAAATCCTCGATGTCGTTGCCCGAGGTGAAGATCGTCGGCTGGCCCTGGATCAACAGGGCGCGCACGGACTTGTCGGTATTGGCCGCCACCAGCGCGTCGGCCATCTCCTGGTACATCACCCGGGTCAGCGCATTCTTCTTCTCGGGGCGGGCGATCTCGATCGTGCTGATACCGTTGACGATGGCGGTTTTGATACTCATGGGTGGGTTCTCCGGCTTGCTGCGATGGGGCTCAGACGCGCTCGAAAATTCCGGCTGCGCCCTGACCTGTGCCAACACACATGGTCACCATGCCGTACTTCAGATTGTTGCGGCGCAGGCCATGGATGACGGTGGCGGCCCGGATTGCGCCGGTGGCGCCGAGCGGATGGCCCAGCGCGATCGCGCCGCCATTCGGATTGACGCGCGCCCGGTCGAGCGTGATGCCCTTGCCGTCGAGATCATTCAGCACCGCCAGCGACTGCGCCGCGAAGGCTTCGTTCAACTCGACCCAGTCGAGGTCCTGGGCGCGGATACCGGCCAGCTTCAGCGCCGCCGGGATCGCCTCGATCGGGCCAATGCCCATCAACTCGGGCGCCACGCCGCGCACCGCGAACGAGACAAAGCGCGCCAGCGGTGTCAGCCCGAAACGCTTGACCGCCGCTTCCGAAGCAATGATCAGCGCGCCGGCGCCGTCTGAAGTCTGCGAGCTGTTGCCTGCGGTGACGCTGCCCTTGGCGGCGAAGACGGCGCGCAACCTGGCCAGACCTTCGATCGAGGTGTCGCTGCGCGGGCCTTCGTCGCAGTCGACGATGCGGCGCTCGATGCTGATCGAACCGTCCGCCAGGTTCGGTCTGCGCTCGAGCAACTCATAGGGCGTGGTCTCGTCGCGATGCTCGCCCGCCTGGATCGCACGCAAGGCGCGCAAATGCGACTGCAGCGCGAATTCATCCTGCGCTTCGCGGCTGATCTTCCATTGCTGCGCAACCTTTTCCGCCGTCAGTCCCATGCCATAAGCGACGCCGACGTTTTCGTCACGCTCGAAGATCGACGGTGCCAGTGAAGGCTTGTTGCCGCTCATCGGCACCATGCTCATCGACTCGACGCCAGCCGCAATCAACACCTCGGCCTCGCCGACGCGGATGCGGTCTGCCGCCATCTGGATCGCGGTCAGACCCGAGGCGCAGAAACGGTTGACCGTCACCCCGCCGACCGAGGTCGGCAGCCCTGACAGGACCGCGGCGATACGCGCGATATTCATGCCCTGCTCACCTTCGGGGAAGGAGCAGCCGACGATGGCATCCTCGATCGCCTTCGGGTCGAGCGTCGGCACCTGGGCCAATGCCGCCTGGATGGCGCGCACCAGCATCTCGTCAGGGCGGGTGTTCTTGTAATAACCACGACCCGATTTGCCGATGGGCAGACGGGTGGCGGCACAGATATAGGCTTCCTGGACTTGCTTGCTCATGATCCTGATCCTTTGATTTGAATTGAATTCAGCGGTATCGCCACAGCGCCATATTCCCAGCAGAAGAGGCGATCAGTTGGGGACAGAGCTACTCGCGGGTACGCTCGGTCGGTCTGTCCCGCAAGGCCATTAGTTTCTGACTGGTTTGCCTGTTTGAAGCATGCCCATGATCCGTTCCTGCGTCTTCGGATGATCGAGCAGGCCGCAGAAATGCTTGCGCTCGAGCGACATCAGATATTCCTCGCTGACCAGCGATCCGGCTTCGACCTCGCCGCCGCAGACCACGTCGGCGATCAGGCTGGCGATGTGATAGTCGTGCGCGCTGATGAAACCACCGTCGCGCATATTGACCAACTGGCCCTTGATCGTTGCGATGCCCGAGCGACCCGCCACCGGGAACAGCGCTTTCAGGGGCGCGCGGTAGCCCGAATCGGCCATCGCCTTGACTTGCGCCGAAGCGACGAACAGCAACTCGTCCTTGTTCGGCACGATCAGATCGCTATCGAGCAGGAAACCGTTCTTGCGCGCTTCCAGCGCCGAGGTCGAGACCTTGGCCGTGGCTGC
>JBIKPD010000417.1:0-3475 GCA_044357665.1 Roseateles sp. | reverse complement strand
CATGATGCTCATCGCCGCGCTGGCGTATTCGCTCGCCCAGCAAGCCGATGGCATCGCCAAAGCCATCCCCATCCTCGGCGCCTTGGCGCTCGGCGCGCAGCGTTTACTGCCCGTATTGCAACAAGCTTATGGATCTTGGACCCAAATAAATGGCGGCCAAGCCTCGCTACAAGACACCCTCGAACTGCTCGACCAACCCTTACCCGACTACGCCGACCAGCCAGCCGCCCAACCGTTGCCCTTCAGGCACAACATCAGCCTCAAGCAGCTTGCGTTCCGCTACAGCCCGCAAACGCCCTATGTTCTAAAGCATCTCAACCTCACCATCGCCAAAGGTAGCCGCGTTGGTTTTATCGGCACCACCGGAAGTGGCAAAAGCACCCTACTCGACATCATCATGGGCCTGCTACAGCCAACCGATGGCACCTTGGAGATTGATGGCCAACCTGTGACGCCCACAAATAACCGCGCCTTGCAAGCCCATATCGCTCATGTGCCGCAAGCCATATTTCTTACCGACAGCACCATTGAAGAAAACATTGCCTTTGGCGTACCCATAGACCAGATCGACCCCCAGCGCGTCCGGCAAGCCGCACAACAAGCGCAAATTGCCGACAGCATTGAAAGCTGGCCCAAGCAATACCAAACCTTTGTCGGTGAGCGCGGCATCCGCCTCTCTGGTGGTCAACGCCAGCGCATCGGCATTGCCCGCGCCCTCTACAAGCAAGCCGATGTGATCATTTTTGACGAAGCCACCAGTGCACTAGACAACAAAACTGAACAAGCCGTCATGGAAGCTATCGAGGGCCTCAGCGAAGACCTTACCCTGCTCATCATCGCCCACCGCCTCACCACCCTCAAAAACTGCACGCAGATTGTGGAGTTGGGTGAAGGCGGCATCAAGCGCGCCGGCAGCTATCACGACATCGTGACTCAAACGGCATAAACCCATGAATCCAACAGATCGAAACTCAACCATTCTGGTTACCGGCGCCGACGGCTTCATCGGCTCGCACCTTACCGAAGCACTCGTTCGTCAAGGTTATAAAGTTCGTGCCTTCGTGCTCTACAACTCGTTCAACTCCTGGGGTTGGCTCGACCGCTGCGCAGCAGACGTAAAGGGCAAGTTCGAGGTGTTCGCGGGCGACGTACGCGACCCCAACGGCGTGCGCACGGCCATGAAAGACTGCGACGCGGTGCTGCACCTCGCGGCCCTGATCGCCATCCCCTATTCGTACCACTCGCCTGACACCTACGTTGACACCAACATCAAGGGCACGCTGAACATCGTCCAGGCCGCGCGGGATCTTGGCGTCGGCAAGGTGGTGCAGACCTCGACGAGCGAGGTGTACGGCACGGCGCGCTTCGTTCCGATCACCGAAGAACATCCGCTGCGAGGCCAATCGCCCTATTCGGCGAGCAAGATCGGCGCAGACCAAATTGCCATGTCGTTTTATGCCTCATTCGGCACGCCGGTCACGCTGTTGAGACCTTTCAATACCTACGGCCCAAGGCAGTCGGCCCGCGCCGTGATCCCGACCATCATTACCCAGATTGCCAATGGGCAGCGTCAAATCAAGCTCGGCGCGGTGTCACCCACACGCGACTTCAGCTACGTGGCCGACACGGTGGCTGGCTTTGTCGCCGCACTGGAGACGGACCGCGGCATCGGCGAGGTCATCAACCTCGGCAGTAACTTCGAGATTTCCATCGGCGACACCGCGCACGCCATCGCCGAGGCCATGGGCACCTCGATCGAGATCATCACCGACGAGCAGCGCCTGCGGCCCGAAAAGAGTGAAGTGGAACGACTATGGGCGTCCAACACCAAGGCGCGTGAACTGCTCGGCTGGAAACCCCAATACGGCGGCCGCGATGGATTCATGCGCGGCCTGACTGAGACCATCGCCTGGTTTCGCGAGCCATCCCACCTGTCTGCCTACAAGGCCGACATCTACAACCTGTGATCGCCATGGATACGCCACGCAATCTTCCCCAGGAAATCGTTCAAGCCATCGCGTCGGTGGTGGGCACCGGGCCGGTCGCCCTGCACGAACCGCGTTTTTGCGGCAACGAATGGGTTTACCTGAAGGAGTGCCTCGATTCGACGTTCGTGTCCTCGGTGGGCAAGTTCGTCGACCGTTTCGAGGATGACTTGGCGGCTTTCACCGGCGCCAAGCGTGCGGTAGCCGTGGTCAACGGGACGGCCGCGCTGCACGTGTCCCTGCTCTTGGCGGGCGTAGAGGCGGGGGACGAAGTGCTGTTGCCGGCGCTGACCTTCATCGCCACCGCGAATGCCGTGGCCTATTGCCAGGCAACGCCGCATTTTGTCGACAGCGAGGAGCGCTCGCTCGGCATGGACGCCCATGCCTTGCGCGACTACCTCTCAAGCACGACCGAGATGCGTGGCGGCCACTGCCTCAACCGCAACACTGGCCGAGTGATCCGCGCCATGGTGCCGATGCACACCTTTGGGCATCCGGTTGACATTGAGGCGCTGCTTGCGGTGGCGCACGACTTCCGTCTGCAACTGATTGAAGACGCCGCCGAATCCCTGGGCAGCACCGTGGGCGGACGCCACACCGGCACATTTGGCCTGATGGGAACCTTGAGCTTCAATGGCAACAAGACCATCACCACTGGTGGCGGGGGCGCCATTCTCACCAATGACCTCGAATTGGGCGCACGCGCAAAGCACTTGACCACCACGGCAAAGCTGCCCCATCACTGGAACTTTGTGCATGACGAGGTGGGCTACAACTACCGGCAGCCCAACCTGAATGCAGCGTTGGGCTGCGCGCAGCTTGAGCAGCTACCCGGCTTTTTGATTGAAAAGCGCCGCCTGTTCGATGCCTACCAGGCGAGCTTTGCGAACATACCCGGTATTCGCCTCATCGCAGAACCGGCGGGATGCCGCAGCAACTACTGGCTACAGGCGCTGTTGCTAGACGAATCGCTCTCCGATCAGCGCGATGCAGTGCTGACCGCCACCAACGACGCTGGCCTGATGACACGCCCGGTCTGGGCGTTGATGCATCAGATGCCGATGTACAGCTGCACGCCGAAAGCGCCTTTACCAGTGGCTGAATCGCTGGAGCGGCGCTTGATTAATATCCCGAGCAGTTCTGGTCTGGTTCCTGTCAACTCATGAGCAAACCAAAAATTATCCTGATCGGTGCCGGTGGCCACGCCCATGCGTGCATCGATGTGATCGAACAGCATGGCCAATACCAAATTGCCGGGCTGGTCGGCATGGCAAAGGAGATGCATATCCGGCACTTTGGTTATTCCGTCATTGCCACGGACGGTGATTTGCCGCAACTGGCCAAAGACTATCAATACGCCTTGATTACCGTGGGCCAAATTCAGACGCCCGACCACCGCATGCGCCTCTATCAGCAGGCCACCGAACTCGGGTTTCAATTGCCAGCCATCATCACGCCTGGCGCTCATGTCTCCCGCCACGCCACTATTG
>JBIKPD010000092.1:0-12200 GCA_044357665.1 Roseateles sp. | reverse complement strand
AGCGCTGTGCTGGGCTCAGGCCCTTCGACAGGCTCAGGGCGAACGGGGTTTGGGTTTGGCGTGGACAATATTTCTTTTGCAATGAGCAACCACGGTTCGTGGTGACTGACATCCGTTGATGGTGACTGACATCCCGTTGCTGGTGACAGACATACCGTTCGTGGTGAGTGCACCCCGTTCGTGGTGAGCCTGTCGAACCAACCCGAGCGCGGCGCTGGGCCCAGGCCCTTCGACAGGCTCAGGGCGAACGGGGTGGGATCGGGATTGGATACATGAAAGTTGAGCAAAATGGCTTTGAGAACATTGACTGCGCTTGAAGCGCGGGTGCTGGCGGTGCTGGTGGAAAAGCAGGCGACGGTGCCTGACAGTTATCCGCTTTCGGTCAACGCCTTGACCCTGGGCTGCAACCAGAAAACGGCGCGCGATCCGGTGATGAACGCCAGCGAAGCCGATGTGCTGCAGGCGCTCGACGAGTTGAAGGCGATGCATCTGGTGAATCCGATCAGCGGCAACCGGGTGACCCGTTTCGAACACAACGCGGCGCGGGGCCTGGGTGTGCCGGGTGCGGCGATGGCGATCCTTGATCTGCTGATGCTGCGCGGCCCGCAAACTGCAGCCGAACTGCGCTTGCACACCGAGCGGCTGCACCGCTTTGCCGACATCTCGTCGGTCGAAGGTTTTCTGGACGAGATGGCCGAGCGTCAGCCGCCTTTTGTCGTCAAGTTGCTGCGCGCCCCGGGTGCCCGCGAGGCGCGCTGGGCCCATCTCTTGTGCGGCGAGGTGGCGCAGGATCGATCAGCGCCGGCGCTGCCACAGGATGAGGAGCTGTTGTTCCTGCGCTCCGAGCAGCAGCGCCTGAGCAGCGAGGTCGAGGCTTTGAAGGCCTTGGTGCTGCGCATCACAACCGAGCTGGGGATGACACCATGAGATTCGAGATTCCCGAGGCGAAGAAGCAGATCTTCGAGATGACCATCCCGATCCGCTGGGGCGATATGGACGCGATGGGCCATGTCAACAATACGGTCTATTTCCGCTATATGGAAATCGTGCGAATCGAATGGCTGCACCGGGTAGGCGGCGCGCCGAACCCGGGCGGGCAGGGCCCGGTGATCGTTAACGCCTTTTGTAATTTCTACAAACAGCTCGAATATCCGGGCGACATATTGGCAAAACATTACGTCTCGAACCCGGGGCGCAGCAGCTTTGAAACCTGGATCACCCTGGAACGGCTTGACCAGCCGGGTGTGATTTACGCGGCAGGCGGCGCCACCACGGTGTGGACCGATTTCCCGACGCAGAAGTCGACGCCGTTGCCCGACTGGCTGCGCCTGCTGCTCGAATAGTTACAGCGCCGCAGCCAGTTGCGCGCGCAGCTGGCGGTTTTCTTCCTGCAACGCCTTGTTCTCGGCGGTCAATTGCTGGACGGTGCTTTGCAGCAGCAGCAATTGCGTTTCGCGGTTGCGCAGGGCCACATCTTCCGGCGCTTCGTCCGGGCTAGCGTCCGGGCCAGCTTCGCTTGCCGCAGGTTTGGCGCGGCCTTGGCGAACGCGTTTGGCCGCTTGCTGTAAATCGCTCTTGCCGCCGGCGGCCGCGGCTACCTGTTCGGCCGCAGGCATGCTGGCAAGCGTGGCTGCCGTGTTGATCGAAATCGTTCCGGCCTTGACCGCAGCGACCAACTCGGGCACCGCAGTCTTCTGAATTTTTTCGATCTGCATGACGGTATTGCTGCTGATGCGCGCCGCTTTGGCAATCGATTCGCGCGTGTTCAGGCGGTCTGGCGGCGGCAACTCGGCTGCGGATGTCGATTCACCTGCCGCCGTGGGTGCCAGCGCTGCGGCCATGGCCCGGGCGCTGGTGATTTCTTTCTTGCGCAGCGCCAGCACACCGCGCTGGAAATCCGACAGGCTGCGCCGTCCCAGGTGGTGATCGATCATCCACAGCTTGACGTCCTGCAGTGATTGGAAGCGGGTGTTTTGCACCGTCTGGAAGGCAATGCCATGCTGCTGGCAGATGCTGTAGCGGTTATGTCCGTCGACGAGGATCTCGCCCCATAGCACCAGCGCATCGCGGCAGCCTTCGTCGACGATGCTGCGCTCCAAGGCTTGGCGCTCGTCGTGTGTCAATGGGTCGATATAGGCTTGCAGTTCGTCATTGACGATGATGTTCATTGAGACTTTTTTGTTGTTGGGGCGGGCCGGCATTCTATGACCCCGATCGAAGCGGGTCACAGTCTGCCGGCCTGCCGCAGCGGCGTTTCGATTCAGGGACGCAGCAGGGCGGTCAAGCCGCGCAGATCGGCGGCCTGGCCGATTTTCCAGCAGGCCTGGATGACTTCGGCCGTGCGGGCGGCGCCGAGCACACTGTCCGACAGACCGTGGAACTTGCCTTCGAGCAAGGCGTCGGTCATCGGGTTTTGCAGCGAGCCGATCGCGTGCTCGACGAACACATGGACGCGGCGTCCGTCATGCAGCAGGGCAGTGACATCGGCGCTGGCTTCGTCGATCGAATCGTCAACCGTAGCGACAACCTTGCGGCGCAGCGCGACCATGTCGGGGCGGTTCACCACGTCGTCGGAAAACTCATCTTCAGCCGCATGGCCGAAGAACAGACCCGCAGCGCAGCCATGGTAGACGCTGAACTTGGCTTGCAGGCCGTCAGCGGGTTCTTTCTTGCCGGTCAACTCGAGTACCAGCGAATGCACTTTCAGCTCGATGCTCTGCACCTGGTCGGGCGTGACACCCTGGGCGCGCAACTGGGCGCAGGCGTCGATGCTGGGGTGGATGACGATGCCGCAGGCGAAGGGCTTGTAACTGTTGAACGAGATCTCGAAACGCTGGCCCAACTCGCTGGTGATTTCGGTCCAGTCGTTCTTGGTCGAGATCGTTTGCATCATGCCGCGCGGCGCTTCCAGCGCTTTGCTGCTGGCAGTAAAGCCCTTGCTGGCCAACAAGGCCGACATCAGGCCGGCCCTGGCGGCCGCACCGGGGTGAAATGGCTTGGTCATGGTGCCGAATTGTTCGCGCATGCCGATCGGCTGCGAGGCGGCAATGCCCAGGGCCATCGCGGTCTGCTGGGCGTCCAGGCCGAGCATGCGCGCACAGGCAGCGGCGGCGCCGAGCGTGCCGGTCGAGCCGGTGATATGCCAGCCGCGGTCGTAATGGTCGGGGTACATCGCGTTGCCGACGCGGCAGGACACATCGATGCCGATCACCAGCGCATCGATCAGCGCGCGGCCGCTGGCGCCGGTATGTTCAGCCAGCGCGAGCAGGGCCGAAGCCACCGGGCCGGCCGGATGAATGATGGTCTTCAGATGGGTGTCGTCGAAGTCGAAGGTGTGCGAGGTGATGCCGTTGATCAGCGCAGCGCTGGCCATGTCGACTTTTTCGCTGCGGCCGGCCAAAGTGGCTTGTTCAGCCGGTTGCAGCATCGCGACCGCAGCCAGCGCGGCGTCGGCAGCTTCATGGTGGGCGGCACCGACGGCGCAGCCGAGCCAGTTCATGAAGGTGCGGTGCGCTTCATGGTCGACTTCGGCGCTCCAGCCGCCCTCGGCAAAGCCAGGGTGGGTGGCGACGAATTTGGCCAGGATCTGGGTGATCGGCGGTGCATTGTGGTCGGCGACGACCTGGGTATTGCGAGCCATGGAATCTTTCCTTGAATGCGGTGGAGTGAATTGTCGGATCAGTTGTCGAGCTGGATGTTCTGTTCGTGGGCGACCTTGGTCCAGCGCGCGATGTCGGCGCGGATGTAGTCACCGAACTTCTCGGGGCTCATCACCATTGGCTCGATCGCCTCGACCGAGAGTTTTTCGCGTAGATCCGGTGCTTTCAGCACCACGCCCATGGTTTCGTTGAGCAACTTGACGATCGGTGCCGGCATGCCGGCCGGGCCGACAACGCCATACCATTGCTGCGCGTCGAAGCCCTTGAAGCCCGATTCGTCCAGCGTCGGCAGGTCCTTGAAAAGCGGATGGCGCTGCACCCCGGTCACTGCCAGCGCACGGATCCGGCCCGAGCGGATATGCGGCAACGCCGCAGCCAGGCCGGGGAACATCGCCTGGGTTTGCCCGCCGATCAGGTCGGTGAAAGCCGGCGAGATGCCGCGATAAGGGATATGCACCATGAAGGATTTGACCTGCAGCTTGAACAGCTCCATCGTCATATGGGTCAGCGATCCGGGGCCGGCCGAGCCGTAGCTCAACTTGCCGGGGTTCTTCTTCAGGTATTCGATGAATTCCTTGATGGTCTTGACCGGCAGCGCAGCGTTCACCACCAGCACGTTCGGCGTGGCGCCGATCATGCCGATCGGGGTGAAGTCCTTCACCGGGTCATAAGACAGCTTGCGCGTGGCCGGGCCGGTGCCATGGGTTGCAACATAGCCCTGCATCAAGGTGTAGCCATCGGGCGCGGCGCGCATCGCGGCTTGTGATGCGATCACACCACCGCCGCCGCCGAGGTTGTCGACGATAAAGGTCTGCTTGAGCAGATGGCCCCAGCGCTCGGTCAAGGTGCGGCCGACCATGTCGCTGCCGCCGCCTGCGGCGACCGGAACGATGTAGCGAATCGGTTTGGATGGATATGGCGTTTGCGCTGCGGCCAAGCCGGCAAGCCCCGACAAGGTAGGCAGGCCGAGTGCGGCCTGGATGATGCTGCGTCTTTTCATGGGATGGTCTCTGGAGTAATCGGGGTTGAATCAGATGCGGTGCTGGCGAGCAGCCGCTGGTGGGCTTGGCTGACATGGCGGGTCATCAGCGCTTCGCAGCGCTGCGGCTCGCCCTGGCGAACGGCCTCGACGATCTGCAGATGGTCGGCGACCGAGGCCTGCATGCCGGTGGTTTGTGAGAGGTTTTTCAGGCGCGACAGATGCAGCTTCTGCACGATGCCGCGGTAGGTCTCGGTCAGCGACTGGTTGCCGACCGCTTCGACCAAGGCCCAGTGAAAACGCAGGTTTTCACTGTAATAACGCGGCAAGTCATTGCTGGCCGCGTCTTTCATCATCTGCACCGAATCGACCAGGATCGCCAGCAGGGCGGCCTTGCGGTTGGCGGGCAGCAGGGCGGCCTGGCGCCCGGCAAAGCCGTCGAGCAGGCTGCGCAACTGGTATAGATCCCTGATTTCGGGTTCGTCGAGCTGGCGCACGAACACGCCGGCATGCTTGCGGGCGACGACCAGGCCAGAGCTTTCGAGCTCGCGCAGTGCTTCGCGCACCGGCACACGCGAGACGCCCAGGCGGGCCGCCACATCGGGCTCGTTGATGCGCTGACCGGCAGTCAGCACGCCCTTGAGGATCAGCGCCAAGACATCGTCGCGCACCAGCTTGGCCAGCGAGGTGTCGCGCACGGCGTTGAAACGCTCGGCCGTCGATTCGGTCAGCCAGGGCAGGGGTTGGTCGGCGCTCATGTCTCAGTATATCGTATACGAAAATGAGCGGGCCACTGGGTCCTGCCAATTGCCCATCCGTTTGTGCGGGGCTCAGCTCACCAACTGCTGCAGTCGTGCTGCGGGTGTTGATGACAATTCATAGCCATGCTTGCCACCCGCTGATCCGTTCGTGGTGAGCTTGTCGAACCATCCAAGTCCCATCGACAGGGCTTGGGTGCTGGCCGAGCGACTTCTCTGCGTCGATCAACCGGTGCCTTGGCTGAGCATTGCGCCCGTTGAGCTTGCCAGCCCATCTTGACCGCCGCACGCACCAAAGCCTGGTTGGCAGCCGACCTTGACTCAGGCCAGAACTTCGCCGTGCACGCCGGCAGCCAGCGTCTCTTTTTCCCAGCGGGCGATCGGCACCACTTCGGCGACCGGGCCGTTGGGTGAGCGGAACTTCACCGGCAGATGGCCTGGTGCGGTGAGGATTTCACCGCCTTGTTCCTTGATCGAGACAATGAAGGCGTCGAGGTCGTCGACTTCCATGCCGATGTGATGGATGCAGGGCGCAGGGCCGGCGAAATCGGCTTCATCGGACTCTGCGTCCTCGTAATGGATCAGCGTCAAGTCCATATAGCCATCGGTCATGTGGACCGAGATATGGTCGCCGTTCTTGCCCTTGCGGCGCACCGTGTTCACATGCTTGTAGCCGAACACGTTTTCGTAGAAGGTACGGGTCTTTTCGACGTCATCGACTTTCATCGCGATATGTTTGATGAAGTTGGCCATGGGTTCCTTTGTGCGGGAGATTTCTGAGTTGAAAATCAAGTTTGTGTTGAATCATATATATGAATGATTTGATGTCAAGCTAAATTTATACTCTGCCCGGTCATGCGCAGGCCAGCTTGTTCAGATGCTTCTGAATTGTTCGAAGGACAGCCATTTTTTGAGGCGACCTTCGACTCGATTAAGGCATGAGTTTGCGACGTCGCTGATTCACCCACCCCCCACTTCCAGACCGGTGCATGAAGAAATCATCCAGAACGACCGATCAGCCGCTCTATGACGTGGTGCGTACCGGCATGCTCGAAAAGCTGCGTACCGGCGAATGGGCGCCCGGCGCAAGAATTCCGACCGAAAGTCAGTTGGCCCAGCAGTTTTCGGTCAGCATCGGCACCGTCCGCAAAGCGGTTGAGGATCTGGTGGCCGAGCGGGTCTTGCTGCGGCGCGCCCGCATCGGCACGACGGTGGCCCTGCATACCGACGAGCATGCGTTCGGGACCTTCTTCAATTTCACCAGCTTGACCGGTCAGCCGGTCAGGGCAACGGCCGAGTTGCTCAGCTTCAGGCATGTGCCAGCCGATGCTTTGCTGGCCAGGCAGCTTCAACTCGCACCCGGTGCCGAGTTGATCCGCATCGATAATTTGCGTCGCTGCGAAGGCGCAGTGGCCATGTTTGACCGGGTCTGGGTGTCGCGGCAGCGTTTTGCCGCTTTCGACAAAGCGGCTTTCCTGAACAGAACCGGTTCGATCTACGGGCTTTATCAGTCGATGTTCGGCATCACGGTGGTGCGGATCCAGGAGCAACTCGCAGCAGTCATGTCGCCGGCCTTCGTGATGACGGCGCTGGAATTGCCCGCGCCGATGTCGGTGCTGAAGATCCAGCGCAAGGCAATGAGCTATGGCAGCGAGGTGGTCGAATACCGGGAGCGCTATGTGAACAATGCAGTTTGCCAATACCAGAACGAAGTCGGGCTGCGCGAGTAGCTTCCTGCCGGATGACATGCGCCAGATTTTGCTGAATCTGCCCCGGCTGTTCTGGGTTCTGCTTTGGCTCAGTGCCGCGCCAGTCGTAGCTGCGCCTGCGTCGGCGCAGGGCACTGCCATCATCATCGGCGGCGCGCTGAGGTTCGACAATGCTGCGGTCTGGCAACGCCTGATCGATGAATCCGGCGGGCAGGGCGCGCGCTGGCTTGTCTTCGCCACCGCCTCGAGCAAGCCCGACCGCGTTGCGGCTCAGGTGGTCGAAGTCTTGAGTCGCCATGGCGCGCTGGCTGAAGCCATGCCGGTGGCGCCGCGGCTGGAAGGTGTTGATCTGCAAAAGAATCTGCATGACGAGGCCTTGATCGCCAAAGTGGCGGCTGCCAGCGGCCTGTACTTCACCGGTGGCGCACAGGAGTTGATCGTCGACACTTTGCAGCCAGGCGGTCAACCTACAGAGATGCTCAATGCGATCCGCGCCGCCTACCAGCGCGGTGCGGTGGTGGCAGGCACCAGCGCCGGGGCGGCGATCATGAGCCGGACGATGTTTCGCGATCCGCCTGAACCCTTGCAAGTCCTCAAGGGGCAGCTGCGCCAGGGCTTGGAGGTGGATTTCGGCCTGGGTTTTGTCGGTGCCGACCTGTTCGTCGACCAGCATTTTCTGCGGCGCGGCCGGATCGGCCGGATGTTGCCCTTGATGCTCGCGCATGGCTATAGCTTCGGCCTCGGTGTCGAGGAGAACAGCGCGGTCCTGGTGCGCGGCGACGCGCTCGAAGTGATTG
This sequence comes from Roseateles sp., assembly GCA_044357665.1. Taxonomy (GTDB): domain Bacteria; phylum Pseudomonadota; class Gammaproteobacteria; order Burkholderiales; family Burkholderiaceae_C; genus Paucibacter_A. Next base: position 4,298 of record JBIKPD010000092.1, on the reverse strand, counting down.
GCGCCAAGGGTGCGCTGCTGGTTGATCTGAGGCAGGCTGTTTCTGACCCGAAGCTGGGGGCGTTCAATTTGCGCAACGCCTCCTTGAGCTATCTCGATCATGGCGACCGGCATGATCTGCGCACCGGCATCAGTTCCCCCTCAGCGATGAAATTGCAGGGCCAGCGGGTCGATCCGGCAGCCAGTGATTTCAAGCCAGGCAACGAGACCTTGCCTTTTTATATGGACATGCTGGGCGACTCGACCATCGTCGCGGCGATGGCAAGGTTGATCGACAGCGCCGCCCCCGAGCTGCGCGGCCTGGCAGTCCAGGGCCTGGCCGGCGCTGCTGATCCGCAGCCCGATCTCGGCTTCGAGTTCCGCCTCTACAAGGGCCCGGGCAGCCTCGGCTGGTGCAGCAGCGCCAGCGGTGCGGAGGAATGCACGCTGTTGAATCTGCGGCTCGACGTGCTGCCACTGATGCTGACAAGGCCTTTTTATCGCTTGATGCGCTGAACCATCCGCCAGCTTGTCCACGCATCGTCGGCCCGCCGCGATGGCCGCCACAACGAGCGCGGCAATGACCGCAGGTATGAGAGGGACGAGCGTTGACCTGCCAGCCTGCGAGACAATCGCGGCATGCAAGATCCAGATCCCAGTCGCCCCGAAGGTTTCCGGCGTGTCAGCGCCGCGTTGCGGGCCAAGTGCCACCAACATCAGCCGGTCTGGCTTGAAGTCGCTGCGCGCACTTCGCAGGAAGCCGCTGATGCGCTGGGCGTGAGCCTGGGGCAGATTGCCAAGTCGGTGGTGTTCAGGCGCAAGTCTGATCTGGCGGCCGTGCTGGTGATCACCTCGGGTGATCGACGGGTTGACGAGAAAAAGCTCAAACAACATACCGGCCCGCTCGGCCGCGCCGACGCTGATTATGTGAAAGCCAGTACCGGTTTTTCGATTGGCGGGGTCTCGCCGCTGGGGTTTGCTCCGGCCGATGGCGCTGGGTCGCCCTTGCTTTTTGTCGACCGGGAACTGTTCCGCTTCGAGACGATCTGGGCGGCGGCCGGCCATCCGAATGGCGTTTTTTGCATGACGCCCGAACAACTGGCAGCGCTGACCGGCGCGCCGGTGATCGACGTGGTGCAGGCATGAGCGCGCTACAGATCGAGTCGCCCTGCATCAATGTCTGCACCATGCATGAAGCCACGGGCTTATGCCTGGGCTGCGCCCGTACGATCGACGAAATTGCCCGCTGGTCGGGCAGCAGCGAGGCCAGCCGGATCCAGGTGCTGGCGCGCTTGCCGGCGCGGCGAGCAGCTCTGCTGGCCCAGGGAGTTTTGATCGCCAGCGACCCGGAGTCGATGCCATGAGCACGATGCCTGAAATCCGCTTTTACTTTGACCCAGCTTCTGGACCGGACTGCTTTGACAAACTGCCTGAAGCGCTGCTCGGCTGCAGCTACAGCGTCTGCTACCTGCCGCTGGCCATTGGCGCTGAGTCGCCCTTGCTGCGCAAGGCTTGGGGCGCGGCTGCAACGGGCAAGACGCCGAGCCGGTACCAACTGACGCAGGTCTTCAGCGGCATTGAAACGCTGCAGCAGGACCCCGAATGTGAGGCCGTGAGCCTGGCCATCGCGCAGACGTCCGCATCGGCCTTGGCGTCGGGATTGAGCGAATTACCTGCCTTCGAACTTGATGGGCAATTGTTGCAGGGCGAGGGCGCGCTGCAGCGTCTGGCCTTGCAACTGAAAGCGGACGCGCCCCTGCTGCCCTGATCAGCCGCGCTCGCGCCGGTGCACCCAGGCGAGCAAACTGCACAGTCCGATCGCGGCGATCACCAGGCCGGCGGTGGCCGCAGACCAGAAGCCTGGCGCACCTTGCAGGCTGGCGGGCACCCAGTCGACATGACCGAAGGCCATCCAGTAACCCAGGCCCAGGCCGACACCCCAGAGTGCCAGCGCATTGATGACCATCGGCAGGGTGGCGATATGGTGGGCGCGCAGCACATAGGCGGCCAGGGTCTGGCTGGCGTCGGCGATATGGAACACCCAGACCCAGAGCAGCAGCGGCATGGCCGAAGCGATGATCGCGGCATCGTCGGTGTACAAGGCCAGGACTTGCGCCCGGCCGAAAAACATCAGCGCGCCAATGCCGCAGGACAGCGCCATGGCGAGTTCCAGACCATGCCAGCCGATTCGCGCTGCACCCGCGCGGTCATTGGCACCGAGCCGCTGTGCCACCAGGGTGCCTGTGGCGTTGCCCAGCGCCATCGGCAGCATGAACATCAAGGTCACCAGATTGGTCGCCAGTTGATGGCCGGCGACTGTGGTTGACCCCAATCTGGCGATGAAGATCGCCATGAAGGTGAAGCCCGAGATCTCGATCAGGATCGACGCACCCATCGGCAGGCCGAGCTTGAGCAGCGCCTTCAGCTTGAGCCAATCCGGGCGATGCAGGCCGCCGCGATGCAGGCCGTAGCGGACATAAAACTTGTCGCTGCGCAGCAGGGCAAAGGCGATCAAGGTCTGGGCCCACATCACGATCGCCGTTGCGATACCGCAGCCGGTGGCGCCCATGGCCGGCAGACCCGAGTCCGGCAGGCCATGGATCAGCAGCAGGCTCAGCGGCAGCTTCAAGACCAGGCTTCCGACCTGCAGGATCATCACCGCCTTGGGTCGCGAGACCGCGTTGTTGAAGCCGCGAAAGGCGGTGAACAGCAGCGCCGGCGGCAGGCTGCAGGCCAAGGCGCTGAGGTAGCCGCGCACCTTGATTTCGACCGCGGGGCTGGCCATCGAGACCTTCAGCAATAAATCCGGATGCAGCAGCAGCAGGATGCCCGGCAGCATCAGCGCGAACGCGAGCCAGGTGGTCTGGTGCAGTTGCTCGCCGGCTTCCTGGTAACGGCCCGCGCCATGGTGGCGCCCGACCATCGGTGCGACCGCCATCATCACCCCCATCAGGCCGACGAAGAGGGTGATGTAGATGGCTGAACCCACCGCCAGAGCGGCCAGGTCGTCGGCCGAATAACGTGCCAACAAAATCGTGTCGATGGTGCTGTAGGCCAGCAAGGCGACCTGACCGACGAGTACCGGCCAGGCCAGCGGCAATATCCGGCGCAGGCTGTCGAGTTGGCTCAATTGCCGGCCTGCGCGCGCTCGGCGTAGCGGTTGAAGCGCCAGGCAGTCGCCTCGGTCGAGATGCGACGCCAGGTGATGCGTTTCTCGGCCGGCGTCATCACCGGCCAATGCTGCACTTCGTCGAAGCTGCGGCCGCAGCCTTTGCATTGCTCATCGCCCTGGCTGGTGGTGCAGATGGCGATGCATGGCGCGTCGGGTGTGCTGTCGTACCAGCGCAGCCAGGCCTGCATGGATTCGGGCCCCAGGCTTTCTTCGGCGCAATCGGTTTCGCGTCGATGCACCATCAATGCGTAGGTCTCGGCCAATGCGCTGACTTCAGCGCCGAGGTCGACACCGTCGCTGGACGGTTGGCGTTCGCGCCACCAGTTGATCGCGGCCTCGATGTCGGTGATATGGATCGTCGTCATGGCAGCCGCTTCAATAAGCCAGACCCATGGCGGCACGGACTTCGCGCAAGGTCTTGCGCGCCACCACTCGGGCACGCTCGGTGCCCATCTCGACGATCCATTGCACCTGCTTGGGCTTGGCCAGATATTCATCGGCGCGCTCGTGCCAGGGTTGCTGCTCTTTCTGGATCGATTCGATCAGCGGCTGCTTGCACTCCAGGCAGCCGATGCCGGCGTTGCGGCAGCCCTGCTCGACCCAGTCGAGGGTCAGCGGGTCTGAATAGACCTGATGCAGCGGCCAGACCGGGCAGCGCGCCGGCTCACCGGCGTCATGCAGGCGCGCCCGCTGCGGGTCGGTCTGCATCGTGCGGATCTTGCCGGCGACGACAGCCGGCGCATCGCGCATCGCGATCGCGTTGCCGGCGCTTTTGCTCATCTTGCGGCCGTCCAGTCCGGTCAGCCGCGAATTGCTGGTCAGCAGTTCGCGCGGCTCGGGCAGGATCGCCTCGGCCGGGCTGTAGACATGGTTGAAGCGCCGGGCCACTTCGCGCGTCAGTTCGACATGGGCGGCCTGGTCTTCGCCGACCGGCACCTGGTCGCCCTTGTAGATCAGGATGTCGGCCGCTTGCAGCAGCGGATAGCCGAGCAGGCCGTAGGTGTCGACCCCGCGGCTTTTCTCGACCTGGCTTTTGTAGCCGGGAATGCGCTCGAGCCAACTGGTCGGTGTGCTCATCGCCAGCAGGGTGAACAACTCGGCATGCTCGGGCATCCGGCTCTGGATGAACAGCGTGGCTTTTTCGGGGT
>JBIKPD010000091.1:0-12210 GCA_044357665.1 Roseateles sp. | reverse complement strand
GGTACCGGCTTGCAGCGGCGCCACCGCGCCTTCGCCGAACAGGCTCTCGGGGAAAGCCTGGCGCTGTTGGTGCGGCAGCTTGGCACGCGGCTTGAAACGACCTTCAGCCGCGCTCCAGGAGCCTGCAGGGCTGTGCACGCCGGCGTTGTCGGCGACCGGGCCTTCGAAGACCCAGGCCGGCAACGCCGCGCTGCTCAAAGTCTTGCCGGCAGCGATGTCTTCGCTGATCCATTCGGCCACCTGTTTCCAGCCCGCCGCCTGCCAGAGCTCGAACGGGCCTTGCTGGGCTCCGAAGCCCCAGCGCATCGCGAAGTCGATCTCGCGCGCCGTGTCGGCAACATCGCCCAAGTGCACAGCAACATAGTGGAAGCTGTCGCGCAGGATGGCCCAAAGGAACTGCGCTTGCGGATTGGTCGATTCGCGCAACAGCTTGAGCCGGTCGGGGGCCGCCTTCTTCAGGATGCGTGCGACGATCTCATCGGCCTTCTTGCCGCCGGCCACATAGTCACCGCTGGCGAAGTCCAGACGCTGGATGTCGCGGCCGACCTTCTTGTAAAAACCGCCGCCGGTCTTCTGGCCCAATGAGCCCTTTTCGATCAGACTGGCCAGCACTTTGGGCGTCGCATAGATCGAATAGAACGGATCGTCGGGCAGGCTGTCCTGCATCGTCTTGACCACATGGGCCATCGTATCGAGGCCCACCACATCGGCGGTGCGGAAAGTGCCGCTGGATGCGCGGCCGAGCTTCTTGCCGGTCAGGTCATCGACCACATCGACGCTGAGCCCGAACTTCTCGGCTTCGATCATCGTCGCCATCATGCCGGCGATGCCGACCCGGTTGGCGACGAAATTCGGCGTGTCATTGGCGCGCACCACACCCTTGCCCAGCGCACTGGTGACGAAGGATTCGAGCTGGTCGATCACCTCGGGCAAGGTGGTCGGCGTGTTGATCAGCTCGACCAGCGACATATAGCGCGGTGGATTGAAGAAATGGATGCCGCAAAAGCGCGGTTTGATGGCTTCGGGCAGCACTTCGGCCAGCTTGGTGATCGACAAGCCCGAGGTGTTGCTAGCAACGATCGCATGGGGGGCGACAAAGGGCGCGATCTTCTTGTACAGATCGAGCTTCCAGTCCATCCGCTCGGCAATCGCCTCGATGATCAGGTCGCAGCCCAGCAACAGCTCCAGGTGCTCTTCGTAATTGGCCTGCTGGATCAGCGCTGCGTCCTCGGCCACACCCAGCGGCGCGGGCGTGAGCTTTTTCAGGCCGTCGATGGCGCGGCTGACGATGCCGTTTTTCGGGCCCTCTTTGGCCGGCAGATCGAACAGGACCACCGGCAATTTCAGATTGACCAGATGCGCGGCAATCTGCGCGCCCATCACGCCTGCGCCGAGCACAGCGACTTTACGAACAAGGAATCGACTCACGGGGTTCTCCTAAAAGTCATGAAAGCAAGCTTGCGCTTGGCCTGAAATTTCACTCAACGCGGATCCAGGTCTGCGTGCGGCCGAACATCGGCGTGCCGATATAGCCGCGCATCTCCATCTTCTTGCCACCCTCGACCGGCTTCAGTCGGGCACTGTAGGTCTTGCCATTATTCGGATCGAGGATTTCGCCGCCGCCCCACAGGGTCTTGTCGCCGGCGTCCTGCTTGACATTGCGGATGATCGCCATCCCGAGCACCGGCTTGCCATGACGTTCGTCGCTGCATTGGTCGCACAGGGCATGCTGCTTGGCAGTTTCGAAAATCTTCTCGATATGGCCGGTCAGCACGCCCCCTGCGGCGGTGATCCGGACCAGCGATTTTTCGGTGCGGCCGTCATCATCGATGGTCTTCCACAGGCCCAGAGGGCTGGTTTGGGCCTGCGCGAAATTGGCCAACAAGCAAAGCGCAGCGGCGCCAATAAATTTTTTCATGAACTCTCCTCGAATGATCTTGTCGCTGGCCATCCAGCGGTGAAATAGGCGGCCTCGGCCAGGCCTCAGAACAGGGCTTCGTCCATTTCCATCAACGATGGCAGGCCGGCGCGGGCAGTGCGGATCAGCGCCGCGGTTTCCGGCAGCAGCTTGGCAAAGTAGAAGCGCGCTGTCGCCAGCTTGGCCTTGTAGAACGGGTCGCCGCCGCCCTGTTTGGCCAGCGCCACCTTGGCCATGCGGGCCCAGAAATAAGCGAAAGTCAGATGACCAACAACGCGCAGGTAATCGACCGCAGCCGCGCCCACTTCATCCGGGTTCCTGAACGCTTTCATGCCGATTTCGGTGGTCAGCTTGGTGACCTTGTCGCCCAACTCGGCCAGCGGGTTGATAAATTCCTGCATCGCTTCGTCAGTGCCCTCTTCCTCGACAAAGGCAGCGATCCTCTCGCCGAACTTGCGCAGCTTGGCACCGTTATCGCCGAGCACCTTGCGACCCAGCAGATCGAGCGACTGGATCGTGTTGGTGCCCTCGTAGATCATGTTGATGCGGGAATCGCGGACAAACTGCTCCATGCCCCAGTCATGGATAAAGCCATGGCCGCCGAAGACCTGCATGCAATGCGAGGTGGCGATCCAGGCGTTGTCGGTGATGAAGGCCTTGATGATCGGGGTCAGCAGCGCGACCTCGTCGAAAGCTTCCTTGCGCGTATCTTCATCGTCGGAACTGAGGAACTTGTCCAGCATCACCGCCACATGGATCGACAGGGCCCGGCCACCTTCGGCATAGGCGCGCGCGGTGAGCAGCATCTTGCGCACATCGGGGTGAACGATGATCGGGTCGGCCGGCTTGTCGGGCGCTTTCGGGCCTGATAGTGAACGCATCTGGATGCGATCCTTGGCATAGGCGGCGGCATTCTGGTAAGCCACTTCGGTCAGACCGAGCGACTGGTTGCCCACGCCCAGGCGTGCCGCATTCATCATCACGAACATCGCTGCCAGGCCCTTGTTGGGCGCGCCGACCAGCGAGCCGACCGCCCCGTCCAGCACCATCTGGCAGGTCGAATTGGCGTGGATGCCCATCTTGTGCTCGAGGCCGCTGCAGAAAATGCCGTTGCGCGCGCCGAGCGTGCCATCGGCATTGACCAGGAATTTGGGCACGATGAACAGCGAGATGCCTTTGGAGCCTTCGGGCGCACCGCTGATCCGCGCCAGCACCAGATGGACGATGTTATCGACCATGTCGTGTTCACCGGCCGAGATGAAAATCTTGTTGCCGGTGATCTTGTAGTTGCCATCCGCCTGGGGCTCGGCCTTGCTGCGCAGCAAGCCCAGGTCGGTGCCGCAATGGGCTTCGGTCAGGCACATCGTGCCGGTCCATTCGCCGCTGGTCAGACGCGGCAGATAAGTCGCCTTCTGCTCAGCCGTGCCATGCGCATGCAAGGCCTCGTAAGCGCCATGGCTTAGACCCGGATACATCGTCCAGGCCTGGTTGGCCGAGTTCATCATCTCGTAGAGCGACTGGTTCAGCACCACTGGCAGGCCCTGGCCGCCGTACTCGGGGTCGCAACCCATCGCCGGCCAACCACCTTCGACATATTTGGCATAAGCCGCCTTGAAGCCCTGCGGCGGCGTCACTTCATGGGTGGTCTTGTCGAGCACACAGCCTTCGGCATCGCCGCTCAAATTCAAGGGCAGGAGCACTTCGGCAGCGAACTTGCCGCCCTCCTCGAGCACCGCGTTGATCATGTCCGCGTCAACCTCGGCATGCTTCGGGCATTGCTTCAATTCATCGACAACATTGAGCACTTCATGCATCACAAACTGCATGTCGCGCAATGGCGGTTGGTATTGGGTCATGTCTTGCTCCTGTCAATGCGTGGTGAAGTCGACCGCTTTCTGGCGGTGACCGTAACTGGTTTTCTGGCCAAGACGTCGGCAGCAAGGCCGGCCGGCGTGGCGTAATTCTGCAAACAACGATCGAAACCGGCTTGCGCATGCTTGAGCGCGACCGGATTGCGTAGAAAGCGCGCGTCGTGGTGCAAGGACAGGATCAGCCCATGCAACTCGAACAGGATCTGCTCGACATCGGCATCGGCGCGCAGATGGCCCACTTGCTGCGCCAACCCGACGGCCTTGTGCAAGGCCACCTGCCAGGCCTTGACCATCGCCACCAGCGCATCGCGTACCGGGCCGGGCCTGTCGTCGAACTCGACCGCACCGCTGATGTAGATGCAGCCCGAATCGATCTCGACCGAAACCCGCCGCAGCCAGCGCTCGTACAGCGCCCGCAAGCGCGGCAGGCCGCGCGTGACGCGAACCGCGCCGAAGAACACTTCCTCTTCGAACCTGGCGTGGTATTCGGTCAGAACCGCGATCTGCAACTCTTCGCGCGAGCCAAAATGGGCGAACACGCCCGACTTGCTCATATTCGTGACGTCAGCCAGTGCGCCGATCGACAAACCTTCCAAGCCCATTTGCGCAGCCAGGCCGAGCGCTGCATCGAGGATGACCGCGCGGGTCTGCAGGCCTTTTTGCAGCGAGCGCACGCCGCGCGTCGGCTTAAACGCCGACTCGGCTTGCTTGCTCTGGCTGGCTTGAACGGACATCAAGGCATGTCTGGCTGATTTGAACTGCCGCATAATAGAACGAACGATCGTGCTTTTTTAAAAAAAATTTCACCGTTCGCGGGATTGTTGATCTGGCCGCATCCTGCTGGCTAATGCCGACCTCCTCGATCGTGGGCATGTCGACAGCAAACCCGCTTGCCCCGGCTGGTCAAGCATAGGACCTCGGCAAGGCTTCGCAACATGCTGCAAAATTCTTCCGGCAACTGGCTGATCTCGAAAGCTTGCTGCCGAATGCCATTCCATTACCTGACCGGGAGATACCTCATGAAAATTGTTTTCACGCTTGCCAGTTGCCTGCTTGGAGCCGCCCTGGCGCAGGCAGCCGAGATGGATGTGAGATTGAGTATTGCCGACGCAAAGGGCGTTGGGTCATCCATCGGATCGGTAAAGATTGTAGAAACGCGCTACGGCTTGGCCTTCCACCCTAATCTCTCCGGGCTGCCGCCCGGCTTGCATGGCTTTCACGTTCACGAAAATCCGTCCTGCGAGGCCATTATCCGAGATGGCACGCCAGTGCCGGCTATGGCTGCCGGTGGGCATCTTGATCCCGCCGGAACAAAACGCCATGGAGAGCCCTGGGGTGATGGACATCTGGGGGATTTGCCGGCACTCTACGTAGCGCCTGACGGTACTGCGAGAAGCCCGGTTCTCGGGCCCAGGTTGAAGTTGGCGGATGTCAAGGACCGGTCTCTGATGGTCCATGCAGGGGCAGATAACCATGCAGACCATCCATCCCCACTCGGCGGCGGCGGTGCCCGCATCGCATGCGGTGTGATCGGTGGTTGAACTGATTGCTCAAGAAGAACTCAAAGCGAAGCCGGTTCGAAACCGATGACCGGAGATTCCGCGCCCGGGCTCTCCTGATGCCGTTGATTCAGGCCACGCCGTGATCACCGTTGGCCAGGAACAGTCTGGTCCATCGCAGCAGCGCACCGAGATGCATCAACAGCGCGTCAACGGGCCGACGGTCCAGTAGGCAGTCTGCGCCCTGCGGTCGGGACACGAAGGCTTCAGAGCACGCGCAGAGGATCGCGGCCGTCAGGTGCGTTTTAGCGGCATTGGTGCCACCGTCGAGTCGTGTGGGCAGCGTGGAGGCATTGCTGAGTACGCTTGCCAAAAAACAATAGCCACAGTGCGACCACTGTGGCTATTTGATTTCTTAATTTTGGTGGGCCCTGAGTGACTCGAACACTCGACCTACGGATTAAGAGTCCGCTGCTCTACCAACTGAGCTAAGAGCCCTCGCGCAGTCGTAAAACTTGCGAGTCTTGAATCATAGCAGCGAACCGCTGAATTCTTGGTGGGTTGTGCGGGGCTCGAACCCACGACCAACGGATTAAAAGTCCGATGCTCTACCAACTGAGCTAACAACCCTTCAGCCTTGTCAGGCGAAGCTTTTGATTATAGACAAATTATCGAAATTCGCGCAAGGCAATCGACCGATTTTTCAGGAAACCAGCAATCAACTGTGCGGCAGCGCTCATGCCGAAACTGGCAGTGACCGCGACGCTTGAACCATATCCATGGCAATTGAGGCTGCCATCGACTGCGCAGGCTTCAGCTTCTGCACCTTCCTGTACGGCGAGCATCGGCCGATGCACCGGCTCGCGCGAGAACACGCAGGCTACGCCGATCCGGCCTCGCCCTGCGGCGCCATATTGCTTGCGCAGACGCTGGCGCAGCGAGGCCAGCAATGGATCATGGGTGACATCAGCCAGATCAGCCACGCTCAACAGATGCGGTTCGCGCTTGCCGCCTGCAGCACCGACCGTGATGAAGGGCAAGCCCTGTTCGATTGACCAGGCGGCAAGCCTGGCCTTGGCACGCACTTGATCACAGGCATCGACCAGCCCATCAAGCGGCATTTGTCCCGACCCATCGAGCAGGCCTGGCCAGTTCTGCTCATCGACGAATTCCTCGATGACGCGGACCTCGCAAGCCGGATGGATGTCGAGCACGCGCTGCCGCATCGCTTCGACCTTGGCCATGCCGATGGTCGTTCCAAGGGCCTGCACCTGACGATTGATGTTCGATTCAGCCACCTGATCGAGGTCGATCAAGGTGAGCCCCGCAACGCCTGATCGGGCCAGCGCTTCGACTACCCAGGAGCCCACGCCACCCAGCCCGACCACGGCAAATCTGGCGGCACGCAGTTGCAGGTAATCGGCCTCGCCGTAGAGCCTGCGCAGACCACCGAAACGGCGCTCTGCGTCAGCCTCTTGTTCTTCGATCAACATGCCGGCTGCGGCGGATTACTTCGCAGCGCTCAGCCCGCGCAAGCGCTCTTTGCCGGCTTGCGCAGCCTCGGTGGTTGGATAGGCCTTGATCAGGTCTTCGAGGCTGCGGCGCGCGGCTTTCGCTTCCTTCAACTCGATCTGGCAGTTGGCCAGCGCCAGCAAGCCCTCGGCAGCGCGAGGATGGTCGGGATTGGCCAGGATAAAGCCCCTGAAGGTCGCAATCGCTTCCTTGTAATCGCGCTTGGCATATTGCGCATTGCCGAGCCAGAAACGCACCGAATCGGTGTAGCCGCTGGCCGGAAAACGCAAGCTGAAATTGGTCAACGCAGTCGCGGCTTCACTGAAGTCGCCACGCCTGACCATGGCCATCGCGGCTTCGTACTGTCGCCGCTCTTCGGCCTGGACCTGGAACTCACGTCCATCGAGCGTCACCTTCTGCGGCTCGAGCGGCTTCAAGCGGGCGTCCAGCGTCTGGTTCTGATCGCTGAGCTTGCGCTGCGTTTCCGACAGATCGCGCGCCAGTTGCTCGTTCTGCCCGACCAGCTTGGCGATGTCGCGACTCAAGGTCTCGATCTGGCCATTCAGATCAAGCAGGCTGCGGCGCAAGGGCGCAAATTGCGCCGCTTGCTCCTGGATCTGCGCCAGCAGTTGCTCGATCCGCAAACGCTGTGCGTCATCGCCTTGCTGGATCTTGCCTCGCAGGTCAAGGATGGCCTTGCGGGCCTCGTCATCCTCGAACAGCGCGGCATGGGCTGGCAGGCTCGAAAACAAGCCGGCCAGCAGCAGGGCAAAGCAATAACGCGGCAAACTCATCTCACTTGTCTTTCAGTTCAACACGGCGGTTCTTGGCCCAGGCGGCTTCGTCGTTGCCCTGTGCTGCCGGGCGCTCTTTTCCGAAGCTGACCGGCTCGACCTGTGCCGCGCCAACGCCCAGCACGCCAAGTGCCTTGGCAACGGCTTCTGAACGCTTCTGGCCCAGCGCCAGGTTGTATTCACTACCGCCTCGTGCATCGGTATGGCCTTCCAGATTCAGCGCCAGCTTGCGATCGTTGCTCAGGCGCTTGGCATGGGCATCGAGCAGGCCGCTGAATTCGCCCTTGACCTGATAGCTGTCGAAGTCGAAGTAAACAACGCGCTGATTGGCGACGGCCGCAGTCAACTGAGCACCCAGATCGACAGTCACGACTTTGGACTGGGCCACCGGCGCGGGATTCACGTTGGGTTTGTTGGCCACTGCCGGCGCGCCTGGTGACGCCGAGCGGGTTTCGACCGGCGCTGGCTCATCGAGCTTGACGGTGGAGCCGCAACCAGCCAAGGCTGCAACGGTGAACAAAGCCAATGCGTAACGGGATATTTTCATTCTTATCACTCCAAAAGAGACCGCAATCACTTGCGAGAAAGACGACCGGCGAGCCGATCATCAACGGACACCCAGCCCCGATTGTCCAACAAGTTCGAATTGGTTCAAATTGGCCGGACCCCGGAAGGCCTGGATTTACCTGGAAAAAGGCCCCCAGGTCGGTTCGCGAACATCGGCCAGCGTCGAAATCAAGCGGGCCTTGATCCTGCCATCGAGCGTGCTGGTCATCAAGACATCGCGGCCACCAGCACGGGTGGCATAGACCAGCAGCCGCCCGTTAGGCGAAAAGCTCGGACTCTCGTCCTCGCTGCTGTCGCTGATCTGCTGGACCTGGCCACCCGCCAGGTCCATCACGCAGAGCCGGAAACCGCCGCTATTGATGCGGGTGATATAGGCCATGGTGCGGCCATCGGGGCTGATCGCCGGGCTGATGTTGTAGTTGCCATTGAAGGTGACCCGCGCGGCCGCACCGCCTTCCGTGGCCATGCGGTAGACCTGCGGGCTGCCGCCACGGTCGCTGACGAAATAGATCGAACGGCCATCGGGCGAGAAGACCGGCTCGGTGTCGATCGCCGAGGTCTGCGTCAAACGGCGCAGGGCGCTGCCATCCCGGTTCATGATGAACAACTGCGAACCGCCATCGCGCGACAAGCTCAGGGCCAGTTGCAGGCCGTCGGGTGAAAAAGTCGGCGCACTGTTGGTGCCACGGAAATTGGCCAGCATGCGACGACGTCCGGTCGACAAGTCCTGCACCCAGACCACCGCCTTGCGCGATTCAAACGACACATAGGCGAGCTCATGGCCGTTCGGCGACCAGGCCGGCGAGATGATCGGATCGGCACTGGACAGCGCAACCTGGCCGCCTTCCCCATCGGCATCGGCGATGCGCAGGCTGTAGCGGCCGCCGGCCTTGGTCACATAGGCCATGCGGGTGGCAAAGACGCCGCGCTCGCCGGTCAGCTTCAGATAAATCGCGTCGGCAATCCGGTGCGCGGCGAGCCGCACATCGTCGGGCGCCACCGCATTGGCTTCGCCGCCGAGGTCCTGGCCTTTCACCACATCCCAGAGCTTGAAGCGCAGGTCGACCCGGCCATCGGCCAAGCGGCTGACCGAGCCCGCCGCCAGGGCATCGGCATTGCGGGCGCGCCAATCGCTCCAGACCGGCAAGCTGGTCTCCGACAGACCTGCCGGCGCATCGATGATGCGGAACTGGCCGCTGCGCTCGAGATCGGCGCGGATGATCGCCGCCACCGCCTGGCCGCTGCCGGCTTCGTTGACGAAATCGGGCAAGGCCACCGGCATCTGCGAGCCGCCGACACCGGAGATTTCGACACGGAACTGGGCCCAGGCCGGCAGACCCAGCAGCGCGGCTGAGCCGCCCAGCAAAGTACGGCGCGACAACTGGGTCAGAGGCTGGAGAAATGGTTTCAGGTAGGACATGGGCTCGCGATCATGGCTGCTGCGCTGTCGCGCACAAGCTGCTGATTTTGCCTCAGGGTTGCCCTGCATGACTGAAGGCGAGTGGATGCAGCGCGGATCGGGTCGGATACCCGGCGCATCCCCAGCGCAATGCTGGCTATCATCAGCGCAACCCAGCAGGAGATCCACATGAGCCAGAACGCCAAGATTTGCCGCTATCCGACGCCCGATCCTGCCCGGCTCGACGATCTGCCCGAAGACGTAAGGCAGCGCATTCTGGAAGTGCAGGACAAAGCCGGCTTCGTTCCCAATGTGTTCCTGGCGCTGGCGCGCAGGCCGGATGAATTCCGCGCCTTCCTGGCCTATCACGATGCCTTGCTGCTGCGCGACTCGGGCCTGAGCAAGGGCGAGCGCGAGATGATCATCGTCGCGACCAGCGCGGCCAACCATTGCCTCTACTGCGTCGTCGCCCATGGCGCGATCCTGCGCATCCACGAAAAAGCACCGATGCTGGCCGACCAGGTGGCGACCAATTACCGCAAGGCCGACATCACGCCGCGCCAGCACGCGATGCTCGACTTTGCCCTGAAGGTCTGCCTGGAGTCAGGTGCGGTTGGCGACACCGACTATGCGGCGCTCTACCCCCATGGCTTCAGCGACGAGGACATCTGGGACATCACGTCGATCACCGCGCTGTTCGGCCTGTCGAACCGGCTTGCCAACAGCATTTCCCTGCGCCCGAACGCCGAGTTCTATCAACTCGGCCGGCAGCCGCGGCCGCCCAAGGGATGCTCTGCATAACTCAACGCGAGCGGTTGCGGTGCGGATCGGGATGGGATGCCATTTTGCAGACAATAGCCCGTGCTATTGGCAATCAATGCAACGCCGCAGACCGCCCGAGGCCGCACCAGCACAAGCCATGAGGGGTTATGCAGAGCATCCCAAGACCTGAACATTTTTCTCGAACGTTAATTTTGCCGGTAGAGTCCGCTGGTCCTTCACCCCAATCGAAAGAGTTACAACATGCGTACTTCTCTCCTCATGGTTCTGTCCGTTCTGGGCATTTGCAGCAGCGCTCATGCGCAGACCCTCGACAAGGTCAAGGCCAGTGGCAGCATCACGGTGGCCTACCGTGAGTCGTCTATTCCCTTTTCCTACCTCGGCGGCGATGCGCAACCGATCGGCTTTGCCTGGGAAATCTGCGGCAAGCTGGTCGAACAGGTCAAGAAGGCCACCGGCCGCGCCGATCTGAAGGTCAGCACCCAGGCGGTGACCTCGCAGAACCGGATTCCGCTGCTGCAGAACGGCACCATCGACATCGAATGCGGTTCCACCACCAACAACAGCGAGCGCGGCAAGCAGGTCGCATTTGCCACCAATTATTTTTATACCGGCACCCGACTGCTGGTGAATGCGAACTCGGGCATCAAGAACTTCGCCGACCTGAAAGGCAAGAAAGTTGTGTCAACGGCCGGAACGACGAACTTCCAGTTGCTGCGCAAGCTGAACGCTGAACAGAGCATGGGTTTCGAGCTGCTGGCCGCCAAGGACCATGCCGAATCAGCCTTGCTGGTGCAGCAACGCCGTGCCGACGCCTTCGGCATGGACGACATCCTGCTCTACGGCCTGCGCGCGAGTGCGCAGAACCCGGCCGAGCTGGCCGTCGTCGGCGAGGCGCTGCAGGTCGAGCCCTACGCCATCATGCTGCGCCGCGATGACCCCAGCTTCAAGAAGCTGGTCGACGACAGCTTGGCCGCGATGATGAAGAGTGGCGAATTCGAGGCGCTCTACAAGAAATGGTTCCAGTCGCCGATCCCGCCCAAAGGCATCAATCTGAATGCGCCGATGAGCAAGGAATTGATCGACAACATGAAAGCGTTGTCGGACAAACCGGCGATGTGATTACAGCAGCACGATGTCGTAATGCTCGGTCTGGTTCATCGGCTCGACGCTCAGCGAGATCGGCTTGCCGATGAAGTCAGACAGGCCAGCGAGATGCTGGCTTTCTTCGTCGAGCAGCATCTCCACCACATTGGCCGCAGCGACGATGCGGAATTCCTTCGGACTGAACTGGCGCGCCTCGCGCAGGATCTCGCGCATGATGTCGTAACAGACGCTGCGCGCGGTCTTGATCTGGCCCCGGCCCTCGCAGGTCGGGCAAGGTTCGCAAAGGATTCGTGCCAGTGATTCACGCGTGCGTTTGCGGGTCATCTCGAGCAGACCCAACTGGGTGAAGCCGCCGACGGTGACCTTGGTGCGGTCGCGACTGAGCTGCTTGCGGAACTCCGACAGCACTGCGGCCTTGTGTTCTTCGCGCGCCATGTCGATGAAGTCGGCAATGATGATGCCGCCCAGATTGCGCAGCCGCAGTTGCCGGGCGATTGCTCCCGCGGCCTCCAGATTGGTCTTGAAGATCGTGTCTTCGAAGTTGCGGGCGCCGACGAAGCCGCCGGTATTGACGTCGATCGTCGTCATCGCCTCGGTCTGGTCAAAGATCAGATAGCCGCCCGATTTCAGATCGACCCGCCGGGCCAGCGCGCGGACCAGTTCGGCGTCGACATTGTTCAGATCGAAGATCGGGCGCTCGCCGCTGTAATGCTCGAGCTTGGCCGAGGCGGCAGGCATGTACAGGTCGCAACTTCGAAGACAC
>JBIKPD010000090.1:0-12220 GCA_044357665.1 Roseateles sp. | reverse complement strand
CGAGCCGGTATCGGCGCTCGATGTCTCGATCCAGGCGCAGATCCTCAACCTCTTCATGGATCTGCAGGACGAATTCGGCTGCAGCTATGTCTTCATCTCGCACAACCTCAGCGTGGTCGAGCATATGGCCGACGACCTGATGGTGATGTACCTCGGCGCGGCGGTCGAATATGGCTCAAAGAAGCAGATTTTCGCGCGGCCGCTGCACCCCTATACCCGCGCCTTGATCAGCGCCACGCCAGCGCTGCGCCCGGTCGACCGGCGCGAACGCATCCGC
This sequence comes from Roseateles sp., assembly GCA_044357665.1. Lineage (GTDB taxonomy): Bacteria > Pseudomonadota > Gammaproteobacteria > Burkholderiales > Burkholderiaceae_C > Paucibacter_A. The sequence continues at coordinate 11,943 of JBIKPD010000090.1, read as the reverse complement.
ATCATTGGTGAGCTGCCCAGCCCCTTGAATCCGCCCAGCGGCTGCGCCTTCCACAAGCGCTGCCCGCTGGCCGTACCGCGCTGCGCGGTGGAAACGCCAATGCTGCGGATGATCGACCAGCGGCAGGTGGCCTGCCATCAGGTCGATGGCTAAGGCAAGGCCGCTGGCGCCACTGCAACGCCGCCGACGCCGCTGCGCTTGATCGCTTCGGCGACGAAGCCCGAAGCCTTCATCTGCTCGACGAATTCGCGCAGATAGGCAACGCCGGCATCCCGGCCGCGCGGTGTGCCGATGGCTTGATTGATCACCATGAAGCGGCCATCGAGCAGCTTCATGCCGGGAAGCCGTTTGGCATCAGCCTCGAGTTGCTGCCGCACACCGGCTGCGACATCGAGTTTTTGCGCCAGAAAGAAGTCGACGACTGCGGGCGAGGTCGGCGCACGGACGATGCTCGCCTGCTTCAGCTCGCGCGTCAGGTACAGATCGTAAGCACTGCCCAAGCCAACCGCCACGCGCACACCCGGGCGGTCAACTTCTTCGTTGCGGCGGATCGGCGAGCCTTGTTGCACCAGGTAAGCGCCCTCGATGACGATATAGGCTGCTGAATAGGCAATGTCGCGCGCCCGCGTCGGGTCGATCGCGACAAAACCGATGTCGACCGCCTGCTTGCCCAAGGCCTCGACCACCTTGCCCGCCGCATTGAAAGGCACCAGTTCGACCGGCACGCCAAGGCGCCGCCCGAGTTCGCGCGCCAGATCCACCGAGACACCGCTCGGCTGGCCGCTGACAGCATCCTTCACCGCCAGCGTCGGATTGCCGAAATTGATGGCGGCGCGCAACTGGCCCGATGGCGCCAGGTCGGCCAGCACCGCAGCCGATGGCTTCGGCGCGCTGGCGCAGGAAACGAGCAGGGCCAAACTGGCCATGGCGGACAAAATTTTCAACATGGGAAGCCCTTCAGCTTTGTTTGTCGGTCGAACGCTGCAGCAAGCGGTCACGCAGCGCGAGCGCCTCGCCGACGACGCCGCGGCGGAAAGCCAGTACGCAGACGATGAAGATCAAGCCGGTCACCAGACTGACCGATTCACCCAGGCCGTTGAACCAGGCCACGCCGGTCATGTCCGCCAGCGCCTTGCCCAGGTCACCGATCTTGTTCTCGAGCGAAATGATGATCAGCGCGCCGACCATCGGCCCGAGCAAGGTGCCCATGCCGCCGACCAGAGTCATCAGAATCACCAACCCGGATGTGGTCCAGACCGCATCGGTCAGCGTGGCAAACCCGAGCACCAGCGTCTTGGTGGCGCCGGCCAGCCCTGCCAAGGCGGCTGAGAGCACAAAGGCCAGCAGCTTGAAGCGGTCGACGTCATAGCCGAGCGAGGTGGCGCGGGCCTCGTTTTCGCGGATCGAGGTCAGGACCTGGCCGAACGGTGAATTCACCGTGCGGTAGATCATCCAGAAGCCACCGATGAAGATCGCCAGCACCAGGTAGTAAAGCGTCAGATCCCGGCCCAGGTCGAAGCCGAAAAAGCTGCCGCGCGGCACCGATTGCAGGCCGTCCTCGCCGCCGGTGAACGGCGCTTGCAGGAAGAAGAAAAACAGCATCTGGCTCAAGGCCAGCGTGATCATCGAAAAGTAGATGCCGGTGCGACGAATCGCCAGCAGGCCGATCAACAAACCCATCACCGCAGCAGCACCGGTGCCGAACAGGATGCCCAGAGGTGCCGGCAGACCCCAGATTTTCAGCGCATAGCCTGCGCCATAAGCGGCAGTGCCGAGAAAGGCCGCATGGCCGAAACTGAGCAGCCCGGTAAAGCCGACCAGCAGGTTGAAAGCGCAGGCGAACAAGGCGTAGCAGAGGACCTTCATGATGAAGATCGGATAAAACCCGAGCAAGGGCAGCATGGCAATCGCCAGGAACAACGCGCCATAGCCGAGCAGGGGATTTCTGGAGGAGGCTGCGCTGGACATCAATGTTCCTTGCCAAACAAACCGGCCGGGCGCACGAGCAGCACGATGGCCATGACGACGAACACGACCGTGCTCGACGCCTCGGGGTAGAACACCTTGGTCAGACCCTCGATGATGCCCAGGCCCAGGCCGGTGAGGATGGAGCCAAGGATCGAGCCCATGCCGCCGATCACCACGACGGCGAAAACGACGATGATCAGATTGGTTCCCATCAAGGCCGAAACCTGCAGGATCGGCGCGGCCAGCACACCGGCAAAAGCCGCCAAGGCCACACCGCCTGCATAGGTCAGCGTAATCATTCGCGGCACATTGATGCCGAATGCCTGCACCAGCTTCGGGTTCTCGGTGCCGGCTCGCAGGGTTGCGCCGAGCGAGGTTTTCTCGATCAAAGCCCAGACCGCCAGGCAGACGGTGACCGAAGCCACCACCACCCAGGCGCGGTAATTGGGCAGGATCATGAAGCCCAGATTGGTGGCCCCGGCGAGTTGATCGGGCACTTGGTATTGCTGACCCGAAACGCCATAGAAACTGCGGAAGATCCCTTCGGTCACCAGCGTGATGCCGAAGGTCAGCAGCAGACCGTAAATATGGTCGAGCTTGTACAGCCATTGCAGCAGCAGCCGCTCGATCAGGACCCCCAGCAAGCCGACGGTCAACGGCGCCAGCAGCAACATCAGCCAGTAGTTCAAGCCCAGATATTCCAGCCCCATCCAGGCCAGAAAAGCACCCATCATGTACAGCGCCCCGTGGGCGAAATTGATGATGTTGAGCATGCCGAAAATCACCGCCAGACCCAGTGACAGCATCGCGTAGAACGAGCCGTTCACCAGGCCCAGCAGCAGCTGCCCGAGCAGGGCCGGCAGGGGAATGCCGAAAAAGTCAGTCATCTGGTTTCAGTTGAGTCGATTCAATTGGCCGTAACCCGCCATGGAGGCCGTAGACCGGAATTTGGGCTTGGTAATGCCCCGCATTCCGCTTCGCGCCATGACGGGCTACCTGTAAACGGTTGAGGACAGAGCTACTCACGAGTACGTTCGGGCGGTCTGTCCCCAAAGCCATTATTTTTTCAGCATCGGGCATTTGCTGTCGGCCAGCTTGGTGAAGGCTTCTTCGGCCGGGATGCGCGCGGCGACCTTGAAGTAATCCCAAGGCTCGTTCGACTCCTTGGCCGACTTCACCTGCAGCAAGAACATGTCGTGCATGCCGCGGCCGTCTTCCTTGCGGATCGTGCCCTTGGTATAGAAGTCGTTGATCGGCGTGGCCTTCATCTGCGCCATCACCTTGTCTGCGTCATCGCTCTTGGTGGCTTCGACGGCCTTCAGGAAATGCATCGTGGCTGAATAATCAGCGGCCTGGATCGACGATGGCATGCGCTTCATCTTCTCGAAGAAACGGCGGCTCCAGGTACGCGCCTCGGGGCTCTGATTCCAATACCAGCTGTCGGTCAGGTACATGCCTTCAGTCGTCTTCAGCCCGAGCGAATGGATGTCGTTGATGAACATCAGCAGCCCGGCCAGCTTCATCGTCTTGGTCACGCCGAACTCGTTGGCAGCCTTGATCGAATTGATGGTGTCGCCACCGGCGTTGGCCAAGCCGAGGATCTGCGCCTTGCTGCCCTGCGCCTGCAGCAGGAAGGACGAGAAATCATTGGCATTGAGCGGATGCTTGACACTGCCCAGCACCTGCCCGCCAGTCTTGGTGACAACCGCTGCAGTGTCGTTCTGCAACGAGGCACCGAAAGCATAATCAGCGGTCAGAAAGTACCAGGTCTTGCCCCCACCCTTGGTCACCGCAGCGCCGGTGCCGTTGGCCAGGGCCACGGTGTCGTAGGCGTAATGGATCGTGTAAGGCGTGCAGTCCTCATTCGTCATGCGGGCCGAACCGGCACCGATCGAGATGAACGGCTTTTTCTTCTCGGCAGCGATCTTGGCCATCGCGATGCTGGTGCCCGAATTGGTACCGCCAATCAGCATGTCCAGGCCCTGGGTGTCGATCCATTCGCGCGCCTTGCTGGCAGCGACATCGGCCTTGTTCTGGTGGTCAGCGTAAATCAGCTCGATCTTCTTGCCGGCGACCATGCCCTTCATGTCGGCGATCGCCATCTTGATCGCCTCGACGCCACCCTGGCCGTCGATGTCGGCGTAGACGCTCGACATGTCGGTGATGATGCCGATCTTGACGACATCACCAGAAATCTGCGCCTGGGCGCTGATGGCAGCGCAGGCAGTGAGCCCGGCGAGAGCGATAAGTTTCATGGTGTGGTTCATGGATGTCTCCTGGTGACGGTTGAAAGACGGATTAAACACTCAGCAACTCGTCGAGCAAGGCCTGTTTTTCGGCCAGCTCGGCAGCAGCAAATGACGCCACCACTTCGCCATGCTCGACCACGATGAAGTGATCGGCCAACGGGGCAGCAAAACGGAAATTCTGTTCGACCATGACGATGGTGAAGCCCTGCGCCTTCAGCGTCCTGATCATCCGGCCGAGCGCCTGGACGATCACTGGTGCCAGGCCTTCGGAAATCTCGTCGAGCAGCAGGATGTCGGCGCCGGTACGCAGGATGCGCGCCACCGCGAGCATTTGCTGCTCGCCGCCCGACAAGCGCGTGCCGGGGCTGTGGCGGCGTTCGGCCAGATTCGGAAACATCTCGTAAATCTGCGCTTCGCTCATCGGTTGGCTGCCGCCGCCCGCCAGCAGCGGTGGCAGGCGCAGGTTCTCCTCGGCCGTCAGGGAGGCGAAGATGCCGCGCTCTTCCGGGCAATAACCGAGGCCGAGGTGGGCGATGCGATGCGTCGGCATGGCGATGGTCTCGACGCCGTGGATCTTGATCGAGCCGCGCCGCGATCCGGTCAAGCCCATGATGGCGCGCAAGGTGGTCGTGCGACCGGCGCCGTTACGACCCAGCACCGTCAGGACCTGGCCCTTGGCCAGACTCAGATTCACGCCATGCAGGATATGGCTTTCGCCGTACCAGGCGTGCAGATCGACAATCTCGATGGCGGCTGGTGCTGCTTGCATCAATGAGCCCCCACCAATTCGGTCGCTTCGCTGCCCATATAGGCTTCAAGCACCGCCGGATGCTTGGAGACTTCGGCGTAATCGCCCTCGGCCAGCACCGCGCCGCGCGCCAGCACGGTGATGCGGTCGGCGATCTTGGCCACCACGTTCATATTGTGCTCAACCATCAACACGGTGCGCCCTTCGGCGACCCGCTTGATCAGATCGGTGACGCGTGACACGTCTTCATGCCCCATGCCCTGGGTCGGCTCGTCGAGCAGCATCAAGGTCGGTTCCATCGCCATCGTCGTCGCGATCTCGAGCGCCCGCTTGCGCCCGTAAGGTAAATCACCCGCTCTGAGCGCGGCCATATCGCGCAGGTCGACCAGCTCCAGCAGCGCCAACACCCTGGCGTCGAGTTGCTTCAGGCCGGTCAAGCCCTTCCAGAAGTGAAAACTGGTGCCGGTGAAGCGCTGCAAGCCGATGCGGACGTTTTCGAGCACCGTCAGATGCGGGAAAACTGCTGAAATCTGGAACGATCTGATGACGCCGCGGCGGGCGACTTCAGCCGGCTTCTCGGCTGTGATGTCGACGCCGTTGAAGACGATGTTGCCACGAGTCGGCACCAAAAACTTGGTCAGCAGGTTGAAGCAAGTGGTCTTGCCGGCGCCGTTCGGGCCGATCAGCGCGTGGATATGACCGCGTTCAACCCGCAGATCCACCTTGTCAACGGCGGTAAAGCCTTTGAAATCCTTGCTGAGTCCACGAGTCTCGAGGATGAGTTCGCTCATCGTTGCCTGGTCCGCGCCGTCTCTGACGTGAAGTTGAAGTTGAGCCTCGCAATGTATTGCTTATTGGCCATGATTAGGAGCCGCAACGGCCCTTAAGTCGCCCCGCCTAGGGTTTGTACCAATAATGCCGATCAATTCTGTGAACGAAATGCCTCATTCCACCCCGCAGACCAGGGTGATTTGACAAGTCAGCCAATCGCGCCTATCCAGCTCCAGGCCAGCGCCGCAACGCAAGCCAGAATCAGCGCGATGCTGACCCAACCGGCCAATAGCCCGGCCCTGCCGCTTCGCGCCTCGCCCATCAGGACGGCATCGCAGGTCAGCAGATGCAGCGCGATCACATGCAACGGCAGCAGCACCGCGTTGACGACCTGACTCGCATAGATGAAGGGTATCAGCGGCAGGCCGGGCAGCGAAACAACGCTGACCGCGGCCACTGTCAGGCCGACGAAGGCGGCGTAGAACAGCTGGAACCGACCTGAGTCAAGGTCGAGCGACGCGGCAGCGCCGACGCCTTCGGCGATCGAATAGGCCGTTGCCAGTGGCACCACCGCAGCGGCCAGCAAGGCTGCGCCGAGCAGGCCGGCACCGAACAGCAGCGTTGCAAACCTGCCTGCCAGGGGCCGCAAGGCGCTGGCAACGTCGCCCGCATCGTTGATCTGGATGCCGGCTTGATGCAAAGTGGCGGCACAGGCGACGGCAATCGCCATCCCGATGATGCCGGTCAGCAGCGAGCCGATGATGACGTCGACGCGTTCCCAGCGCAGCTTGGCAAGCGTGATCTTCTTGTCCACCGCATAAGACTGGATAAAGGCCAGGCCCCAGGGCGCCAGCGTCGTGCCCAGCGTGGCGGCAATCGCGATCCAGCCGGCATGGTCAACCGGCAGATGCGGGACGACCGAGTTGTGCCAGACCTGGGCCCAATCCGGCTCGGCCAGAATGCCGTCGACGATGTACAGAGCCAGCGTGGCCGAGATCACCAGCAGCACGCGCTCGACGCGGTGAAACGAGCCGAGCACGACGAGCAGCGAGATCAGCAAGCCGGCCAGCGGTGCGCTGACCCAAGACGGAATGTTGATCAGCGAGCCGGCCGCCGATATGCCGGCGTATTCGGCACAGATCGTGCCGAAATTCGCGAACAGCAGGCCGGTCACGGCGAAATAGGCCCAGCCATGCCCCCAGCGCTCGCGGATCACGCCGACAAAGCCCTTGCCGGTGGCCGCACCCAAGCGCACCGCCATCAGGTGAAACTGGACCAGCAACAAGGTCGAAGCCGGAATGATCCACAGCAGCCGGTAGCCATGTTCGGCACCCAGCAAGGAGTAGGTGGTGATGCCGGCCGGGTCATCGTCCGACAGACCGGCCAGCAGCCCCGGGCCAAGCACAGCGAGAAAGGCGCTGAAAGCGCCGATGCCGGCAGCCCGGAAGCGCGCGAACTGCTGCGCAATGCCGCGGCGATGGTGGGCCAGTGGCGGGCTATGTTTGCGCGGTGAATGCGGGTGCTTGGCTCTCATGGGCCCAGATTAACCCCCTGGCGGCCGATTGCGTCCCAGTCAGGTCAAGGCCAAGCCCAAGGTCAGGGTCAAAGCGCTGCCGGGCACCAATAACCCGGGTCTGATTTGACCGGAGGGCCGCTCAACTCAAACCGGCTGACGGATTTTGATCAGGTTGTCACAGGTGGCACGTTGCTTGTCGGCAGCATCGATCTTGCCGCAGATGCCGTCGAGTTGCAGGCGCAGACGCCCCATCACCGCAGTTTGGCTGCCGCCGGCGCTCCATTTACTCAACAGGGTGCCGACCTTTTGCAGCGAGCGGGCGCTGCGTTCGTAGAAAGCGCTCTGGTCCTGCCCTGCCTCCTTGAATAGCTGGGCGGCAAGCCGCTCGATCCGGCCGACATCCTGCGGGTCCAGTTCGACCAGCGCGCTGAAATAGGTGGCGCCCCATTGCAGCCGGGTCGCCGGGCCTTCGCTCTTCCGGAAAGCTGATTCATACCATTGCAAGGCCTCGCTGTCGTTGCCTTGTTTGCGGGCATTGCCACCGAGCTGACTCATCAAGTAATAGGGTGAGGGGCTGCGGCTCAAATTCGCTTTCAGCAGCCCATCGCTGTCCTCCCAGGCGCCCGCCTGCCCGAGCAGATAGGCAGCTGAACTGATCACCGCCTGACGCTCGTAGCCATCACTGATGTCGCGGTCAGCGCGCCATGCCAGTTGCCTGGCCTCCGCGATCAGGGCCGGCGAAATGATCGGCTCGACGATGTCCTTGGCCTGATCGATCCGCGCCAGGTCGACGCGTGCCTGCAAGGCGCTGATCCGGTCGGCGCGCGACAAGGTGTTGTCGTTCTGCAAGCGCCTCAAGGCCAGATCAAATTCAGCCAGCAAGCTCGATCGCGCCTGGCCTCGCTGCGGCGCCATGGCCCTGACGATGCCAACCGCACCGTTGATCAGCACATCCATCTGCGCGCGTGACTGGCTGGCCTGCTTGAGCACGTTGTGAACGCGCTTTCGCAGCGCAGCGTCGGGCTTGATGCGCTGACCGCTGGCGGCCAAGGCCTTGAGCCAGAGCCGGGTTGTCGTTTCGATCTCGACGCCGGTGCTCGCCGCAGCCAGTTGCTGCAACAGGCCGGGGAGCTGACTCTGCGCCACCAGTTGCTGCTCGTCGGTTTCCCAGGAGTAGTAGGCGAGCAGCCGCCATTCGTTGGCGCTCAAGGTCTGGCCCGAGCGCGCTTCGGTCAGCACCTGCTTGATCGGTCGACCCCCGGCCAGTCCGAGTTGCAGCAGGTTCAAGATCTGCGGCGCATCGGCTTCACCCGGCAGTCGCGTGATCTCGAAACCCTCCGGACTGAACAAGATCAGGGTGGGATAGCCGCGCACATTGAAGCGCTTGCCCAGCCTTTGCGCACCGGCAATGTCGCCATCAAGGTGAACCGCGATGAAGTTGCGCGACTGAGCGATGAAGTCCTGCCGGTTGAACAGCGTCGCCTTCAATTGATTGCAGGGCGGGCACCAGCTTGCGCCCCAATACAGCAGCAGCGGCTTGTTTTCGCTACGAGCGCGGGTAAAGGCGCTCTCGATATTGGCATCGCCCTGAGCTTGGAGCCAGGCAACCCTGGCCACCGCGCTTGGCGGTTCGATAGCTGCGGCCGGCTTGGCAATCAACAAGAAGGCCAAGCAGCAGGCAAGAGCAATATGACGCAAATTCATGCGGAGCCACTTTATTGGATTCCCGGAATTTCAATGCGCGTGCAGACCGGGGCTTCAAGCGCCCGGATTATGACTGCCAAATGTCAACAATTAGTGGGCGCTCCTTGATCGCCAACAGTCCGCGCAAGCCTGTTTGTTGCATTCTCAATACACAGGACGCCAAATTTTCATCACCATGCATGCTCCCCAGATCGATCCCCGCAACGGACTTTCGTCCCAAACCGCTGCCCAGCGCTTGGCAACTGGGGGCCCGAATGAGCTGAGTCCACCGCAACGGCGTGGCTTCTGGCAGATCCTGCGCGAGGTCGCGAGCGAGCCGATGCTGCAACTGCTGGTCGCTGCCGGGATGATCTATCTGCTGCTTGGCGACCGCGGCGAGGCCCTGATGCTGCTGGCGTTTGTCGCTGTCACCCTGATCATCAGCATCAGCCAGGAGCACCGCACCGAGCGCGTGCTGCAGGCCCTGCGCGACCTGACCAGCCCGCGCGCCCTGGTCTTGCGCGATGGCCGGGCTCAGCGCATCGCCGGACTCGAGGTGGTGTGTGGCGACTTGCTCTTGCTGGCCGAGGGCGACCGCGTGGCGGCCGATGCCAGGCTGATCGAAGCCAATGATCTGGAAACCGACGAATCGCTGCTCAGTGGTGAATCGCTGCCGGTTCCCAAGCATGTCAGCGCCACCACCGAGATCGGCTGCGTCTTTGCCGGTTCGATGGTGGTCGCAGGCCAGGGCCTGGCCGAAGTCATCGCTACCGGTGCGGCCAGCGAAATCGGCCGCATCGGCAAGTCACTGGGCGAGATCAGCAATCCGGTCACGCCGCTGCACCAGCAAACGCGCCGCATGGTGCGGCTGTTCTCGATCATCGGCCTGGTCCTCAGCATGATCGTCGTCCTGCTCTACGGCTTGCAGCGCGGCAACTGGCTGTCCGGTCTGCTGGCCGGCATCACTTTGGCGATGTCATTGCTGCCGCAGGAGTTCTTCCTGATCCTGACGGTCTTCATGGCCATGGGCGCCTGGCGTTTGTCGCGCCAGCAGGTTTTGACGCGCCGCGCTGCCACGATCGAGGCGCTCGGTTCGGCCACCGTGCTGTGCACCGACAAGACCGGCACCTTGACCTTGAATCGGATGGCCGTCGCTGAATTGCTGTTGCCGGCAAATCGTGGCGAGCCGCAGCGCTGGGTCGCAGCCGCGCAGCCCTGGCAGGCCGACTTCGATGAGTTGCTTGAATTCGCGTTGCTGGCCAGCGAGCGACAGCCCTTCGACGCGATGGAGCAGGCGCTGCTCGACCTCGGTCGCGCACAGTTGCCGGAGCAGGCGCTGCACCTCTCTTGGCGGCTGGTGCATGAATATGGGCTGACGCCGGCATTGCCTGCGATGACCCATGTCTGGCGCGATGGCGAGGCTGGCGCGGCGGTAGTCGCGGTCAAGGGCGCACCCGAAGCTTTGGCCAGACTTTGCCGCTTGCCCGAGCCGGCCGCTCAGGCCATGGCGCAACAGGCGCAGCAGATGGCAGGGCGCGGCCTGCGCGTGCTGGCGGTGGCCCGCGCCAGCTGGACCCACCCTGCCTGGCCGGATGAAGTGGCCGGCTTTGACTTCAACTTTCTGGGCCTGGTGGCCTTTGCCGATCCGCTGCGGTCCGAAGTGCCTGCCGCGATCAATGAATGCCATGGCGCCGGCATCCGGGTGCTGATGATCACCGGCGACCACCCAAGCACCGCAGCCGCGATTGCGACCCAGGCCGGTCTGCTGGTCGACCAGCATGCCGTGGTCACTGGCGACTTGCTGGCCGCGATGAGCGCTGCCGAATTGCAGCATTGCGTGCAGACGAACCAGGTGTTCGCCCGCATCAAGCCGCAGCAAAAACTGCTGATCGTCGAAGCCTTGAAAGCGCAAGGTGAAGTCGTCGCGATGACCGGCGACGGAGTCAATGACGCACCTTCGCTGAAGGCTGCACATATCGGCATCGCGATGGGCGGGCGCGGCACCGACGTGGCACGCGAAGCCTCGGCACTGGTGCTGCTCGACGACAATTTCGGCGCCATCGTCAAGGCGGTGCGCATGGGCCGGCGGATTTTCGACAATCTGCACAAGGCGCTGGCCTTCGTGCTGGCCGTGCATGTGCCGATTGCCGGGCTCTCGCTGCTACCCCTGCTGCTGGGCTGGCCGCTGGTGCTGTCGCCGGTACATATCGCTTTTTTGGAGCTGTTGATTGACCCGGTCTGCTCGATCGTTTTCGAAGCTGAGGAAGAGGAAAGCGACGTGATGCAAAGGCCGCCGCGCGATGCCGCCGCGCCGCTGCTCTCGAAGGGATTGATGGCCTGGAGTTTCCTGCAGGGCTTGCTGGTGCTGCTGGCGGTCAGCGGCCTGTTCGCCGCGCTGCTGAACCACGAGGTCCCTGCTGATCAGGCGCGTGCCTTGACCTTCGCTGCGCTGGTCAGCTGCAACGTCGCGCTGATCCTGGCCAACCGCTCGATCAGCGGCAGCCTGCTGCGCGCCTTGCGTCAGCCCAATCCTCTGCTCTGGTTCATGCTCGCCGCCACCGCCAGCCTGCTGGCCGCAGCCCTGTGGCTGCCGCCCTTGCGGAGCGTGTTCGGCTTCGGCCTGGCGCCCTGGCCCTTGTTGGCCGGCTCGCTGGGCCTGGGCCTGGCGATGCTGCTGGCGCTGGAGGCTTTGAAGCGGCTGCGCCCGCGCCAACTCAGTTGACGAAGAAGGTTTGCCTTGCCGACAAGTCACCATGCGCCGAGCCCCTTGGCTCAGTCCTGGTTCAGCAACACCAAGGCGTCGACCGCCAGCACACCTTCAGCCATCACCAGCATCGGGTTGATCTCGGCCTCGACCACCCGATGCTGCGGCTGAACTGCCAGTTGCGACAGGTCGCTGATCGCCTGTGCCAAGGCCTGCAGATCACCCCGCGGTTTGCCGCGCAGGCCCGCGACGGTTTGCAGCATGCGGACTTCGCTGATCATTTGCTGCGCTGTTGAGACTGACA
>JBIKPD010000415.1:0-3493 GCA_044357665.1 Roseateles sp. | reverse complement strand
TCAATGCGCAGAGGACGAGCCATCGCGCCAATATGTGCAAAAAGGCTACAAGCAGATTCACCATCGAACCCGTCGTCCTGTGCAGCGGCCGTCGTCTTCGTTCGCTGGCCGGGCGAGTTTTTTCTAGGGGTTCAGAATTCGGACTTGACCCTGTTGCCCCCTGTTGCCCCTGTCACCAGGCTAGGAGGTGCCGCCTTAACGCGGCCTAGGGCGGCGTGCGCAGCGGTGGTGATGACATCTAACCGAATCCAGCTTGGCTTTGACGGAAAAGCGCAATCAAGCTACATTTGTAGTGGATAGCTTCAAGGAGATCATGATGGGAATGCCCGTACGAATTGACAGCGACTTGTACGACCAAGCCAAATTGCATGCGAGCGCAGAGCGCCGGACCATTGCCGGTCAGATCGAATTCTGGGCTCTGATCGGTAAAGCGGCGCTAGACAATCCGGACCTTCCCATCGACTTTGTTCGCGACTTGTTGATTGCCAAGGCTGAAGGCAAGTCACTGACTACCCCCTTCGTGCCGCAGGGCAAGCGCTGATGGCATCAACGCCTGTCCATGTCACCCAGTCTTCTGTATTTGTCCGGGCCTACAAGAAATTACACCCCAGGCAAAAGCAGGATGTGGACATGGCGGTTGAAGTGATCGTCTCGGATCCATTGCTGGGCGAGGCGAAGCGGGGCGATCTTGCCGGTGTCTATGTTTACAAGTTCAAGAGCCAGAGCCAGTTACTGCTGCTTGCCTATGAGTTCGATCCGAAGACCCGCCACCTGCTGCTGTTGGGCGCACATGAAAATTTCTATCGGGAACTGAAGCGCTGAACTGCTTTGCAAGGGCGTGGTCGGCGCTGCCGAATGCGGCCTGGCATCACTGCCGACACCCAATGCGCGGCGTTCGACGGCAAGGGGCGCTGATGTGGTTGATGCCAAGGTCACTTGACGCCCTCCGTGAATGTCATAACGTACAAAAATTCGTTGATTTGGAGCCTCAGGATGACCCTGCACACCTATTCGAGTCGTGAGTTCACCCGGAATGTTGGCGCGGCCAAACGGGCTGCAGCGCAGGGTCCTGTTTTCATCACGGACCGGGGGAAACCGGCATTCGCCTTGCTCAAAATTGAAGACTATTACGAGCTGACGGGAAAGCAGGAAGTTTCGCTCCGGGACTTGATGGACGCTATTCCGGGTGGGGATGGCATCGAGTTCGAACCGCAGAAGGCGCGGATAGAGCTGACTGTTGCTGACTTGCGCTGAAGTTTCCCCATGTATGTTCTCGACACGACCGTGATTTCAGAATTGCGGCACGGCAAGCCTAAGCAGTCGCCTGAAGTACGCGCCTGGGCTGCGGACAAGCGTGTCGGCCATCTGTTCATTTCAGCCGTCAGCATTCTCGAACTTGAACGAGGCGTCTTGTCGCTGGAGCGCCGCACGCCGCCTCAAGGCAGCGCCTTGCGTGCCTGGCTGAATGGAGTGAAGGCAAACTTTGCGGGTCGTATATTGCCGTTTTCGGGAAACACCGCTGCGCTATGTGCGGCGTTGCACGTGCCGGATCCGAAGTCCGACCGTGACGCCATGATTGCGGCCACCGCTTTGGAGCATGGAATGACGGTGGTCACTCGCAACATCGCAGACTTTGCAGGCACAGGCGTCAAGCTGGTCGATCCGTTCCAGCCATAGCCCAATCGGCGGCATCCATGGGCTACCGCGTTTTCCGTAGCCCGCCAAGCAGCGCAGCGGATTGCGGGGATTTTCTGCCCCCGCCGATCCCCGCATTCCGGCCTGCGGCCTCTTGCGGGCTACAGGCTGTTGCAACCCGTATCCCGCCCGCTTGCCAAGTGCCCTATAGGGCGCGACGACTTGCCGTATAGTAAGAAAGTAAGGATTGCATTACCGGGGGAAAATAATGATAGCTCTTGCCAAGATCACGTCCAAAGGCCAAACCACCATTCCGCAGGATGTTCGCGCCGCACTCAAGGTCGTGCCAGGCGACCTGATTTCCTGGGACGTTGGCGCTGATGGCACGGCGACCGTGCGCCGCGTTCAGCCCATGGACCTTGAGTACCTGCGCGCCGTCGAAGGTACGCTCAGTGAATGGACCAGTGCCGCCGACGAGGAGGCTTACCGTGAACTTTGAGCGCTACACCGTGGTGCGCGTGCCGTTTCCCTTCACGGACCGCGACACCAGCAAAAACCGTCCCGCGGTCGTGCTGTCAGACCCCCTTGCTTTCAACATCCCGGCCGGGCATTCATTGATGGCGATGATCACATCGCAGGCTAATGCTCCATGGCCGCTGGACTGCACGCTCACTGACCTGGCCGCTGCTGGGTTGCCCGCGGCGTCCAAAGTGCGCTTCAAACTGTTCACACTGGACCACAGGCTTGTGCGCGGAGAACTCGGCAAGCTGGCGAGCGACGATGTAGCCGCAGTTCGCGCCGGCCTGGCAAGTTTGTTGGGTGCTTGAGCGGGACACCTACAAGAGAAAACTCAGCGAAGTCCGCTCGATTCCTCAGAAACGCCGGAATTTCGACATCATCCAGGTCGGATGAACGTAGCGGGCCGCTGGCCGGCGACCGGCTCTGCCCGTCTGTAGCCCGCCAAGCAGCGCAGCGGATTGCGGGGATTTTCTGCCCTGGCTGATCTCGCTAAGGCTTGACTTTGCCCTGTTCCACCGCTTCGCGCAGCAGCGCATTGACGCGCGTTTGCCAGCCCCGACCGCTGGCTTTCAAGATGGCCAAGAGGTCAGCATCGATGCGCATGCTCAGGGTCGGTCGGCGCACTGCCACCGGCGGCCTGCCTCGCATAGGGCGCAACTGGGCCATTTCGGCAGGCTTCAACGGTTGCGCATCCGGGTCATTCAATGCGGCAGCGGTGATGGCAAGGTCCTCTTCCACTGTTGGCAAGACCACCTGCCGACCTGATCTTGTTCTAAGCGTGCTTGACATATTCGGTGACCTCTCTGTTGTTGGCCGACTGCCAATCCAGTTTCGCAGCTACTGCCAGCGACAAGCCGTGTTTCACATGGATTTATTGTATGAGCATCAAATGCGGACGACAAGCGGGCTACAGCGTATTTTGTAGCCCGCCAAACAGCGCAGCGGATTGCGGGAAATTTCCCCCCTCGCCGATCCCCGCATTCCGGCCTGCGGCCTCTTGCGGGCTACAGGCTGCTGAAACCTGTTTGCCTGGCTTGCTTCCTCAGAAAAGCCGGAATTTCGACATCGTCCATGTCGAATGAATCCGGTGCATTGCTTGCCTGGCGGATTCCTTCTTCAAAGCGGGCGTAGGCCGCAGCTTTGCTGCCCGGTGGCAGGCCCAGCAATTGCTGGTCGAGCAGGCGCTGCCCGTGGCGCTCAAGGTCGGGCTTCACGCCCTTGACTTCAATGAACCAGAGCAGCAGCAGCGCCCATGCGGTGGACCGATCTGGAATTTCGCCGGCAAGGCTCTTTAAAAAATCTGTCAAATAGCCAAGGTCCAGCCCCTGGATGCTCGCTT
>JBIKPD010000414.1:0-3499 GCA_044357665.1 Roseateles sp. | reverse complement strand
GAACTGCGCGCTGAGCTTGGCAATGCCTTCCGGGTAGGTGGCCGAGAACAGCAGGGTCTGGCGCTTTTTCGGCGCCTGCTTGGCCACGGTGACGATGTCGTCGAAAAACCCCATGTCGAGCATCCGATCGGCTTCATCGAGCACCAGCGTATTCAGCTGGCTCAAATTCAGGCTGCCGCGTTCGAGATGGTCCATGATGCGGCCCGGCGTGCCGACAGCGATATGGGCACCAAAACCAAGGCTGTCCATCTGCGGCTTCATCGGCGTTCCGCCGCATAGCGTGAGGATCTTGATGTTGTCGGCCGCCCGCGCCAGCCGGCGGATTTCCTGCGTCACCTGGTCGGCCAGTTCGCGCGTCGGGCACAACACCAGGGCCTGCACGTCGAAGCGCGAGGCATCGAGACGGTGCAGCAGCGACAGCGCAAAAGCGGCGGTCTTGCCACTGCCAGTCTGCGCCTGCGCGATCAGATCATGGCCGGCCAATGCCAGCGGCAGGCTCGCCGCCTGGATCGGTGTCATCTGGGTGTAGCCGAGCTGAACCAGGTTGGCCTGCGCGGCGGGGCTCAGCGGCAGCTGGGCGAAGGATTGCATATCTGGGGAATTGGTCATTCCCGATTATCCCTGCTTGCATTTATTGTTTGCCGAGCGCCTTGATCACCTGGCCGACGAACTGGTTGAAAGCCGGCCCGTTGTCGATCCAGCGCATGACGATCAGCAGATCGTTGTCCTGGTCGATATAGATGATGTTCTGGCCATTGCCGCGGAAAGTCACGCTCGCTTCAGGCGCCGCAGGCATCGCCTTGCGGCCGCTGTTGAGGAACCAGTTGGCATAGCCATATTCATCATTGGCCACGCCGGGCTGGCGCGCCATGCGGATCCAGCGCGGGTCGACGATCTGCCTCTCACCCCAGCGGCCGTCACGCAGGAACAGGTAACCGAATCGCGCCATGTCCCAGGCGCTGATGAACATGCCACCGCCCCAATGCCCGCCACCCGAAACCGACTGCATCGGCTGGCCGTCGAGCATGACCCAGGAATTGTCATAGCCCTGCCAGCGCCAGCTGTTCGAGGCGCCGATCGGGTTCATCACCTGCTCGCGCAAGACCTCGGGCAAGGGCCTGCGCAGGACCTGCAGCGCTGCCAGCGCCAGCACATTGACGCGCACATCGTTGTATTTGTAGTGCGTGCCCGGTGGATGCAACTGGCGCTGCGCCCATTGATCCGGCTTGCCCTCGGGCCGATCGGCCCAGTCAGGTTTGCCCCATAACGTGCCCTGCCAATCGCTGGTCTGGCGCAGCAAATGGTCCCAGCTGATCGGCTGGTTATGTTCGGCCTCGAAAAGATCAACATCGGGCGGCATATAGGCCGCCACCTTGTCCTTGACATCGCGGATCAGCCCCTGCTGCCAGGCCAGCCCGACCACCGTGGTCAAAAAAGTCTTGGCAACGCTGTGCACCATGTCGACCCGGTGCGTATCACCCCATTCGGCGACGACATAGCCCCGATACACGACCAGTCCGTTGATCGCAGCGCGCGGTTTGGTGGGGCCGATCAGTCCGCCAAAATGGGGCTCTTTGGCGCCGAAGCTCTGCGCCCAGGACAGCGCCTGATCGCGCGGTGCCGGGTTGTCATGCGCGGCGACAAAGCGCAGCGCCTCGTCGAGTGCCGCTGCATCGATGCCTGATTGCTGCGCAGTGCGGCGCTGCCAGTCGAAGCGCTCGGGAAAATAGGTCTGGGGCGACTGGGCCGAGGCGGCGCCAGCGAGCAGCAGCCAGAGAATAAAAAGCGACTGGGCAAAACCCATGGAATTCCCTTGATCAGTGGACTGTCTGGCTCAGCCGCCCGCGCGCTTGACGGTCCAGCTGGCTTTGGCTTTGAGCAGCTCGATCACGCGCTCGCAATGGTCGCCCTGGACCTCGATCACGCCGTCCTTGACCGTGCCGCCTGAGCCGCAAGCGGTTTTCAGCTGCTTGCCGAGCTGGCTCAAGGCCTCGGCGTCGAGCGGCAGGCCTTTCACCAGGGTCACGCCCTTGCCATTGCGGCCTTTGGTTTCGCGCGAAACACGCACGATGCCGTCGCCCGCCGGAATCACCTGCTTGCGACAGCTGCAGGCCGCTACCGCCTTGCGGCAGACCGGGCACATGCGGCCGGCATCGGTTGAATAAACCAGCCCGCCCGGGCTTGCCTTGTTCTTCATGCAGTCACACCGAAAATGGTTTGTTCCAGCAAGGCCGGCGAGTTGATCGCACGGACCTGCAGATAGGTTTGTTCGGCTTCAGGATAACGCCGCCGCAGGTAATGCAGCCATTGTTTCAGACGACCGGCCTGATGTTTGACCGGCATATGCACCAGCACCAGGGCCCAGAACTGCTGCATCAAGGGCAGCAGCTGCGCCCAGGCCAGCGGTGCCGCGCCAGCGCTGATCGCCAGCGCCAGACCCGGATCGGCGACCATGCCGCGACCCAGCATCAGGGCGCTGCAACCCGATTGCGCCAGACAGGCTTTGGCGTCGGCGGCGGTCCAGACCTCGCCATTGGCGACCACGTTCACCGCCACGGCTTCGCGCACTGCGCTGATGCGGTCCCAATAGGCCGGCGGCTTGTAGCCATCGGCCTTGGTGCGGGCATGAACGACCAGTTCGTCAGCCCCTGAGTCAACCATCGCCTGCGCGCATTCAAGCGTGCGCGAACCGTCCATATAGCCCAGCCGCATCTTGGCCGACAAGGGCATGCCGGGCGGCATCGCGCGGCGCACTGCGGCGACGATTTCGGCGATCAGCTCGGGCTCGTCGAGCAGCACTGCGCCACCGCGATGCCGGTTCACGCTCTTGGCCGGGCAACCGAAGTTCAAGTCGATGCCGGCCGGCCCCAGCGCCGCCAGCTTGGCCGCGTTCTCGGCCATGCAAACGGGGTCCGAGCCGAGCAACTGGGCCCGCACCGGAACGCCAGCCGGGGTCCTGCCGCCGCTCAGCAACTCGGGCACGATGCGGGTGAAAACCCGGTTCGGCATCAAGGTGTCGGTGACGCGGATGAACTCGGAGACGCAGCGGTCGATGCCGCCAACACGGGTCAATACATCGCGCAGCATATGGTCGAGCAGACCTTCCATCGGCGCCAGCAGGATCATGGCTTTGCCTCGGCGGCGCGCAGATCCTGCTGCATCAGATAGAGCCGCAGGTCGAACTCGAGCTGACCATAAGCCGGCTCCATATGGCTGCATAGCTGGTAGAAGGCCTTGTTGTGGTCCGGCTCCTTCAGATGCGCGAGTTCATGCACGACGATCATCTTCAGGAACTCGGCCGGCGCTTCCCTGAACAGGCTGGCGACGCGAATTTCGCGCTTGGACTTCAGCTTGGCGCCCTGCACCCGCGAGTTGCGCGTATGCGTGCCCAGCGCATGCTGGATGATTTTCAGCTTGGCGTCGAAGCAGACCTTGGACAGCGGCTCGGCATTGCGCAGATAGCGGTTCTTCAATGCCAGCGTGTAATCGAACAAGGCCT
>JBIKPD010000413.1:0-3514 GCA_044357665.1 Roseateles sp. | reverse complement strand
TGCCTTGGTGCACCGCTTCTACATGCTGGAGCGGGGGCAAATTGTTGCCGAGGGCAACGCCGGGGATGCCGCGAGCCGGGCTGACTTGCTGGAGCGGCTGCGGGTTTAGGCCGAACAAGGGTGAGCGAGTCGTGGTGTAGATGACCTGCTTGGCCATCGATTGGCAAGGCTGAAACGCGACTTCGATTGGGCAGTTGGCAGAATTTTGATCCCGGCAAATAGCCAGGTTCATGCTCGCCGCGATGGCCCAACTGGATGCCAGGCGCGCCCGGCGGGCGTCCTTGGGCACAACCCGGTGCGGCTCTATCGGTTCTGAAGCGAGGGTTGATGGCGATGCTTGGCTGCTACAGCATGGATTGAACTTGTGGCGGGTCAGCCCTTGTCTCTCGGTGTTGACGATGCCCGCCCATGTCGCCGCCGGTACCAAGGGGGGCGTTCCGGCGGCAAGGTCACGCGCATGCCTGGCAGGCGATCGGCATCCATTTTCTGGAACATTTCGAGCAGGAAATCGATCATCAAGCGAACACGCGGCAGTCGACGCTGGCTGGCGCGGTAGAGCAGGTTGATCGGCGGGGCATGGCGCGACTCCCATTCGATCAGCGCGGGCACGAGTAGCCCGGCTTTGATCGCGTGCAAAACCGAAACATCGGTGAATCGCGCAACACCGAGCCCGGCAATCGCGGCATCGAGGATGACATCCCGGTGGTTGCTGACGAGCCAGCCGTTGACGGTGACAGCTTCTTTGACACCGCCAAACTCATGCGCCCAGTAGTCAATGACCGTGCCTTCCTGGTCGCGGAACAGCAGGCAGGGATGGTTTGCGAGGTCGCGGATGCGCGTCGGCATGCCATGCGCTGCCCAGTAAGCTGGTGACGCACAGATGAACATACGGGTATTGACGAGGCGCCGGTGGATCAAGCCAGGATGCTCGGGCCAGCCATAAAGCACTTGCAGTTCGGACAACTCGGCATCAGCGGCCGAAGGCTTGTCGACGGTACGGATGTCGATCTCGATGTCGGGGTAGCGTTGATGGAATAACGGCAACATAGGCACGATGCAATGCTGGGAAATGATGGCGGGTGCACCGATCACCAAGGTGCCAAGGGGGCGCGATGCAGCGCCGCGCAAGGCGTCGTCTGCGGCCGCGAGTTGGCGTACAAGCGGCTGGCAAGCGTCGAGGTAAGCCGAGCCATCGGCTGTCAGGGTGATGCCCTGTACCGTCCGCTCGAACAGCTGGGTGCTGAGGCTCTTTTCGAGCGAGCTGATGAGCCGCGCGATGGCGGGAACGCTGACATCGAGTTCGCGCGCAGCCCCGGAAAAGCTGCGTGCTTCGGCGGAAGCGATGAAGTATTGAATGGCTCGGAGTTTGTCCACGGCAACATTGAAGGAAGCAGTTGAGGGGTATTCAACAAATAGTTTAAATGGACTTTGCTTCAAATGAGGTTTCGCACGGACGCAGGAAAAAATAGACTCGCGCCATGGAAATATGGACGGAAAAAAATCAATGATCACCCTCGGCAGCGACATCGGTGGCACCTTCACCGATTTCGTCGAAGTCGACGAATCGAGTGGCCGCGTCGAGGTTTTCAAATGTCTGACCACGCCCGAAGACCCGTCTCTGGCGATCGAAATCGGTGTGTCCGAGCTCACCCGGCGCCAGGGCCGAACTGCGGCGGCCATCGACGTCATGATCCATGGCACCACCCTGGTGATCAATGCCGTGATCGAACGCAAAGGGGCGAAAACAGGGCTGATCACCACCCGGGGTTTTCGGGATGTGCTCGAAATCGGCCGCGAGAAGCGATTCGATGCCTATGACCTGCAGATCGAATTTCCCGCACCCTTGGTGCCCCGCTACCTGCGCATGGAAGTGACGGAGCGACTGCATGCCAGTGGTCTTGTGCTCGAGCCGCTCGACGAGGCCACCGTCCGCCTGGCTGTCGAAGGGCTGAAGGCGCAGGGTTGCGAATCGATTGCGGTTTGTCTCTTGCATTCCTACGCCAATCCCGCGCATGAGCGGCGCATCGGCGAGATGGTGCGGGACATTGCGCCCGATGTGGCGATCACTCTGTCCAGCGACGTGCTGCCCGAGATGAAGGAATACGAACGCACCACCACCACGGTGCTGAATGCCTATGCCAAACCGGTGACAGCGCGTTACCTCACCCGGCTTGAAGAACGTGTGAAGACCTTGGGCTTCAGCGGCGAGTTGCTGCTGATGCAGTCCAGCGGCGGCATCAACTCGGTCGGATTCGCGCGCGAATTCCCGGTCCAGATCATCGAATCGGGCCCCGCTGCCGGAACGCTCGGGGCCGCGCATTTCGCCCGGCTCGCCCATCTCGACAAGGTGCTCGCGTTCGACATGGGCGGCACGACAGCCAAACTCGCCCTGGTCGAAAACGGCAAGGCCCTGCGCACCAACGACTTTGAAGTGGCGCATGTGCACCGCTTCAAACCCGGCAGCGGCATTCCCGTGCGCATTCCGGTGGTCGATCTGATCGAGATCGGCGCCGGTGGCGGCAGCATCGCGCGCCGCACCAAGGTCGGCACGCTGCAGGTCGGCCCCGAAAGTTCGTCAGCCATACCCGGCCCTGCCTGCTATGGCCAGGGGGGCACGAACCCGACCGTGTCGGACGCCGACCTCGTCCTGGGCTATCTTGATGCCGACCATTTCCTCGGCGGCCGCATGAAGCTCGACAAGGCTGCGGCCGAAAATGCAATCAGGACGGTTCTTGCCGAACCCTTGGGCATTTCAGTGGAGGAAGCGGCGTTCGGCATCCACGCCATCGTCAATGAGAACATGGCCTCTGCGGCCAAGGCCTATGTGAGTGAAAAGGGCGAGAACCCGCGATCCTGTGCGCTGGTCGGTTTCGGCGGCGCCGGGCCGGTCCATGCCTGCGACCTGGCCGCCAGGCTCGGCATCGAAACCGTGCTGATTCCGCCGCGCGCAGGGGTGGCTGCAGCCTTTGGCATGATCGTCGCGCCGGTCAGTTATGACGCCGTGCGCTCGCGGCGCGTGCTGTTGAGTCATGTCACGGCGGAGTTGCTCGAGCAGGTCCACCGGGAGATGGCGGCGGAATGTGTGATGCGTTTGCCGAAAACGGTGGCACATGGCGCGATCGCCTATGAATTCAGCGCTGACATGCGCTACCTTGGCCAGGGTTATGACGTGGCCGCTTTGCTACCGTCTGACATCTCGGCGCAAACAGCGGCGAGCCTCCTGCGGGACTCGTTTGAAAAGAGTTACCTCAAGCTTTATGGCCGGATCTTTACCGATGCGCCGCTCGAGATCATGGGGTTCAGGCTCTCGGCAAGTGCCAGGCGGCATGTCACCGACCTGGGGGCGATTGATTCGCAGGCGCAAGGTGATGGCAAGATCGGTTCGCGTCGCGCCTTCTGCTCGCGCACCCGGAGCTGGATGGACTTCGGCATCCACCGCCGCGCGTCGATCGCGCCGGGGGTTGAATTCTCCGGGCCGGCCATCGTGGAGGAGAATGAATCGACCACCGTGATC
>JBIKPD010000412.1:0-3518 GCA_044357665.1 Roseateles sp. | reverse complement strand
CACTCTGCGCAGACGAGTCCTGCCTGCACATTGGCGAACTCGATGCGGCGGCGCGCCGCTACCAGATGATCAACATCAAGCTCGACAAGACCGGCGGGCTCACGTCGGCGCTCGAACTCGCCGCCGCTGCGCGCGAGCGCGGACTTGGTGTGATGGTGGGTTGCATGAGCGGGACGTCGCTGGCGATGGCTCCGGCCTTCGTTCTTGCCTGTGTCTGCGACTTCGTCGACATCGATGGACCGTTGCTGCAAAAGAGCGACCGACTTCCCGGCCTGGTTTACCAGGGCGGCGCAGTGAGCGTATTTGGCCCGGAGGTCTGGGGATGAACGTTCAAAGATCTGAAGTCGCCTGCGGCCCAAGCTGCCAGGCCTGAACCACGCTGCCACTGAAGATGCAAAGCGGTTAAACAATGTCATCCAAGAGAAAAAAAATGCACGAACAGATCAAGCAATCGGGCCCCGACAGAGCCACCCTGGCCGTTTGGGCCGGCGAAGAGTCAAGCCTCCTTCAGGGCAGCACGCAAGTGCCTGTCGTCCACAGCGTGGCGTTCGGCTACGATGATTTGGATCACTGGTACGACGTAGCCATCGGCAAAACTCAAGGCCACATCTACAGCCGAAACACCAGCCCCACGGTGCAGGTGTTCGAGGAAAAAATAAGAATCCTTGAGGGTGCCGAAGCGGCAACGAGTTTCGCCAGCGGCATGGCGGCGATTAGCAATACCTTGTTCGCGCTGCTTGCGTCCGGACAGCGTGTGGTGTCGGTCAAGGACACCTATGGCGGAACCAGCAAGCTCTTTCTTGAGTTTTTGCCCAAGTACGGCATCAACGTCACGTTGTGCGACACCACGGATGCGGCCGAAATCGAGCGCGAACTGGCGCTGGGTTGCGACCTTCTGTACCTGGAGTCACCGACCAATCCGACGCTCAAGGTGGTGGATATCGAGCGCCTGGCCAAGGCTGGCAAGGCGGTAGGGGCCGTGGTCGTCGTGGACAACACCTTTGCTACGCCGATACTCCAAAACCCCCTTGCCTTGGGCGCCGATCTGGTGATTCACAGCGCCTCCAAATACCTGGGCGGCCATGCGGACGCGCTGGGCGGTGCAGTCTGCGGACGGGCCGACCTGGTCAAGCAGATCTATCACTTCCGCGAGATCAACGGCGCGGTGCTGGAGCCGATGTCTGCATACCTGCTGATAAGAGGAATGAAGACGCTCGATTTGCGCGTTCGGCGCCAGTGTGAAAGCGCGATGAAGATAGCGGAGTTTCTTGAATCACATCCGCTGGTGACGAAAGTGAACTATCCCGGCCTGGCGAGCCACCCTGGCCACGAAATCGCGTGTCAGCAGATGCGTGGCTTTGGCGGCATGCTCAGCTTTGTGCTGGAAGGCGGTTTCGATTCGGTGCGCCAGGTGTTGCCCAAGCTGCGCTTTGCCCACCTCGCGGCCAATCTGGGTGCTGTGGAGACCATCGTCGGGCCGCCGCGCACGACCAGTCATGTGGAATGCACACCACAGGAACGCGAAGCCTTGGGCATCCCGGAAGCGCTGGTGCGCTACTCGGTGGGGATCGAAGACGCCGACGACCTGATCGAGGACTTGCGCAACGCGCTGGCGCAACTGACGCTGCCTGATTCAGCCCTCGCTGACCTGCCACAGCCGACGTGAAACAGGCTTGCCATTTTGCTGAATTGCAGCCCGCCAGCGCCGATCTGGAAGCGATGACGGCGGGTTCATTGCCTCCCATGCCGATGAAACGTCCGCGCAGCCCTGCGACCAAAATGATGGCGAATATGACATCGCCGTACTGATGACCAATCAACCATTGGTGTCCAAGCCGAACGAGTTCCCTATGTCTAGCCAGGCTTCAATGTCCCTTGCCGTACTTTGCCGCAATTACTGGGCGTTCCAGTGCGACGAGTTTCCGATCATCGCCATGATGGCGAGCCAGCCCGTGGCGCACGACGAACTGCTGCGCGAGGCGCCCGCCGATCACGCGCGCCGCTGTGGTTTTGCGCAAAGCATGCTGGACGAACTGGCCGCTGTCCCCACCCAGGCGCTGGGCACGCAGGAGCGGGTCAGCCACGCCATGCTGGCGCGCGATCTGCAAGCGCTGCTCGACATGGTGGCGCTGCAGGCGCACTTGCGCCCCAGCCTGTTCCCGATGGGGCCGGACTTTGTCATGATCTACAGCGCCGGACTCGTGGCGCTGCAAAATCAGGACGATGCCCAGCGCTGGCTGGCGCGGCTGCAGCGCATGCCCAGCGGACTGCAAAGCGTGATGGACTCGCTGAGCGCCGGCGTGCACGCCGGCATTCGCTACCCGCGCCTGGTGCTCGAGCGTGCCTGCGCGCAAACGCTGGGACAACTGAGCCTGACCCCGGCGCTTTGCCCCTTGTTCGGGCCATTCGCCAAGGCCGGGGAGCGGGCCGCGCCCGGCGGGGATCTTGCCGATCTCGCCAACGCAGCGCTGCACACCATCGAGCAAGCCGTCTACCCCGCCTTGCGCGCTTACGCGGGCTTCGTGCGCGACCAACTCGGCGTTGTCGCGCGCGACACTGTGACCTGTAGCGACAGCCCGAACGGCCCGGCTTACTACCGCGAGCAAATTCGCCAGAACACCACGCAGGATCTCGACCCTGCGGATGTGCACCGCACCGGGCTGGCCGAGGTGCAGCGCATCGATGCGCAGATGCGATCGGTGGCAGCACAGGCCGGCTTTGCCGGCGACTTGCCCGGCTACAGGCAGCATTTGAAGAACGATCCTGGGCAACTGCTGGCAAGCGGCGAGCAACTGCTGGAGCAGATGCAAATCCTGTCCAAGCGCATCGATGCCAAACTGCCCGAATACTTTGGCCGCCTGCCGCGCAGCAGCTACGGCGTCGAACTCATTCC
The DNA here is from genome assembly GCA_044357665.1 of Roseateles sp. Lineage (GTDB taxonomy): Bacteria > Pseudomonadota > Gammaproteobacteria > Burkholderiales > Burkholderiaceae_C > Paucibacter_A. Next base: position 625 of record JBIKPD010000412.1, on the reverse strand, counting down.
AGCGGCACTGGCCGAGAAAATGCCGACCGCCTACGCTCAGGCGAATCCGGCCGACCACAGCGCCGCTGGCGTGTACTGGATCACCTCGCTCCCCGCGAAGTGCCCGCGCTACACGCACCTGCCACTGGCGCTGCACGAGGGCTGGCCCGGACACCTGATGCACCTGGCGCTGATGCAGGAACTCGATGGCCTGCCCGACTTTCGCCGCCACGGCGCCCAGCGCTATTCGGCCTGTCTGGAAGGCTGGGCCATGTACTGCGAACATCTGGGCGAAGAAATGGGCTTCTACGACACGCCGGACAAGCTCTATGGCCGCCTGGAGATGGAAATGGAGCGCGCCCTGCGTCTGGTGGTGGACACCGGTATCCACGCCCAAGACTGGGGCCGCGAGCAGGCCATCACCCTCATGCTGGAACACATGGCCGCGCCGCGCGCTACCATCGAGGCCGAGGTGGACCGCTTCATCGGCTGGCCGGGTCAGGCGCTGGCCTACCAGATCGGCAACCTCAAGTTCGGTGATTTGCGCAAGCGTGCCCAGGCGCGCCTGGGCAGGCGCTTCAACCGCCGCGCATTCCACGATGCGCTGATGGCCGCAGGCCCGGTGACGCTGGATGTGCTGGACGAG
>JBIKPD010000411.1:0-3519 GCA_044357665.1 Roseateles sp. | reverse complement strand
CAAACTGGCCGTTGGCGCGCTGCTTGCCGGGCTGGCGCTGCGGTTGCCAGGCTTGCTGTCGGACCGCAAAGCCGAGCCGCTGAGCCATGCGGAGCGCGGCCGGGTCGCAGGCATCGGCATCGTGGTCTTTTTCGTGATCTTTTTCTGGATGGGTTTCGAGCAGGCCGGCGGCACCTTGAACCTGTTTGCCGACACCCAGACCGATCGCCATGCCTTCGGTTTCGAAATCCCGGCGTCCTGGTTCCAGTCGATCAACCCGCTGGTGATCGTTCTGCTGGCGCCGGTTTTTTCGATCATCTGGACGCGCCTCGACCAATCGCGCTTTGCCATCTCGGACACCGCCAAACAGGCCTTCGGCATGATCGTGCTTGGCCTGGGTTTCATCGTCATGGCAGCGGCGCAAGCGCGCGCCGAACTGACCGGCACCGTCGGCCCGCAATGGCTGGTGATCGTCTATGTGTTGCATACGATCGGCGAGTTGATGCTGTCGCCGGTCGGTTTGGCGATGGTGTCGCGGATGGCACCAGCAAGGCTGGCAGGGCTCTTGATGGGCGTCTGGCTGTTCTCTTCAGCAGTGGCCAACTACCTTGCTGGCATTTTGGAAGGATTGCTCGCTGGCAGCGGCGTGCCGCTGTTCGGCTTCTTGATCGCCTCGTCGATCGGTGCAGGGTTCGTGCTGCTGCTGTTGACCCCGCGAATCGAACGATTGATGTCGCGAAGCAGTTGAGATTTTTTCACTCAAAGCCATCGAAGAAGCTGTTTTTAAACACAGTTTCTTCGATCGTTCCTGCACATCATCAGGGTGTCGTAGCCAACTCCATCCAGCCCAGCCATTGCATCGCTTGTTGACGACTCTCACCGCACATCTGCAGTTCAGGTTTCAGCGACAGGCAGACAGCGGGCCGCTCGGGGCGGCCGAACAACTGGCAGCGGTCTTGCAGATCGAGCTGAATGCAACGGACGCCAGCCGGCTTGGAGAAACCGTCGATGACCGGCATGCCGGGTATCGGTGAGCTGATGGAAGGCGCGATGCAACAAGCTGCGCAATGGTCTCGACAATGCATCGACTATTGTCGTGCAGCGCGCAGCCAAGGCCCGGCCCAGCCGGTAAAATACAGGGTTTGATGGCTGCGCAGCTGCGCCTCGCCACTCCCGACATACCCAGGTGAAGCCATTGCAATACCCGAAGGAATTCGACGTCATCGTGGTCGGCGGCGGTCACGCCGGGACTGAGGCTGCCTTGGCTGCTGCCAGGATGGGTTGCCGCACCTTGCTGTTGACCCACAATATCGAGACCCTCGGGCAGATGAGTTGCAACCCGTCGATCGGCGGCATCGGCAAAGGCCATCTGGTCAAGGAACTCGATGCGCTGGGTGGCGCCATGGCTGCAGCGACCGATGAGGCCGGCATCCAGTTCCGCATCCTCAACGATTCGAAAGGTCCGGCCGTGCGGGCGACCCGGGCGCAGGCTGACCGCGTGCTTTACAGAGCCGCGATCCGCCATCGCCTCGAAAACCAGCCGAACCTTTGGTTGTTCCAGCAGGCGGTCGACGACCTGCTGATCGAGTCAGACGGCGTCCAGGAACGCGTGGTCGGTGCGGTCACACAGATCGGCTTGCAGTTCCGTGCCCGCGCTGTGGTGCTGACCGCCGGTACTTTTCTCGATGGCCGCATCCATATGGGTTTGCAGAACTACAGCGCCGGCCGTGCCGGCGACCCCCCGGCAATCAGTTTGTCGGCCAGGCTGAAAGAGCTGAAACTGCCGCAGGGTCGGCTGAAGACCGGCACGCCGCCGCGACTCGATGGCCGCACGATCGACTTTTCGAAATGCCTGGAGCAGCCCGGCGACGGCATGGTTGCGGCTGACGGTACGCCGCCCAAGCGCGCAGTGCCGGTATTCAGCTTTCTCGGCCATGCGGCTCAGCATCCGGAACAGCGCCCCTGCTGGATCACCCAGACCACAGTGAAGACGCATGAAATCATCCGCTCCGGTTTCGACCGCAGTCCGATGTTCACCGGCGTGATCGAAGGCGTCGGACCGCGCTATTGCCCAAGCATCGAAGACAAGGTCAACCGCTTTGCCGATCGCGACAGCCACCAGATCTTCCTCGAGCCCGAGGGCCTGACAACGCATGAGTTCTATCCGAACGGCATTTCAACCTCCCTGCCCTTCGACATCCAGCTCGCGGCAGTCAGGTCGATTCCGGGTCTGGAGAACGCGCATATCCTGCGGCCGGGCTATGCGATCGAATACGATTATTTTGACCCGCGCGAACTGAAGTCAAACTTCGAGACGCGTGCGATCGGCGGGCTGTTCTTTGCCGGCCAGATCAACGGTACGACCGGCTACGAGGAGGCCGCTGCCCAAGGCTTGTTCGCTGGATTGAATGCAGGTCTTCAAGTGCAAGGTCGTCCGGCCTGGTTGCCCGGCCGCGACCAGGCTTATCTGGGCGTCTTGGTCGACGACTTGATCACCAAGGGTGTGACCGAGCCCTATCGCATGTTCACCAGCCGCGCCGAATTCCGGCTGCAGCTGCGCGAAGACAACGCTGATGTTCGTTTGACTGATTTCGGTCGAGAACTCGGCCTGGTCGACGATATTCGCTGGGCGGCATTCAACCGCAAGCGCGATGCTGTTTCACGTGAAACAGAACGACTGAAGTCGACCTGGGTGCACCCTGCGATCCTGCCTGCAGAAGACGCTGAACGTTTGGTCGGCAAGGCATTGGAACGCGAATATTCGCTGATCGACTTGTTGCGTCGGCCTGGCGTGGTTTTCGACAGTCTCGCCGAAATCGCAGCGATCGCAAGGCCGGAAGCCGGTGTTTCACGTGAAACACTGACTGCCGAACTGGGTGAGCCGCTGGCTGCAGCGGTGATCGAGCAGATCGAGACCAGCGTCAAATACGCCGGCTACATCAACAAACAGGTCGATGACGTAGCCCGCGCAGCCCATTTCGAGAAGTTGAAGCTGCCTGACGAACTTGACTATGGGCTCGTGACCGCCCTCTCCTTCGAGGCGAGGCAGAAGCTGAGCAAGCACAGGCCCGAGACTCTGGGCCAGGCGTCGCGGATTTCCGGTGTCACTCCAGCGGCAATTTCTCTGTTGCTGGTGCACCTCAAGCGGGGCCGCTTCAAAGGTTTCGGCGGCGAAGCTTCGAGCCAAGCGATGGCGAGTGCAAGTTGAGTCAGGCATTGAATCCCCTGCGCTTACCGCTGGCGGCTGCAGCCGGAAAACTGGCGCTAGAGCTGACCGACACCCAACTCGACTTGCTGCTGGACTACCTGGCCCTGATCGCCAAATGGAACAAGGTCTACAACCTGACCTCGGTACGTGAACCGCAAGCGATGCTGACCCAGCATCTGGTCGACAGCATGAGCTTGTTGCCTGCCTTGCGCCGCCATGCCGGTGGCAAGGTAATGCGCTTGCTCGATGTCGGCAGCGGCGGCGGCCTCCCCGGTGTTGTCATCGCGATCTGTAACCCATCGATCGATGTCAGCTGTGTCGATGCAGTGGCC
>JBIKPD010000410.1:0-3527 GCA_044357665.1 Roseateles sp. | reverse complement strand
ACAGGGTAAATGGCAATCGGTAGGGCGCCTCGACATGAATACCGAAGGCCTGCTGCTGTTTACCAATTCTGGCGAACTCGCCAACCAATTGATGCACCCGCGCTTCGGGGTCGAGCGGGAATATGCCGTACGTGTACTTGGCACCTTGAACGACGACCAGCGTGCTCGACTGCTCGAAGGCGTCATTATCGAAGGCCAGAAAGCCGGCTTCAAGAGCATCGAAGATGGCGGCGGCGAAGGTGCCAACCATTGGTACCGCGTCATCATCACCGAAGGGCGCAACCGCGAAGTGCGCAAGCTGTTCGAGGCGGTGGGTCTGACGGTCAGTCGCCTGATCCGGATCCGTTACGGCACGGTGGTGCTGCCGCGTGGTCTCAAGCGCTGCGTCTGGATCGAACTGGGCGAGGACGATGTTCGCATCATTCGACGGCTTGCCGGTGGCGAACAGTCGCGCCAGGGCCGGGATGAGCGGACTGAACGTAGTCCTGAACGAGGTGCAGAACGCGGCGCAGAACGCGGTCCCGATCGGAACGCAGAGCGCGGTCGCGGACCAGGCCCGGAACGCGGCCCTGACAAGAATCGGCCACGCCGAGCTGATGGGCGCCATGCCGGCGTTGGTCCACGGCCAAGCCGGGTACCTGAGCGTCCTGAGCGCGGGCCCGAGCGTGGACCAGAGCGAAATTCGAATCGAGGCTATGAGCGTCCGAGCGAGCGCATGCCCGATCGCCCGATCGACCGCGCCGACGATCGTGGCGGCGACAGTGACGATCACGACGATGTGATGCCACGCAATATCAATCCGCTTGAACAGACTTTTGATCGCCGCTTTGCCGGCAACTCGCGCAGCTTCCCTTCCGGCTTCGGTGCTGGTGGTAGCAACCAGGATCAGGGCCGTGGCGGCCGGGGCAACAAGGGCGATGGCCCAAGCCAGCCTGACCCGCTGCAGACCTCGGTGGGCTTCATCGGCGCCAATGCTTTTGTGCGTCGAACCGGGCGTGGCGGCGGTGGTGGTGGTGGTGGTGGTGGGCGCGGCGGTCAGGGTGGCCAAGGCGGCAACCAGGGCGGTGGCGGCCGCAGTGGCGGCGGCTACGGCGGCCGCAACCGCTGAGCAATCTATTCAGCCGGCTTGCTACCAGCAGACAAGGGTGGCAAGCCCGGTTCTGCTGTCATGACATCACAGTACAATTCAAGGCTTTGCCAAGCCACAGGATTTCAGGAGAATACCCATGACCATCGAACGCACTTTATCTATCATCAAACCCGATGCCGTGGCAAAGAATGTCATCGGACAGATCTACGCCCGCTTTGAAGCAGCCGGACTGAAGGTTGTTGCCGCACGCATGGCACACCTTTCGCGCGGCGAAGCCGAGGCTTTCTACGCAGTGCACAAGGCGCGCCCCTTCTTCAATGACCTGGTGAGTTTCATGATTTCCGGCCCGGTGATGATCCAGGCGCTGGAAGGTGAAAATGCCATCCTGACTCACCGTGATCTGATGGGCGCGACGGATCCGAAGAAGGCCGAAAAGGGCACGATCCGTGCTGATTTCGCCGACAGCATTGACGCCAACGCGGTTCATGGCTCGGACGCCGCTGAAACTGCAGCTGTGGAAATCGCATTCTTTTTTGCCGGAATGAACGTTTACAGCCGTTGATTTGGCTCCTGGCCGAGGGCTTGTCGCCCGAGGCCGGACTGCAGTTCCTGACCCGGGCATGACTTCGAAAGGCAACATCATGGACGCGGTCAATCTGCTGGGACTCGATCTGGAAGGTCTCGCTGCTTATTGCGAGCAACTGGGGGAAAAGCGCTTTCGAGCGACCCAGTTGTTCCGCTGGATCCACCAAAAGGGCGCTGCTGACTTCGATCAGATGACCGACCTGGCCAAGTCCTTGCGAGAGAAGCTGGCGGGCAGAGCGCATGTAAAAGCCTTGGAGGTCATTTCCGAACACCAGTCGGTCGACGGAACGGTCAAGTGGCTGTTCGACGTCGGTGCAGGAAATGCTGTCGAAGCGGTGTTCATCCCCGAATCAGACCGCGGTACCTTGTGTATTTCCAGTCAGGCCGGTTGCGCCGTTGGTTGCCGTTTTTGTTCAACCGGCCATCAGGGCTTCAGCCGCAATCTCGATACCGCAGAAATCATTGCGCAACTCTGGTACGCCGAACATAATCTGCGCCGCCGCTTCGGCACCGGCGAGAGGGTGATCTCGAACGTCGTGATGATGGGCATGGGGGAGCCGCTGCAGAACTACAGCGCGCTGCTGCCAGCCTTGAAGATGATGCTCGATGACCACGGCTATGGCCTGTCGCGTCGTCGCGTGACCGTGTCGACTTCGGGCGTTGTGCCGATGATTGATCGCCTGCGCAATGACTGCCCGGTGGCTTTGGCAGTCTCCTTGCATGCGCCGGACGATGGTTTGCGCGATCAACTGGTGCCTTTGAACAAAAAGTACCCGATTGCCGAACTGCTTGATGCCTGTAATCGCTATCTTGACCGTGCGCCCCGCGACTTCATAACTTTTGAATATTGCATGCTCGACGGTGTCAACGACAAGCCGGAACAGGCTCATGCCTTGGTGGACTTGCTCTGCGGCCATGTCAGTTGCAAGATCAATTTGATTCCATTCAACCCGTTCCCGGCCTCAGGGCTGACATGCAGTTCGCGCGAAAGGGTGACTGCTTTTGCTGCGATATTGTTGCAGGCCGGACTGATCACGACCGTGCGCAAGACCCGTGGCGATGATATTGATGCCGCCTGTGGTCAACTCGCGGGCGAAGTGCAGGACCGGACCAATGTCATCGTGCGGATGGTGCGCGCCCCGCTTGGCGCGACTCCGGCCTGATTTTTGTGGCATCGAACAATGAGCCCAAGCCCGATGAACCAGGCCGTTTCAGGAACAAAGAGCATCGGCTTTTGCGGCTGGATGCTTGTTATGGCTTTGGCGGCTTGTGCTGCGCCCAGCGCGCAGCAACCGGGTGTGCCGCGCACCGAGTCTGACCAGACCGATGAGGATCGTCGTTCCTCGGTGCGGATGGAATTGGCAGCAGGCTATTTTGCGCGCGGTCAGTTCAATATTGCGCTGGACGAGATCAAGCAGGCCTTGCTGGTCAAACCCGAGTTGCGCGAGGCCATCAATTTGCGTGGACTGGTTTATGCGGCGATGGGCGAAAGTCAATTGGCTGAAGAGAGCTTCAAGAGCGCATTGAGGCTATATCCACGTGATGCCGACATCCTGCACAACTATGGCTGGATGCTGTGCCAGCAGCAACGCTGGCCGGATGCACTTGCGCAGTTTGACCTGGCCTTGGCACAGACCAGTTACCGCGCACCAGCGCGAACCTTGCTTGCCAAGGGTGTGTGTCAAGCGCGTTCTGGACGAATGGGAGACGCCGAACTGAGCTTGGGGCGGGCGTTCGAACTGGATCCGGCCAATCCTGCGGCGGCAGTCAATCTGGCTGAAGTGCTGTATCGGAACAACAAGCTTGAGCGGGCGCGGTTTTACATCAAGCGCGTACTTTCCGAGAGTGAACC
>JBIKPD010000089.1:0-12344 GCA_044357665.1 Roseateles sp. | reverse complement strand
TGGAAGGACGATCTGCTGACTTGGCCGCTGACCCCGGGTTGCGAAAGGCCTTCCTCGGCGTATGAATGTTGGCAGGAGGTGCCATTTGATTCAGGACGGATGACTGTTGACTGATGGTTGATGACGGATGACCGATGACCGAACCAATAACTTGTAACTAAGGAGACGAAAAGTGAATACAAAAGTAACAACTCTGCTTGCCAAGGTAACTGCACCGCTCGCCGTGGCGATTTGTGCGATGACTGCGCCTTCCGCGTATGCCTTCCAGGCGGACGGTACTCTCATCATTTGCTCAATCGAACCGCTGACGGGAATCGGCACCGCGTTCGGCGCGCCTAATTACAACGGCAAGATCATCGCGATTGAAGAGATCAACAACGCCGGCGGCATCGAGATTGATGGCAAGAAAGTCAAGATCAAGCTGATTTCCGAAGACGACCAAGCTAAGCCGGACCAGGGCGTGGCGCTGTTTCGAAAATGCGCAGAGAGCGACAAGGCGCTGGTGATATCAGGCACGCAGTTCAGCCGCGTTTCAGAAAGCATGTGGGGGCTGTTGCAGAAAAAAATCGACGATCCAAACGACAAGGGATTACAGGTCCCGTCATTCTCGTCTTTGTCGATGAAAGCCGGCGTGACCGGCGTCTCTGAATGGGCCTTCCGCAACGCTGGCGACGAGCCCCAGCAGCATGAACTTGCAATGAAGCTGATGGAGGAGCGCTTTGGTCCCTTCAACAACTATGCGATCGCCGTGGAAGCCAATGAAGCGCATTCTGTCGCCGCCTGGAAAGCTGCCTACGAGCCCGCATTGAAGCGCCGCGACAAGACGCCAAGCGCCTACGTCGAGTGGTTCGAATCAGACCGTGACTTCTCTACCCAAGTGCGCAACTTAAAACGCTCGAATGCCGATTTCTTCATTTTGAGCTCCCACTTCCAGGCTAACGTCGGCGCTATGCTGGAAGCGCAACGGCAAGGGTTCAAACCCAAGGTGACTATTAGTCATATCGGTGCGGATGCCATTGAAATGGTCGAGTTGGGCAAGAAGTCCACCGAGGGCATCGTCTTTCCGACCGCAATCCACATGAATTTCTCACCCCCCAAGGTGCGCTGGCTGGCCGATGAATACAAGAAGCGCACCGGTGAAAAGTACATGCCGCAATTCACAGGATTGGGCTACGAGGGAATGATGATGATCATCGACTCGATCAAAAAAGCCGGCATCAAAAACCGTCCTGAAACACTGGCCGAAGACCGTCGCAAGGTACGCGATCAGCTGGCTGCCATCAAAGACTATAAGAGCTTTGCCGGGATGACGGTGAGCATGAACAAGAACCGCGACATCGTTCGCCCCACCTATTTAGTGCGAATCACGGATGGCGAATTCAAGTTGTACTGGACGCCGGAAAAGGGCTTCCTGTTCTGAAACAGTAAACCAGTTGGTCAGCCGCGCGCTTGCGTCATCGACGCGCGGCCGGTCACATAGATGCTGCATCCGATGTGATCATTTGCCAATTCGAAGCTGGCCATAGGACTTTTCAACCTGGTAAGCAGCATGGAATTTTTTTATATCGACCTGCTACAGACGGCCATTGACGGTCTGCTGTTTGGTTCGACGTACGCCTTGGTCGCCATCGGCTTCTCAATCATTTGGGGCTTGTTGCGAATACTAAACCTTGGACATGGCGTCACCGTCATGGTGGGCATGTTCGCCGGCATGATCTCAGCGAAGTTCGCCGGTCTGCCAATCTACGCTGGCGTGGGCGTGGCCATGTTGGCCGGCGGAGTCATTGGCCTTTTGATCGACCGCATTTGCTACCGACCGTTGAAGAACGCGCACGAGCTGGTGCCAATGATCGCGACCCTCGGGTTCTGGATCCTGGTTGAAGAAATATTTATCAAGATCTACTTCAAAGTTTGGTTTCGCGATTACGTCGAGTTCCCGAACCCGTTCGATGGTCAGGCCATCGTCGTCGGCGAGTTGCGCTTCCGCGCCGACTACCTGGTCACGCTGGGCGTCGCCTCTCTACTGGTTGGATGTCTTTATCTGTTGATCTACAAGACACGTCTCGGTCTGGCGATGCGCATGATTGCCGAAGACCACGATATCGGCAACCTAATGGGAGTGCCGGTGGGCCGGGTACTGACCGCCGCATTCTTCCTTTCAGCTACGTATGGCGGGGCAGCAGGCTACCTGCTGGGCATGACCGCCAATATGGCCGGGCCCTACGCTGGTTCTCAGGCGGTAGTCAAAGGCTTGTTCGCGATGATCCTGGGCGGCGCGGGGAGCGTTGCCGGAGCGATCGTCGGCGGATTAAGCTTGGGCGTACTGGAACTACTTAGCTCTTACCTGGTGTCATTTTCGTATCGCGATGCCATCGTGATGTTCGTGCTGTTTGTTGTATTGATCGTCAGGCCGCAGGGTCTGGTCGGATCAAAAACCGCAAGCAGGATCTGAGACGCATTGGAGGCATTCATGTCGTACTGGTTTACCGTGATTTCACTGGCTGGCATCAACGTGATTTTCGCGTACAGCGTGTACGCAAGCTTCATGAGCGGCCAAATTTCGATCGGGCAGGTTGCGTTCTTCGGCATCGGCGCTTATGTGGGTGCCAGTCTCACCGTACTGGGCGGTTTCGACCTGATTACCGCCATGGCGTTGGCCGGCGTCGGAGCTGCCCTTATTAGCCTAGGCGTTGGCATTCCGACGCTGCGGCTCAAGGGATACCATTTCACCATTGCCACCGTCGCCTTCGCCGAAGCGGTACGGGTTGTGCTGCACAACGTGCGATATGGCCGCGCGCGTGATTCCACCTTGGCGGGTGACCAATGGGTGGGGCCAGACGGCCCCACCGGTTTTAGGCATATCAGCTACCTGAAGGACAAGGACATCACCAGCGGTGAGTTCACGCTGATTGTGTGGGCTGTCGTGTTGCTGGTGATCGTGGTGTTCTTTGTCATCGAGCGTTCTCGGATCGCGCGTGTGCTGCGGACCATCGAGGAAGACGAAGTGATTGCGCGCGCCATTGGCATTCCAGTGGCCCGTTACAAGGTGGCCGCATTTGCCTTCGGCGGATTGCTGGCCGGCATGGCAGGCGCACTTCACGCGCATTTGCTGACTTTCATTAGCGGCAGCGATTTCGTCATCCATGCATCAACCATTGCTCTGGCCTTTGTCGTCATCGGCGGTGGTCAAACCATGTGGGGACCATTGATCGGCGCGACCATCTTCACGATCCTGCCGGAGTCGCTGAGGCCGATCAAGGATTTCCGCATCGAGATGTTCGGTCTGCTGATCATCCTGGTCATGCTATTCCGTCCGACCGGCATCATTTCAGCGGCGATGGTACGGCGTTGGACCGCACGCTTGTCGGGTCGGATCATGGAATCGGGCTTGGGATCGGCGATAGTAAAAGGCAAACCGTGATCCAACCCATCGCCGAAGGCTTAGCCTATGGCGGCTTGTATACGCTGCTTGGGCTCGGGTTCTACCTGACCTATGGCGTCATGCGGCGCATTGACCTGGCTTACGGTACGGTGGTGATGGCGTCGGTCTACCTGGCAGCCATGCTGGCGCACTCGCTCAGCCTGCCATGGTATGCAATGGTCCCGCTGAGCGTGGCGATTGGCTTGCCGCTGGCGTTGCTAGTGGCCTGGATAGCGTTCGTGCTGGTGCGAGGCGATGCCCGCTTTTCGATGGCGGCTACCCTCGGCATCTGGATGGCAATTGAAGAACTGCTTCTGCAAAGCCCGGCACGCGGCCGCGGTCAGCCAATCGACAACCCCGCCAGCCAGACCCTGCTTTCGGTCGCTGGCCTGGATCTGCGGTTGGACTATCTGGTACTTTTCGCTCTCGGGCTATCGTGCGCATGGGGACTGCGGCGCTTGCTCACCAAATCACAGATCGGCCTGGCAATCCGGGTGTCGGCTTTCGACGCCAGCACTGCAGCACTGCTTGGTATGTCGCACCGGCACACAATGCTGGCAGCAACCGCGCTGGCGGCCGCGATCGGCAGTTGTGCTGGCTGGGCTTTTGGTGCAACCCAAGCTGGCATGGATCTGCACTTTGGCATGTGGGCCACCTTAAAGGGCCTGGTGATCCTGGCGCTGGCGGGGTCAGGCAGCATTGCCGCCGTCGTCGTTGCTGGCCTGGCGCTGGGCGTGGGCGAACGGCTGGCAACAGAAATGGCCGGCGATGGCTACCGCGAGCTGTTCGTTTTTGCACTCATGTTTGCGATCCTATCCGTCCGCTCCTTCTTACCAGGCAATGATCATGGGCAGAAGACCGCATGAACTACTGGCTTTTCATCGTCCAGCATTTCAGTGTTTCGCTGGTACTGGCATTGAGCTGCTATCTCGTGCTGCGTTCGGGCGAGATCTCTTTTGGACAACAGGCCTTCTTCGGTATTGGTGCGTATGCCGGTGCAAGTGCGACCGTGCTGGCCGGTTGGCCGCTGGCGGCGGCGCTGGTGGTTGCCATGCTGGCTGCCGGCTTGACCGCCTGGGTTGTCGGCCAGAGCATTTGCCGAAGCGTGGGCTTTCGATTCACATTGCTGACGCTCGTGTTTGGCGAATTCGTTCGCGCGCTGCTGGGCCGACTGAACTGGGTGAAGGAAATCAACGGCCGCGAGGCAGGCCCGCAAGGCGCCCTTGGTTTTTCTGGAATCGAATACTACTTCGAACACGGCCTATCGGTCTGGGAGCAGGCCGCCATTGCGGTAGCCGCCGCACTCTGCTGTCTGCTGGCTATTGCACTGCTCGAGCGCGGTGCCATCGGACGGCGGATCAGGGCGGTTGCCGTCGACCCGGGCCTGGCTGCCAACGTCGGCATCAATCCGGTCCATGCACGCTTGCAAGCCTTCGTTGCCGCAGGCGCAATCGCCGGCCTGGGCGGAGCCGTGTTCGCGCATCAGGCAAGCTATATCGAGCCTGCTAATTTCAGTCTGATGTCCGGCGTGCATGCCGTGGCGTACACGCTGCTGGGTGGATTGACCAATGTGTTCGGTCCGGCAATCGGTACCTTCATTGATGTTGGCCTGCTGGAAGGCCTGCGCATCACCGGGCCTTACAGGATGGTGTCATTCGGCGTACTGATCGTCGTCGTGCTGATCGTCTTTCCACATGGCGTGCTGGGACGCATTAGGAGCAAAGATCGATGAGCCCGTTGCTGGCGGTACACGGCCTGCACAAAAGCTTCGGCCAACTCGGGGTGTTGTCCGGACTGCAGCTAGGCGTCAAGCAGGGCGACATCATTGGCCTGATCGGTCCGAACGGTTCGGGCAAGACGACACTGCTGAACCTGATTAGTGGCACTGAAGCGGTCGATCGTGGCAACATTTGCGTGGCGGGAAGCGACATCACGTCGTGGCCCGCATGGCGGCGCCCGCAAGTCGGCATTGGGCGCTGTTTCCAGGACAGTCGGCTCTGGACTAACTTGACCGTCGGTGAACATTTGCTGACCGTGGCTGAAACGCGTGGTTCGGCGCAGGCTGCTGGCCGGATCAATGCGCTGGCCTTGCTGGTTGGGCTCGATGTCGCCATTCATCGCCAATACCCTGACGAAATCAACCTGCTGGATCGGCGGCGGTTGGAACTGGTCATGGCTGCGTTTTCGGCATCGCATTTGCTCTTGCTGGACGAAATCAGCGCTGGTCTCAATTTTGACGAGTCGTGCACCCTTTATGACCGGGTCAATGCGCTCGTGCTTGACCGAAAGGTGGGTGCGGTGCTGATGGTTGAACACCGACTCGGCCTGGTAGAAGGCTATTCCACCGCGATCGGCATGATGAATGACGGGCAAGTTGTCCTGACCGGACGCGGTGACCACGGCGACTTCCAATTGGCTATACAGAATATGTTTCCCGGTTCTGAAAAAATTTTGCAAAAGGAGATACCACGATGGTGACCAAACTACGCATTGCACGTCTGTTGCTGACCGCTGCCCTGGGCCTTGGCTGGCTGCCGCATGGCCTGGCCAGCGACACGCATGCTGCTCAAACGGCCAGTGCAGCGCCAAAGGTCGAATGGGTCCTGAAGCCTTCGAAAAATTCGCTCAACCGCGAGTCGCTGATCACGATCACGGATCGCGCAGGCAGGCCGATATCTAACGCCAAGGTAACGATCAGCCTGGATATGCCCAGCATGCCTGGTGCGCATCATGTGCCGCCGGTGCTGGCCACGCCCACGAGTACGCCCGGTCTCTACACGGCACTGCTGCAACCAGAAATGGTAGGGGAGTGGACTGCCCGTATCGAAATGAGTGCACCGCAACGCTTGAAAATATTCAAGAAATTCAATGTCGACTGAGCCAGGAAAGAAATTGGATGCGAGCCTGCGACGGCAAGGCGACGTCCGGGGTATTGCGCTGGCTCTTGCCTGCCTGGACGCTGGATTCACCGTGCATGTAGCCGGATGCGCGCTTCCAAGACTGCAGCAACGCATGACGACGCTGGCTGGAACAAACGACCGACTCGCCTGCCAGCAGCCAGACCAGCGCGACCCGTTTGCAGTCAACGCCTTGCATGGCGCGCCGGACCTCGTGGCATCCAATGCTGGCGTCCAATACCGCAAGCCATTCATTGATATCGCGTCTGAAATGTTTGAACAGGTCTGGAAGCTGAGTTGCTATGCCGGGTTCTTGGTGGGGCAAGCTGCAGCACGCCCGATGTTGCCACGCCAAAACAGCAGCATCATTTTTAGCGGTGCGACCGCGAGCATACTTGGCGCCAGCGCCTTCGCCTCGGCAATATTCGGCCTGCGTGCAGTGGCCGCGAGTTGGGGCCACAAGGACTGCATGTCGCCAACGTGGTGATCTAGGCATAGTCGACATGCCGCGAACACACGAACGCTTTCTAGACCTGCTGACGTCCACGACGGAAGACGGCCTGATGCAGACCTCCGATATCGCTCAAGCCTCTCTATCGTTGCACCACCAACCACGCAATGCCTGGTCACATGAAATCGATCTTCGACCCTGGTCCGAGAAATTCTGAGCCAAACTTTTTCATGATGGTTTTCCAAGACTACTGAGCGCCTGAACATACCAACAGAAGGAATTGCAATGAATAACGATGATCCAGCAGGACAAGCAGAAAAAATAGAAACAGCAGGCACATCCAGTGACCTGACTCTGTGGGGAGCGCAAAGCATACGGGCGCTGCGTGCTCACTGGATGTTGATGGAAATGAATCTACCGTATGAATTCGTACCGGTACGACCGCGCATGGAGTCGGCAACACCCGAATTCCGCGGAATCAGCCCGCGCGGCAAGGTGCCCTTGCTACGGCACAAGGATTTCCTACTGACCGAAAGCGCCGCGATCGTTCACTATTTGGCCGACACGTTTCCGACGCCTGCCGGCTTACAGTCGCCGCGCGGGCCGGTAGCACGCGCCCGGCGAGACGAATGGTCATATTTCATAATGACCGAACTCGATGCGACTGCGCTTTACGTCATCCGTCGGCATACCGATCTCAAGCACTTGTTCGGCGATGCGCCGGTGGTGGTCGACTCTGCACGCGCCTACTTCAACGCGCAAATCGAAGCAATGCGCTCACGGTTCGGCGGACTTTCGAATTATTTAATGGGAGACGAATTCAGCGCTGTCGACATCTTGATGGTGACCACCCTGGACTGGGCCGAAAGCGTCGCGATTACGTTGCCGGATGAAGTCCGCATCTATCATCGTCGCGCCGTAGCAAGGCCGGCATACCAGGCGGCGCGTGCACGCACGTTCATGCCGAGTGCCTGACCTTATTCTGCCGCGATGAATAAAACTATGCACGGTGCTCTGCAAGGTGTACGCGTACTTGACCTGACCACCATGGTGTCGGGACCGGTGGCGACCATGATACTGGCGGACCAAGGTGCCGACGTGATCAAGGTCGAATCACCTAGCGGGGACTTGATGCGCCAATATGGCAGTATCGTAGAGGGCGTCTCATCATCATTCCTGTCCTGCAACCGCGGCAAGCGCGGTTTGTGCGTCGACCTGAAAACGCCTGCTGGTCTTGAAATTATTCAACGCCTGGCGGGCAAGGCCGATGTGCTGGTACAAAACTTCCGACCTGGCGCCATGGACCGTGTGGGGTTAGGGGAACAAGCCATACGTAAAATCCGACCAGACATTATTTATGTTTCCATCTCCGGTGTTGGCGAGACGGGCCCCTATTCACAGCAGCGTATTTACGACCCGATCATTCAAGCGTTGAGCGGTCTGGCCGAATTGCAAGCTGACCGAGAGTCGACAGGACGTCCGCGCATGGTGCGAACCATCATTCCTGACAAGACCACCGCACTCACCGCGGCCCAGGCAATTTGCGCGGCGCTGTTCTATCGCGAGCGATCTGGCGAAGGCCAGCATATTCGCATCGCCATGCTCGATGCGATGGTTGCCTACCTTTGGCCAGAAGCGATTTCCAGCCTGACGTTCGTCGGTCGGGAACGTGACCCGGCATCCGGCCAGATGGGGCTTGACCTGGTGTTCGACACGCGCGATGGCTTCATCACAGCTGGCGCGCTGTCCGATCAAGAATGGTTCGGCATGTGTCGCGCGTTGGAGCGAGAAGACTTGATCAATGACCCGCGTTTTATAACGGCGCGCTCGCGTATCGAAAACGCGGTGGCCCGCCGCCAGATTACGTCCGATGCACTAAAACAATGGTGTTCTGCTGACATACTCGAACGGCTGCATGCGCACGGTGTGCCGTGTGCACCAATCGTGAGCCGCATGGAACTGCTGGACAACGACCAGGTCCGGGAAAACGATCTGCTGCACATTTTCGACGATCCTCAATTGGGACAGGTACGACAGCCGCGACCCGCAGCCCGGTTTGACAAGTCGCCGTCAGGCATCCGGCGCCTGGCACCTGGGCTGGGCGGGCACAACGCCGAGATACTGGAAGAACTGGGTTATTCGGCGACACTTTGCGAGCAGTTGCAAAAGGACGGCGTTCTGTTGACCGCTGTCCGAGGTCAGCAACTGTGAGAAAAATAGACCCATGGCAGCCCGCAGCTGCGTTTGTCGAAAATCCAGAGCAAGGAGACCTGCCCATGATTGAAAAAAAAGCCGTGCTCGTGGTGGGTGCGGGGGACGCCACGGGTGGTGCCATCGCGCGCCGCTTCGCCCGTGAGGGCTATATCGCCTGCGTCACCCGTCGCCAGGCCGACAAGTTGCAGCCGCTGGTTGAGCAGATACGCGCGGACGGGGGCGAGGCCCATGCCTTCGGTTGCGATGCGCGTGACGAGGCCGCGACTTCGGCCATGGTGCAGGCGATTGAACGCGACATCGCTCCGATCGAGGTGGCGATATTCAACGTGGGCGGTAATGTGCGCTTCTCCGTTGTCGATACCACTGAGCGCGTCTACCGAAAAGTCTGGGAGATGGGCGCGCTGGCGGGCTTCCTGATGGGACGCGAGGCGGCGCGCGTGATGCTGCCGCGCGGCCGTGGCACCATCTTGTTTACCGGCGCTACCGCCAGCCTGCGTGGCAGTGCGGGCTTTTGTGCCTTTGCCGGTGCCAAACATGCCTTGCGGGCGCTATCGCAAAGCATGGCACGCGAGTTGGGACCTCAGGGTCTGCATATTGCGCATGTCGTGATCGATGGCGCCATTGATACCGCCTTCATCGCGCAGATGTTTCCCGAACGCCATGCGCTGAAGGATCGCGCCGGTATCCTCGACCCTGACCATATCGCCGAAACCTATTGGCAACTCCACCAGCAGCCACGCAGCGCCTGGACCCAGGAGATGGATCTGCGCCCCTGGATGGAACAATTCTGAGGATCACCATGACTGACAAGACATTGGACTTTTACTTCGACTTCGGCAGCCCCACCACCTATCTGGCCTACACCCAGTTGCCGCGCATCGCACGGGAGACCGGGGCGATGCTGCGGTGGCAGCCGATGCTGTTGGGTGGCGTATTCAAGGCCACCGGCAATGTGAGCCCGGTGAGCGTGCCGGCCAAAGGCCGCTGGATGCACGACGACATTGCACGCTGGGCAAGGCGTTGGGGCGTGCCCTTCGAATTCAATCCACATTTTCCGATCAACACCTTGACGCTGATGCGCGGTGCCTGCGGCCTGCTGATGCGCCATCCGGATGACTTCAGACGCTATGTCGATGCAGTCTTCCATGGAATGTGGGTGGTGCCACGCAATCTGGGCGATGCCTCCGAGTTGGCTGCCCTGCTGGCGGAGGCTGGATTCGATCCAGCGGGTTTCATGGCCTTGGTGAGTGACGCCGAGGTCAAGGCAGACCTTGTGGCGCGCACCGAAGCTGCGGTTGCCCGTGGCGTCTTTGGCGCGCCCACCTGCTTTGTCGGCGATCAGCAATTCTTTGGCCAGGACCGGTTGGACTTTGTTCGCGAGGCGCTGGCTTGAGGCCTGCCGCTGTGCAGGCCAGCTTTCCTGCTGGAGATGCTTGCTTGCGCTCAACAGCGAATTCCCGCTGCTGTTGAGAATCCGCGAGGCGGCTAGGGCGGACGATGTTGTCAGCCAGATCGACGCAACTCGAGGAGAACGAAGATGAATGAACTGCTTGCAAGAGACTTGTTCGGGACGGAGCCGGCGGAAAGTTTTTTCCGCAACTGGGCCATGCCTTGGCGCAGTGAAATGACGCAAAGCTCACCCAGGATCAAACTGGACCTGGCCGAGCATGACGGCCAATACCAGGTCAAGGCCGAGATTCCTGGTGTGAAGAAGGAGGACATAGACATCCGGATCGACGGCAACCAGGTCACGATCATTGCCGAGCTCAAGAAAGAAAGTGAAGAAAAGAAGGACGGTCGGCTGCTCCGCTGCGAGCGCCAATATGGCTATTCGAGCCGGACCTTCAGCCTCGACTGTGAAGTCGATGAGGCCAAGACTCAGGCGAAATACCACGACGGCATCCTCGAACTGACCTTGCCCAAGAAGTCGCCTGGTTCGGCCAGGAAGATAGCGATTTCCTGAGCCTGTATCTTGTTGCTCATGCCTGGCTCGCAAGACCCGAGCCAGGCTTGTCAGTTGTCCTCCATTGCTCGATCGGGTGCCTGCCATGAAACTTCCGGTGCAAGTCGTTTTCCGTGATCTCGTTCCCTTGCCTTCGCTTGAGGGCGAGATCCGGTCCCATGTGGAAAAACTGGAACAGTTCGCGCCAGCATTGATCAGTTGTCATGTAACGGTGGAATCCACCGCCAATCGGCGTCATCAGGGACATCGATACCAGGTCAGGATTGACCTGCGCGTGCCGGATGAAGAGATCTTCGTCGGCGAGCATCAAGCCGATGAGGACATCGCCGTTGCCATGCGCAACTCTTTCGATGCGATGCGTCGCAGGTTGCAGGATTACTCGCGGCGCAAGCGTGGGCAGATCAAGCAGCATGCTGAGCCATTGCCCCGCCAGACAGAGGACTTCTGAGCGCTACGCAATCAACAACTGCTGACCGACCAAGCATCGATTTCAAAGGAGCAATGCCGACGATCATGCAGGATAAGACGACCGCACCATCAAGCGACGGCAGCCAACCTGCCGCTGAAGGCTTGACCGACAGCGCAAACGTGGCCGAGATGCTGCGCGAAATGGCCAGCCTGCTCGACGCGCAGGGCGGCAATAACTATCGAGCGGCCGCCTTTCGCAAGGCCGCAGACAGCATCGCCGGCGTGAATCTGCGGGACATCTTTGAGCGCGACGGTCTTGCGGGGCTCGATGCCTTGCCAGCCATCGGCCCGAGCATCGCTGCGGCCATCGGCGAAATGCTGACACGCGGTCGTTGGAGCCGGCTCGATCGTTTGCGCGGGGACGCCGAGCCCGAAGTCTTGTTCAGCACCATTCCCGGCGTCGGTCCTGAACTGGCGCGAAGCCTGCACGAAAACCTCGGTGTCGATACGCTCGAAGCGCTTGAACTGGCCGCCTGCGATGGTCGACTCGAGTTGCAGGTGCCGCGCATCGGTGTGCGGCGTGCCGCAGCGATCCGCGCGGCGCTGACGCAGATGCTTGACCGCCACCGGGCGCTGCGCCGCAGGCCGGTGCCCGCGGCTGCGGCGCCTGAGCCGCCGGTCGAATTGCTGCTCGATGTCGATCGCGAATACCGTGAGGGCGCCATGGTTGGCAAGCTGCCGACGATAGCGCCGCGGCGCTTCAATCCGGATGGATCAGCCTGGTTACCGGTGCTGCACAACTCGCGTGGTGACTGGCATTTCACCGCGCTCTACTCGAACACCGCGCGGGCCCATCAACTCGACCGGGTGCACGATTGGGTGATCCTTTACTGCGAAGGCCAGGATCAGGTCGAACATCAATACACCGTGGTGACGCCCGCCGGCGGGATCATGGCGGGCCGCCGCGTGGTGAGGGGCCGGGAGGCCGAA
>JBIKPD010000409.1:0-3540 GCA_044357665.1 Roseateles sp. | reverse complement strand
CCGGGCATGATGCCGATGCGGATTTCCGGCTGCGCGAAGCTGGCAGCCTCGCCCGCGATGATGATGTCGCAATGCATGGCCAGTTCGGATCCGCCGCCATAGGCATAGCCGCAGACTGCAGCGATGACGGGCTTCGGGCATTGTTCCAGCGGCGCCCAGACCAGTTCGGTGTGGCGCTGCATGATTTCGATCGGATCAGCTTCGAGCAGGCCAAGAATGTCTCCGCCTGCGGCAAAGACCTTGTCACCGCCAGTCAGGACGATGCAACGCACGGAATCATCGGCGCCGAGCATCGTGAATGCCTCCGACAGCAGATCCTGCAGCGGCAGGCTCAGCGCATTGGTCGCTTCGGGGCGGTTCAGCAGCACCACAGCCACCCCATCCTGCGGGTAGCTGACCAGAACTTCCTTGTTGGCGGAATCGCTCACATTGGCTCTCAGTTCATTCAATCAATCGCCTGCCCATGCTGGAGGCATGGGCAGTGAATCTCGATGTTGCCATCGTCGTCCATGGAGAATCGGCGAACATCGTCTGTTTGGACGTGTCAAATGCAGCCGATGCTGCCTAAATTCTCTCCTATGCAAAATTCCAACAGCAATCAGCAAGTTCAGCCTCGCGTCGTGCTGGTCACCGGCGGCAGCAAGGGCATCGGACGCGGTATCGCCGAGGGCTTTCTGGCGCTGGGCGATCGGGTGGTCGTCTGCGCCAGGCAGGAACCCGAATCCCTGCCGTCCAGCGGTGCGGCCTCGGCCGAATTCATTGCCTGTGATGTGAAGGATCTGGCCGCAGTTCAGAGCTTGATTGCAACGATTGTGCAGCGCCACGGGCGGGTCGATGTGCTGGTCAACAATGCCGGCGGCAGCCCGTCGGCCGCTGCGGCTACCGCCTCGCCGCGTTTTCACGAGAGCGTGATTCGCTTGAATCTGCTTGCGCCTTTCAATCTTGCGCAGGCTGCCAATGCCCAGATGCAGCAGCAGGATCAGGGCGGTGTGATCATCTTCATCGGCAGCATCAGCGCTTTGCGGCCTTCGCCCGGAACTGCCGCTTATGGTGCGGCCAAGGCGGCGGTGCTGAGCCTGGTCGGATCGCTGGCGGTCGAATGGGCGCCCAAAGTCCGGGTGGTGGCGGTCAGTCCGGGTCTGGTGCAGACCGAACAATCGGCAATGCATTACGGCAACGAGGCCGGCATCGCTGCAGTTGCCGCGACGATACCGGCCGGCCGCATGGCTTTGCCGGCTGACATCGCGCAGGCCTGCATCTATGTTGCTTCTGCGGCAGCGTCCTATGTCAGCGGCAGCAATCTGCTGTTGCATGGCGGCGGTGAGAAGCCGGCCTTTCTCGACGCCGCCCAGTCGGGCAGCCACTGAGCGCGGGCAGGCGATGTTCGTCGATCTGAGTCCGGCACAGCATGGCTTGCGGCTGAAGGTCCGCGATTATTTCAATCAGCTGATGACGCCAGAGTTGCGCTTGGCGCTGCGCGGTGCCGAGGGCGGCGACCTGTTCCGCAGCACTGTGCGCCAGATGGGGCGTGACGGCTGGCTGGCGGTCGGTTGGCCCAAGGAATTCGGTGGCGCCGGCCTCAGCGGCACCGAGCAATTGATCTTTTTCGAAGAGGCCAATATTGCCGGAGCGCCGCTGCCCTTCGTGACGATCTCGACCGTCGGTCCGGCCTTGATGAGCCATGGCACAGCGGCGCAGAAAGCGCGCTTCCTGCCCGGCATCGCTGCTGGCGAAATCATCTTTTCGATTGCCTATTCGGAAGCGTCTGCCGGGTCGGATCTCGCCACGCTGAAGACCACGGCCAAGCTCGAGGGCGATCACTTTCTCGTCAACGGGGCCAAGTTATGGACCTCGGGCGTCGAGGCTGCCGATTTCGTCTGGCTGGCTGCCCGCACCGATCCTGACCTGCCTCGCCACAAGGGCATTTCGCTGCTGATCCTCGATGCGACAGCAGCAGGCTTCTCGCATACGCCGATCGAGACTGTCGGCAACCGCACCGCAGCCAGCTATTACGACAATGTCGTCGTGCCGCGGGACATGCTGGTGGGCGACTTGCATGGCGGCTGGAAGCTGATCACCTCGCAACTCAACCACGAACGCCTGGGTCTGGGTGCCTGGGCGGACAAGGTCTTCGGCCCGTTCCGGCGCGTCCTGCAATGGGCCAGGGTGGCCGATGAAACAGGTCGCCGCGCGATCGATCAGCCCTGGGTGCGGCGGGTTTTTGCCGATTGCTACACAAGGCTGGAAGCGCAGCGCATGCTGAACTTCCGCATCGCTGCCGATGTCGAGGCCGGCCGCCTCGACGTGGCGCTGGCCTCGACGGCCAAGGTCTACGGCTCCGAAACGGTGATCAAGGTGCTGCGATCGCTGATCGACATCGTCGGCGCCTCGGCGCTGGTGCGATCGGGTTCGGCGGCCGCTCAATTGCTGGGTGAACTCGAATATGAGGCGCGCCTGGCGACGATTTCAACTTTTGGCGGTGGCACCAATGAATTGCAACGCGAATTGATTGCGCAATTCGGCCTGCATGGACCGAAGACGCTGCGTTGATTGCCGCCGGCTGATCGGCAGCGCAGCGCCAAGGCCAGTGGCAGTTGAACAAGCTGCGTCCCGACCAATCAAACGCCGTTTTTGAACTGAGAGATGAGAGTAATGAAAGAACAATTGGCGCGCACCCTGATGACGCCGGCAAGCGACGGCGGCGGGCGTTTGCGCGCCAGGGCTGCGCTCGACTACCCCTTCACGCCACCGCCGACCGATGGTTCGGTGGTGGAGGTTGCCGATGGACTGCTTTGGGCGCGCATGCCGATGCCGATGGCGCTGGACCATATCAATGTCTATCTGCTGCGGGGCGAAACTGGCTGGACCCTGGTCGATACCGGGCTGAACACGGCTGACTGCCGCGCTCGCTGGGAGTCGATTGCGGCTGAACATCTGCAGGGCCTGCCGATCGAGGCCTTGATCTGCACCCATTTTCACTATGACCATGCCGGCCTCGCGCCCTGGATCACCGAGCGCTTCGGCGTGCCCTTGTTCATGACCCTGGGCGAGTTCATGACGATGAAGGTTTTGAACGCGCCCCTGCCCGACCCGGTTCCGCCGGAGCAGACCGCCTTCTACCGGCGTGCCGGCCTGCCGGAATTGCGCTTGACCAAGATGTTCGAGGCACTGGCCGCGGATCCCTTCACCCCGCCACCGATGCCCGCCTACCAGCGCCTGCGCGGCGGGCAGGTTCTGCGCATCGGTAACCGTGAATGGACCATCATCATCGGCGAAGGTCATTCGCCAGAACATGCTTGCCTGTATTGCGAGGCCGAAGGAATCCTGATTGCCGGCGACCAGTTGCTGCCGCGCATCAGCTCGAATGTGCTGGTGTCGTCAATCGAGCCTGAAGGCAATCCACTGCAGCAATGGTTTGACTCGCTCGACCGTCTGGAAGTCTGCCGGGCCGATACCTTGATCCTGCCATCGCATCAGAATGTCTATCGCGGTCTGCATTTACGCACCCAGGAATTGCGCGAGCATCACCTGCAACAGTTT
>JBIKPD010000088.1:0-12410 GCA_044357665.1 Roseateles sp. | reverse complement strand
GGCCCGGGCGCTGCTCGAAGCGGTGCGGGCGCAGCGTTTCGAGCAATGCGCGGATGCCATGCTCGGCGGCGCAGCAGTCGGCCTGCACCCGAATATCGACCTGGCGGTAGCGGCTTTCCCTGAAGGTGAAGCGCCGGTATTCGCCAATGTGCTGTTCTCGCGCGAGCATCCGCAAGGCCTGGTTGCCGACATCGCTGCCGATGCCGGCGCGGTGCGCAATATCGCTTTTCTGGCCGATGCGCAGGACGAGCAAGGCCGATCGATCGCCTGGCTGCCCGGCAGCGACTGGCAGCGTATCGACTGGCTGCCCTTGATGGGCACAGGTCCGCAGCGCTTCATCGCGCCCTACCCGGCGTCCTTGGCCAAGCTGATGCTGCTGGTTGGTGTCGCCCATCTACTCGACCAGGGCCGCAGCAGTTGGGAGCAGCCGCTTTGCTATCAAGGCCGGACAAGACCGGTCGGCGATTGGGCTTTCGACATGACCACGATCAGCTGCAATCTGTCGACATCGGCGCTGGTCATGCATCTGCACGACTGCGGCGCGATCAGGCGCGAAGCCGGCGTCGAGACTCACAACGAATTGCACCAACTGTTTGAAGCCTTCGGTCTGAACGGTTTGCGCTTTGCCAACACCAGTGCCGAGGGCGGCTGGGGCAATGCCGCAGGATCTGGCGTCGGGCATTTGCAGATGACGGCCTGGGACAGCTTGCGCCTGCTCTGGCTGCTTGACCCGCAAGCACCCGCAGCGCCCTGGTTGCCCCTGACACAGCCGGCTTTGCTGGCTGCCAGCCTGGACCATGTGCTGCATTGCCTGGCCGAGCAAAAGCTGCATCAAGTGTTGTCGAGCAGCTCGTTGACGGCTATTCCGGGCTGGGTCGCCGGGTTGCCGGCGCGGTTGCCGGCACGCTGGACCGATGGCAAGGCGCAGGCGGGCGAGTTGCGCTTCGCCCACAAGACCGGCAATACCGAGAACTACAGCGCCGATGCCGGCATCGTGCAGGGGATTGCACCCGCACGACGCCATTACCTGATCGCGCTGACCAGCAACCTGGGTAGCCGCTATGCGGATGATCCACGCGCTGTTTCGCCCTGGCGCCTGCCGGCCTTGGGCGCAATGATCGATACGAAGCTGAAGGATTGGATGTCATGCTGATCAAACCCATGGCGCCTGGCGCCACCCTGGCCATCATCGCCCCGGCCGGGCCCGCCAAACCCGGCCAGCTCGAGCAAGTACCGGGCCTGCTCGCCGCTCATGGGTTCAAGGCCAAGATCTTTCCGGGCTGCGCCGGACCGGCGACCCTGGGCTTTCTGGCCGCCGACGACAGCCAGCGTCTGGCTGATCTGCACGCCGCCTTTGCCGACCCCGAAGTCGACGCGGTACTTTGCTTGCGCGGCGGCTATGGCTGCGTGCGGCTGCTCGACCGCATCGACATCGAGCTGTTGAGCCGGCATCCGAAGCTGTTGATCGGCTACAGCGACATCACCGCCTTGCACGCCGTGCGCGACGGCCTCGGTCTGCCGGGCCTGCATGCGCCGATGCCGACTTCAGATTTGCTGCATGCTAAAGCCGGCGACGCTGCCGCCGACCTGTTTGCGTTGCTGCACCGCGGTCTGCAGCGCGGTGATGTCATCGCTCCGCTGATGCCGGCGCATCCGCTGAATCAGGGCAGCGCAGTCGAAGGTCGGCTGATCGGCGGCAACTTGAGTCTGGTCGCTGCCCTGCTCGGCACGCGCTGGGCGCTGCAGGCCGAAGGGGCGATCCTGTTCCTGGAAGACATCGGCGAAGAACCGTACAAGGTGGACCGGATGCTGGCGCAATTGCGCTTGTGCGGAGTACTTGATGCGGTAGCCGGCTTCCTGATCGGCAGTTTCAGCGACGCCGAAGCGCCCGATGCGGTGCTGGCCGATTACCTGCAAGCGCTGGGCAAGCCGATCCTGGCCGGCTGGCCCTCGGGGCACGGCCGACCGAACCTGCCGCTGCCGCTGGGTTTGAGCTTGCAGATGGACGTGGCGCAGCAGCGGTTGACGATGATTTGAGATCGAAAAAAACCCGCTGCCAGGCAAGCCGGCAGCGGGTTTTTCAAAGGCTGTGAAGGTCAGAACTTGTAGTTTGCCATCAGCGTCAGCGAGCGGCCGCGTGGATCGGCTACGCGCGGATCCCATGAACTGCCAGCACCGGTGTTCGTGTCGTAGGTGATCGCGAACGGTGGGTCGGCGTTGAACAGGTTCTTGATGCCGACCGTCAGGCCCAGATTCTTGAATCCGGTGTAGCTGACACTGGCGTTGTAGAGGAAATAGGCCTCGACCTGCGGATTCCAGTCGGACGGAACCACGCTGCCATTGGCCACGCCCGGCAGCACTGCCTGCAGATAACCGCTGCGGTATTGCTGGGTCAAGGAACCAGCCCAATCGCCTCTCGCATAAGTACCAGTCAACGAATGCTTCCAGCGCAGGCCCGGGTCGCCGCCAAGGTTGAACCTGGCAATTTCGCTCGCACCAAAAGGCGCGCTGGCCAGCAGACGCGATTTCTTCTCGACCAGATAGCTGCCGTCAAGCAACAAACCCCAGCGTGCGTCACCGATCTTGCCGTTGGCGCGGGCATTGAAGTCGATACCTTTTGTGACGGTCTCGCCGGCGTTGATCCAGCTGGTGTCAACCTGGATGATATTGCCCGAACCATCGCGGATGAAGTTCTGCGAGAACAGGTCGTAATTTTTCAACAAGGTCGCCAGCGGTGCAGCCTGGATCGTGCCGGTCCGGTTGATGCTCCACCAGTCAGCACCAACGCTGAGCTGGCTGCTCGGTGCCCAGACGAAGCCGAAGCTGTTCTGCTTGCTCTTTTCAGGCTGCAGATTGGCCTTGCCGCCGAACAAGGTATTGAAGGTGATCGCCGTGCACCCGGGAGTTGCCGAAACGACCAGCGCCGGGCATTTCGCCGGATCGACGACACCTGCACCGCCATAAGGCGACTCGGTAACACCGAAGAATTGCTGAGCGAAGGTCGGCACGCGGAAACCGGTACTGTAGGAAGCACGGGTCAACAACTGGTCAAACGGGGTAAAACGGACCGACACCTTCGGGTTGTTGGTGCCGCCAAAGCCGGTGTAATCGTCATGACGAACTGCCAAAGTTGCCTCAAGCCGCTTGGTAACCGGCACCAGCACTTCGGTGAAGATCGCCTTGACATCGCGAGTCACCGTGTTCAGGTTATTGATGCTGTCGAACGGCGCGTTGAAGATCGTGGCCTGGGTGGCCAGATCAGTTGCGTTGCCGTTGAACTTGAACTTCTCGGTGCGCATGTCGACGCCGACAGCAGCCATCACTTCACCCGCCGGCAGCTTGAACAAAGGCCCGGTGGCAACAGCATCAGCCTGATTCAGCGAAGTCTTGCCGCCGTAAAGCGTGGTGCCATTGGCCGAAACGGCTTGCAGCGCGGTCATTGCCGCAGCGGTCTGAGTCTGGCCTGGCAGCAAGAACGGGTTCAGGACGCCCGTGTTGAGCAGGTTGGCAAATGCTGCGCCATAGAAATAACCGCCGCCCAGGACCGAGGTGGCTTCGCTGCTGGCTGTCGAGACGCCGGCACGGTAATCCCAGTTGGCCATGAAAGGCAGCGGGCCTTCGGCGCCGACGAGGAAGCGCGAAGCCTTGTTATTGGTGTCGATTTCACGCCGACCGCATTCATTGCAGCGCCAGCGGAAACCCAGCGGCTGACCACGATTGGCTTCGAGTTGCGGGAACGCAGCCACCAACTGGTTGAACACCGTGTTGTAAGAAGCACCGGTGCTCGGATAGGCCAGATTGCGGAAGAAGCTGGTGGTCGAAGTGCTGGTGGAGATCTGGTTCGACGAGAAGGACTTGGCCGAATCCGACTGCGAGGCGATGAATTCGGCGAACAGCTGATGCTCGCCCAGTTGTACGGTGCCCCGCGCGACCACATTGGTGGTCTTCAGCGGTTGCTGCAACACGCCCATGCGGCCGGTGTCCACGGCGCAAGCCAAGGCGGAAGCAGGCGACGCCCACAAGGCGGCGTTGTAAGCAAACATGCCGGGTACGGAGGCGCAACCAGCAGCACCTGGCAGGGCCAGGACATTGACGCTATTGGCCGCCACCGTAGTGCCTGGCAGCAGCGGACCGCTACTGCTGTTTTTGCTCAGCGCAGTCCACGCCGTGCTGAGCGGGAAGATCGTCGCGAAAGGCGTGCCGCGCGTATCGGTCGACAGGCCGCGATTCGGTTGGTTGGTATTGACGAAGTCGCGTTGATCGGCGAGCAGCGCCTGGCTCTCGCTGTGCGTCACGGAGAACAGCAGGTTGTACTTGTCGGTCGCCAGATCGCCCTTGCCACCGGTCATGCTGAAGCGGGTGATGTTGCCGCCGCCTTGTTCCGTGGCATCGGTGAATGCCGACATCTCGAGGCCGCTGTAGT
Organism: Roseateles sp.; assembly: GCA_044357665.1. Lineage (GTDB taxonomy): Bacteria > Pseudomonadota > Gammaproteobacteria > Burkholderiales > Burkholderiaceae_C > Paucibacter_A. Next base: position 7,987 of record JBIKPD010000088.1, on the reverse strand, counting down.
TCTTCTTCAGGATGAAGTTGATTACGCCGCCAATCGCATCGGTACCGTAAATCGCCGAAGCGCCGTCCTTCAGGATTTCGATGCGGTCGATGGCTGCCATCGGGATCGAATTCAGATCGACGACGCCGCCGTTCAAACCGGCAGTTGATACGCGACGGCCATTCAACAAGACCAGCGTGGCGGCCGAGCCTTGACCGCGCAGATTGGCTGCGGACAAACCGTTGTTGCCGCGTCCGGTGCCTGCTGCGACATCGGAATTGCTGGACAGGTTGTCCATGCCACTGCCGTTGCTGCTGAGCGAGCTGATCAACTGGTCGGCCGTCGTGATGCCCTGTCTTTCAAGATCTTTAGCCGTGATGACCTGTACCGGCAACGCGCCTTCGCTGGCGATCCGCTTGATGCTTGAACCAGTGACCTCGACCCGTTCAATCTTCTGCACCGGGACAGTCTGCGCCATCGCGGCACCGACCAGATGAACCCCGACGCCGATCAGCGCGAGGTTGCGAGCTAGTTTTTTCAATTTCACGGTTTCAATCCTTTGAATGAATTCAACAACATTAACGTCAGGTTAACTGCATGATGTTTTAATTTTACATATTTATGTCATAGGGAAAAGCCCAATGTGTTGCGCCGAGGATACTGAATGCTTGTTCATGGCTCATAACCTGAGGGCATGGGACTGATTCTTTCCTGCCATGACCGCCACTTGAATCGGTGAAAATAAGGGCATTACTGCTTTGAAACCAGATGCTTCTGCAACAACTCCTCCTGTTTTTAGCTGGCCTTGGCCTGGCGGCCACGGCCATCGCGCAGACCCCCTTGCCCGCCGAAGTTCGCCAAGCCATGGCCAAGGCCGGCCTGCCGGAAAGTTCGCTGGGTCTGATCGCCTTCCCGCTGCGCGAACGCGACCGCGGCCTGCGCCTGCGCGAGCAAGTTCCGCTGCAACCGGCCTCGACGCTGAAAGTGGTGACAGCCGTTGTCGCACTCGAACAACTCGGCGCCAATTCCCGCGGCCGCACCGATTTGATGGCTGCAGCCCCCTGGTCAGGGGATAGCCTGGCAGGCCCGCTTTATCTGCGCGGCGGGGCTGACAACGACCTCGACTGGCCGGCCCTGTGGGCCATGTTGCGCAGTCTGCGCGAACAGGGGCTGCGTGAAATCCAGGGCGGATTGGTGGTCGACCGGACAATGTTCAAGCCGGCCAGGCTGGACATCGGCGCAGCGCAATTCGATGAGGCGCCAGAGTTCCAGTACAACGTGATCCCCGATGCCCTGGGCCTGAATGGCAACCTGCTCAGCTATGCGCTGAGTTCCGACGCAAAGGCTGTCAGTGGCAGGACCAGCCCGGCCTGGCCCGGCATCAGCGTCGATGCGACCGCGATGAAGCTGGTCGACAGGCCCTGCTCCTCCTGGGAAGAGGGATGGAAAATTCCCGGCGCGACGCAGCATGCCGAAGGCATGACGCTGCACCTGAAGGGTACTTTCCCGCGCCAATGCAGCCAGCAACTCGAGCTCAATTTGATCGAGCGCCAATGGCTGACTACGCAGGCCTTGCGCCAGATCTGGCGCGAACTCGGCGGCGTGATGGGCCCGGGCGACCGCGAAGCCGCCACACCTGCCGGCAGCCTGGTGCTGGCCAGCCATCAGGGCCGGCCCTTGGCCGAATTGATGCGCGGCATGATGAAGCGCAGCGACAACCCGCTGACAAGACTGGTCTATCTGCGACTCGGTGCCGCGGCAGCCGGCGCTGATGAAGACACTTTGAAGGCGTCGGAGCGCGTGGTTCGCAACTGGTTTGCCGCCAAAGGCATCGATGCCAGCGGTCTGGTCATGGAGAACGGCTCGGGCTTGTCACGGCTGGAGCGGATCAAGCCGGCGCAAATGGCCGCGCTGCTGGTCAGCGCCTGGGAGAGCCCGCAGGCGCCCGAATTGCTCAACAGCATGCCAGTAGCCGTGGTCGATGGCCCGCGCTGGCGGCGGCTGAAGGGCAGCAGCTCCGACGGCCGTGCCCGCTTGAAAACCGGCATGCTGCGCAATGTCGCGGCAGTCGCCGGCTATGTCTATGACGCCGGCCATCAGCCCTGGGTGCTGGTGGCCATGCTCAACGATGAGCAGGCCGGATCGAAGGGCTGGCCGGTCATCGACGCGCTGGCCGAATGGGTCACGCGCCAGCCCTGAGACGGGTCAAAAGCGGTCAACTGCTGAATCCAGGTTCATAGCACCACCGGTCCGAGCAACTGGATCGTGCCCGCCTCGGCATCGATCGCCACCGAGGCGCCGATCGGCAGCGTGTGTTTCAAATTGATGTGGCCGATCATCGCGCCACGGAAAACCGGCACGCCCAGGCCTTTGAAGTAATCGTCGAACACCTCGTCGAGCGTCAGCGTGCCGAAGCCGTCACCGGGATTGCATTTGGTGAATTTGCCCAGCACCACGCCGGCGAGTTGGTCCAGCGCACCGGCCAGGCGCAGCGTCGAGAGCATGCGGTCGACGCGGTAGATATATTCATTGGTCTCCTCCAGGAAGAGAATAGCGCCGCGAAAGTCGGGCCAGTAGCTCGACCCCGCCAGCGAGCTGAGCACGGCCAGATTGCCCCCGACCAACCGGCCGCTGGCGCGACCCGGGCGCAAGGTGCTGATGCGATCTTGGGTCTGCACCAGCATGCTGCCGGACTCGGCCTTCGGGTTGCCGAGCAAGGCGGCCTCACCGGCCATCACGACAGAGCGAAAACTCTCCAGGCTGAACTTGTTCCATTCCGAAGCGCCCATCGGGCAATGGAAGGTGACCAGCCCGGTCTGCGACTGGACCGCATTGAGCAGCGACGTCAGGTCGCTGAAGCCGCCAAAGAACTTCGGTTTCGCCGCGATCAACCCGTAGTCGAGCTTGTCGACGATGCGGTTACAACCGGAGCCGCCGGTCAGCGCGAGGATGCCGGCCACGCTGTCGTCGGCAAACATGGCATTGATGTCGCCCGCGCGTTGCGCATCGCTGCCGGCAAAATGCCCGTAGCGCGCCAGCAGATTAGGGCCATGCCTGACCTTGAAACCGATGGCCTGCAGCGCCTCGGTGGCGATCTCGACCGGTTCACGCTCGAAGGTGGCATTGGCCGGGCTGACCAGGGCCACCATGTCACCCGGGCGCAGTCGCTGCGGATAGATCGCCTGACGGCGCGGCGCGGCCTGGCTCGTGCCGAGCGCCAGTCCGCCGCTGATTGCGGCGATGGATTGAACGAATTGGCGGCGCGGTGGGGTCATTTTTAATGCTCCAAATTACTACTAAAGCACGCGCGGCAGATCGCGCCTGACAGCGATGCGGTCGCCGAAGTCGAAATGCCACCATTCGGTGCTGATCGATTGAAACCCGGCATGCCGCATCGCCGCGCGCAACCAACCGCGTTCGACCAGATGCTGCGGCTGCAACAAGCCCTGCGCCAGATATTCAACCTCATGGTCAGGGTGAGAAAACAGCGTCATCTCGTCAAAGCCCGAACCCATGTCGACTTCCAGCTCCTGTGGATCGAGCAGTGTGGCATCGACAGCCATGCCGAAGGAGTGGATCGAGCCGCGCTCCGGATGGGCCAGATATTGGGTCAGCGGTGTACCTTGCAGTTCGTTCCACAAGACCTCCTGGACGCGCTGCGGGCGCAAGGCGTCGAGCACCAGCAACTGATAGCCAGGGCGCTGTGCGGCCAGCCAGTCGGCAGCGATTTGCAGCGCATCGGCGGCTTCGCGCCGCAGCCAGGCACAATCAATCCCGCCGTAAACCGCCCGGCCGACAAAGTTGTCTGGCGAGGCATAACGCAAGTCGATGCTGATGCCTGAGATGCTCGACAGCGCCCGGAAATCGGGATGATGCGGTATCTCTTCACAGCTGATCAAGGGATGTTCTCCAGGCTTTCGAGGCCGCCGCGCGCCGCTTCGCCGATATATTTCACCAGGCGGCGAGCCGATTGAGCCAGCGGCGCATTGGCGCTGGTCAGCAGATTGATCGCGTGGAAGACCTCGATATGTCTCAGTCGCATGAATTCAATTCAGCGCAATGCGCAGCCTGAGCGCGGCAAAATTTCATTTTCTGTAGACGTTCTCGAAGTCGACGCTGCCGTTGGGCGCCATGATGAAGCCGACCACATCGCGGGTGAGGGGGATGTAGACCGCCGAATGCGCCATCGTGATCCAGGGGCGTTCGCGCTTGAAAATCTCCTGCGCTTGTTCGTACATCACCGCGCGTTTTTTCGGGTCGACCGTGGCGCGGGCATCGTCAATCAATTTTTCGAAGTCCTTGTTGCAGAACTTGACCCCGCTCTGGTTGGCCGCACAGCTCAAGTTGGGGGTCAGGAACTCGTCGGCATCACCGGTCTCGCCGCCCCAGCCGCTCATGTAGACGCTGTGCTCGCCGTTGTTGGCGCGTTTCAGGTATTCGCCCCACTCGAATGTCCTGATGGTGGACTTGACGCCGATCTTGGCCCAGTCCTGCTGGATCAACTGCGCCATCAACTGGCCGTTCGGATTGGTCGGACGGGCTACCGGCAAGGCCCAGAGATCGATTTCCATCCCAGAGGCAAAACCGGCCTTGGCCAGCAACTGGCGCGCCCGCTCGGGGTTGTATTCGTTTTTCAGCTTCTTGTTGTAGCCCGGGATCGAGGGTGGAAAGGCGCTGACTGCCTGGATCGCGTCACCGCGCGGGAATAGCGCCTTGAAGATCGCGTCGCGGTCGACGGCAATGTCGAGCGCTTCGCGAACATCACGCTTGTCGGTCGGCGCTTTGCGCATATTGAAGGACAGGTAGGACAGGTTCAAGGCCTGCGTCTTCATCACGATGATGGCGGGTTTGCCGTCCACCGCGGCCATATCGACATCACGGATCGCCGCCGTCACCTGGCATTCACCGGCGAGTAGTTTTTGCACCCGCACATTGGGCTCGCGGCTGATGCTGAAGACCAAGGCATTGGTCTGCTGCTTGTTGCCCCAGAAATCCGGGTTGGCGTCCATGCGCAGCACGTCATCCTTTGAGTAGGACTTGAAGCGGTAAGGGCCGGTGCCGACCGGCAAATTGTTGATCTGGCTGGCCTTGCCCTCCCTGAGCAACTGGTCGGCATATTCGGCCGAGTGGATCGCCGCCCAGGCCAGGGCAAAGTTGGTCGAAAAAGTGACATTCGGTGCTTTCAGACGAAAGCGCACCGTGTAGTCATCGACCCGGTCGATACCGTCGATCAGCTTGGCCAGGCCCATGTTCTGCGGATAGACGAACAGCGCCGGAAAGGCCTTGTTGAACGGGTGTTGGGGGTTGATGAAGCGGCCGAAGGTGAACATCACATCGTCGGCATTCATCGGCCTGGTCGGCGTGAAATAAGGTGTCTTGTGGAATTTGACGCCGCGCCGCAGATTGAAGGTAAAGGTCCTGGCGTCGGGCGAGACCGTCCAGCCTGTGGCCAGCTTCGCCTCTATCGCCGTGGTGCCGCGCTTGAACGCGAGCAGGCCCTGGAACATCTGCCGGGTGACCGTGTTGGTGCTGCCGCTGTCCCACAAGCCGGGATCAAAGCCTTCAGGCCCTGAATCAGCGCAGTAGACCAAGGGCTTGGCCTGAGCGCCGGGGGCGACCAGCAGCACCGCCGCAGCAATGGCCAGAATGAAACGAAAGCAGCTTGCAGTTTGCATCGCGCGGCAGCCGGGTTGCGGCCAATAATTGGCGCCGTCGGCCGCACGGCAAGGGATGGCCTGTCGCCCGGACTATAACTTTGGATTATGCGCAGCCGATCCGGATCGACCCTGAACGCCGGCCGCAAAGGATGGCCCGTGAATTGACGTTAACGTCAACGTCAATCAGCCCTTAAAATCGCCCTGCCTTCCCGAATAAAAATGGCGGCCCTTATGCCGTCGCTGGAGTTTCCCGATGTCCGATCTGTCCGCCGAATACCAATCCCTGGCCGCTTACCGTCCGGTGAACAAGGTTCGCTTCGTGACTGCAGCGAGCCTGTTTGACGGCCATGACGCAGCCATCAACATCATGCGGCGGATCCTGCAGAGCATGGGCGCCGAAGTCATCCACCTGGGCCACAACCGTTCGGTCGACGAGGTCGTCACAGCGGCGCTGCAGGAAGACGCGCAGGGCATTGCGATCAGCTCTTACCAGGGCGGCCATGTCGAATATTTCAAGTACATGATCGAGCTGCTGAAGGCGCGCGGCGGCGAGCATATCCAGGTCTTCGGCGGCGGCGGCGGCGTGATCGTGCCGGAAGAAATCCAGGCTTTGGCAGCAGTTGGCGTGCGCATCTTCAGCCCTGAAGATGGGCAACGCATGGGACTGGCCGGCATGATCGGCGAAATGATGATGACTTGCGATCTGGACTTCAGCGTCCATGCGCCGAAGTCACTGCAAGCGGTCCAGGGCCATGGCGAGGCCGCCTGGCGCGCCCTGGCACAACTGATGACGGCACTCGAGAGCGGCAAGGCCGATGCGGCATTACTGGCCGAGTTGCACTTGGCAGCGCAGTCGATCAAGACCCCGGTGCTGGGCATCACTGGCACCGGCGGTGCTGGCAAATCGAGCCTGACCGATGAGTTGATCCGCCGGCTGCGACTCGACCAGGGCGACAGCCTGCGCATCGCGGTGATTTCGATCGATCCCTCACGGCGCAAGAGCGGCGGCGCGCTGCTCGGCGACCGCATCCGCATGAACGCCATCAACCCCTGGCAGCAGGGCGCACGGGTCTTCATGCGCAGCCTGGCGACGCGTGATTTCGGCAGCGAAATCTCCAAGGCCTTGCCCGATGTGCTGGCTGCGGCCAAGGTTGCAGGCTTTGATCTGATCATTGTCGAGACCTCGGGCATCGGCCAGGGCGATGCGGCGATCGTGCCGCTGGTCGACCTGCCGATGTATGTGATGACGCCGGAATTCGGTGCAGCCAGCCAGCTCGAGAAAATCGACATGCTGGACTTTGCCGAATTCGTCGCGATCAACAAGTTTGACCGCAAGGGTGCGCAAGACGCGCTGCGCGATGTGGCCAAACAGGTGCAGCGCAACCGCGAGGCCTGGACCCGCCGAACCGAGGAAATGCCGGTCTTCGGCACGATGGCGAGCCGCTTCAACGACGATGGCGTGACCGCGCTGTACCAGGCATTGAAGCCGCGCCTGGCTGCGCTGGGGCTGCAGCTCGAAGCCGGCCGGCTGCCGCTGGCCGAGACCCGCCACAGCACCCAGCAGACGCCAGTCGTGCCGGCGGCGCGCGTGCGCTATCTGGCCGAGATCAGCGCCAGCGTGCGCGGCTACAAGCAGCGCGTCAACAGCCAGGCCAAGCTCGTGCGCGAGGTCCAGCAGTTACGCGAAAGCGCGCGCATGCTGCATGAGGATAACCCCGAAAAGCATCGTGCCGGCGAAGCGCTGGCCGAGTTGGCGCAGCGGCGTGCAGCGAAAATCGACGGGGCAGCAGCCAGGCTGCTCGGGCAATGGCCCGAGATGCAGCTCGCCTATGCCGGCGATGACTATGTGGTGAAGATCCGCGATCGCGAAATTCGTACCGCGCTGGTCTCGACCAGCCTGTCGGGCAGCAAGATCCGCAAGGTAGCGCTGCCCACCTACGAGGACCATGGCGAGCGGCTGAAATGGCTGATGCTGGAGAACGTTCCCGGCAGTTTCCCCTACACCGCCGGTGTCTTCGCTTTCAAGCGCGAGGGCGAGGATCCGACCCGTATGTTCGCCGGCGAGGGCGATGCTTTCCGCACCAATCGGCGCTTCAAGCTGGTTTCAGCCGGCATGCCGGCCAAGCGTTTGTCGACCGCATTTGATTCGGTCACGCTGTACGGCAATGACCCCGATCTGCGCCCCGACATCTATGGCAAGGTCGGCAACTCGGGGGTCTCGATCGCCACGCTCGACGACCTGAAAGTGCTCTACGACGGCTTCGATCTTTGCAGCCCGACGACCTCGGTCAGCATGACGATCAACGGCCCGGCGCCGACGATTCTGGCGATGTTCATGAACACCGCGATCG
>JBIKPD010000407.1:0-3546 GCA_044357665.1 Roseateles sp. | reverse complement strand
ACGCAGCCCATAGGCGACGTTTTCAAACACTGTCATATGCGGCCAGAGCGCATAGCTCTGGAAGATCATCGACATGTTTCGTTTCTCGGGCGGCAGGCTGCGCTGCGGCGTCGAAATGCTGCGTCCCCCGACCTTGATCTCGCCGCCATCGGGCTCGAGAAAACCGGCGATCAAGCGCAAGGTGGTGGTCTTGCCGCAGCCCGACGGCCCCAGCAGACAAACCAGTTGCCCTTTTTCAATCGCCAACGAGATGTCGTTGACGACGGTCAGCGCGCCAAAGCGCTTGGATAAACCGGTCAATTCCAGAAAAGGCATTGCTTGTCCTCGAGATAAATAGGCTTGCGCTATGGATGGCAAGTCGTCAGGACGTTGGCAGCCGCTGCCCGCCGAGCAGAGGCAGGCGATTGGCCAGAAATACCACCGTGAAGGTCACCGCCAGCAGCGTCAGCCCGAGCACCGAAATGGCCCCCAGATCGCCGCTCTCATTCAGGTCGTAAATGATCACTGAAACCAGCTTGGTATTGGCTGTGGTCAGCAGGATGGCCGCCGAAAGCTCCCTGATCGTGCCGATGAAGATGAAACACCAGGTGGCGATCACGCTGGTGCGCAGCAAGGGCGCGGTGATCAGTCGCAGAGTCTTGAGCCGACTGGCACCGAGGATGCGGCTGGCGTCTTCGAGTTCGGCATGAATGCCGTGAAATGCCGAAGACATCTGCTGGTAGCCGGCCGGCATCTCGATCGTCAAAAAGGCGATCAGAAGTATCCACAAGGTGCCATAAAGCATCAACTCGGGATGCGAATAGGTCAGGAACAGACCAACACCGAGCACGATGCCCGGAATCGCGATCGGCGCAGTGGCAAGAAAGCCGAGCAGCTTGGAGCCGGCCACGGTGTTGCGCGCCACCATATAGGCGGTCAGCAGCGAAATCACGGTGCCAATGCTCGCGGTCAGGAAACCGAGCAGAAAGGTATTGCGCATCGCCAGTTGGGTGGCAGAAAACTCGAAAAACACAAACTTGAAGTTATGCAAGGTCAGCGTTGCCCAGTTCAGCGGCTCCGAGACATTCTTTGTCAAGGCCGTCTTCAGCAATGCGGCATAGGGCAGCAGCACCGTCAATGACATGATCACCAGGACGAAAGCCAGCGCCGGAACCTTCCATTGCCCGAGCTTGGTGAGCTTGGCTTCGCCGCTTTTGCCGCCGAGCACGGTGAACCCCTTGCGCCCCAGCATCCAGCTCTTGCCCTGCAGCAGCAAGACCGTGATCAGCAGCAGAGGCAGCGAGGCGGCAGCCGCCAGTCCGGGCTTGGGTGGATATTGAAACAGGCTCCAGATCTTCGTCGTGATCACATGGAAACCTGCCGGCAACGCCAGAATCGCCGGCGACCCGAACATCGTCAAGGCCTGCAGGATGGCGATCAATGAACCGGCGAGCATGGCCGGCAGCACCAGCGGAATCGTGATGCGACGCAGCGTCGTTGAATTGCCTGCGCCCAGGATTGCCGAAGCGTCCTCAAGGTCGGACGGCACCCGGTCGAGCCCGTTGGCGACCAGGGTAAAGACATAGGGAAAGGTATAGCAGGCAATCGCAAACACCAGGCCGTAGAAGGTGTAAACGTTGACCAGATAGCTGTCCATCGGAGCGTCGCTCAGATAGCGATAGGCCACATTGATCAAGCCGCTGTTGGGCGCCGCCAGGATCTCCCAGGCAATCGCACCGAGAAATGGCGGCGTAACGAACGAAGCGGTCACCAGCGCCCTGACCCAACGTCGCCCGGGCAAGTCGGTGCGCGAGACCAACCAGGCCAGCGGCGTGGCAATCAGGCAAGACACCAGGCCAACCGCCATGGCCATGCCCAATGCCAGCAGGAAAGGTCGGCGCAAAGTGATGTTGCTCACCAAGGCCTCGAAATTGGCCAAGGTAAACGCACCCTCCGCATCGCTGATGCTGTAGAGAAACAGCCAGTAGAGCGGAAAAAGCGCCAGCACTGACAGCACCAGGACCAGCAGAAAAAATATCGGTCGGAACAGGTCGATCCGCAGCAACCGTTGCATCACGGTCGAAAAACCTTGGGCCAGATTCATGTCCCGAAATAAATCTCGTAGTTCTTCTTGATGGTTTCGATCTGCTTCTCGAGCGCCTGCGGATCAGTTTTCAACAGCTTGATTTTGGACAGTGGCATGCGGCTTTCCTTCTCCTTGACCTCGGGATGGAAGGAACGCAGGCCGCCAAAATCGCTGCCGATTTGCTGGGCTTCCTTGCTGAACAAGAAGGAATAGAACAACTTGCCGGCATTCGGATGGGCGGCGTTCTTCAACAGCGCGGCATTGCCGACCACCAGCGGCGTGCCTTCCGAAGCGTAGACCGGCTCGATCGGAACACCCGATTCCTTCAGGATGAAGACGTTGTATTCATTGCCGTCGGTCATGACCTGGCGCTCACCCAAGGCGAGCTTTTTCGGCGGCTCGGTCGAAGACTGGACCTGCAAGATCCGCTGTTTGCCGAGTTTTTCCAAGTAATCCCAACCCATTGCCTGGCTCAGCGCAAAAGTGCCGGTCAGAACCGTGCCGCTGTAACCAGGATGGGCCTTGACCATCTTGCCAGCCCATTTCGGATCGAGCAGATCCGCATGGCTCTTCGGTGCATCTTCCTTCTTCAGCAATTTGCTGTTGTAGGCGATCACCGACAGATGCGCGCGGTAAGCCGCATATTGACCGTCAACGTCTTTCTCGGTTGCCGGCCATTGCTTGGCGACCTCGGCCGGTTGCGCCGCTTGCAACCAGCCTTTGCGCTTGAAGTAAAGAAAGTTGACAGCGTCGGATGTTTCAATCACATCGACGATGTAGATCTTGCTGCCGTACTCCTGATTGATGCGCTGGAACAGGCGCTCAGCGCCGGCGCGCTCGACCTGCACCTTGATGCCCGGATATTTCGCCTCGAAGGCGCCCGCGACCTTTTCCGAGACCAGTACGTCGGTGGACGCATAGAACACGACTTTGGCTTCCTTGACGGCAGCGGCGATCAATTGCGGCGTCACTTCGTAGGGCGCCGGGGCTTGGGCAAGGACGGGCTCAATGCCGATCAAGGTCGACAACAGCAGGCCGACGATCAATGATTTCTTGAACATAGTCTCTCCATGATTCACGCCTGGAAGAATCTTCAAGGCAGGCGAAGCTTGTGACCGGCCCGGTCTGAGATCGAATCGATCGATCACGGAACCAGCCTCGGGTGCTGCGCATCGAGCTTTTCTCAGCTTTTTGCGACTGGACTCAAGGTAGCATCTGGCCCCAAAACTGTCAACACTTTGGATTTAAGTGAATACACTTACTGATCGATCGCAGGCGCTGGAGGCGCTTGATTCAAGCGGCCTCGAGCGAGGCAAACTTGTTCCTGAGTTTCGGCCGAACAGACCCGGAAGGAGTCAGTCCTCGCCCTGCTCTGCCCTGGCGAGCGCAGGTTTGGGGTCTCGCACCAGGTAGGAATAGAGCACCGGCACGACCAGCAGGGTCAACAAGGTCGAGGTGATCACACCGCCAATGATGGCGCG
>JBIKPD010000408.1:0-3546 GCA_044357665.1 Roseateles sp. | reverse complement strand
ACGCGCCGCAAGCTCATTCTTGAATGGCAGGAGACTCGCCCGGTCACCTTGACCGCTGCCCCGGCGAATAGTTCGACCGAAAAGGAAAGTAAACCATGAAGATTCTCATCGTCGGCGGCACTGGCGCTCTGGGTGGCCATGCCGCCATTTACCTCGCGTCCAAGGGCCATCAAGTGATCGTCGCTGGGCGCAAACCGGCGCATCCCGAGACGCCGATGGCCAGCATGCCCTTTTTGCAAGGCGACTATGTCGCCGGCGATTACACGCCGCAAACGCTGAGAGGTTTTGACTGGGTGGTGTTTGCCGCCGGCAATGATCCGCGCCATGTGCCGCGTGGCGCTGATTTTTCGGCCTATCTGTTCAAAGCCAACCATCAAGCCGTTCCGGCCTTTTTTGCGGCCTGCCGCGAGGCCGGTGTAAAGCGCGCGATCCAGCTCGGCAGTTTCTACCATCAAGCTGCGCCAGACCTGCTCGTCGGCAACAGCTATATCCGCTCGCGCAAAGCCGCTTGTGATGGCGCCCGGGCCGAGGCAAGACCGGGCTTCGACGTCATCAGCGTGAACGCGCCCTTCATGGTCGGCAGCGTCCCGGGTCTGCCGAGCATGATTTATGACCCCTATGTGAAATGGGCTGAAGGCAAGATTCCGGTTCCCTATTACGGCCCGGCCGGCGGCACCAACTTCATGTCTTACCGCTCGCTCTCGGAAGCCATCGAAGGCGCGCTGTTGCGCGGAGAAAGCGGCAAAGCCTATCTGGTCGGCGATGAAGACCTGAGCTTCACCAACTATTTCCAGATGTTCTTTGACGCGGTCGGCAGCAAGGAAAAACTGGCTGAACGCGACCAGGAAAATCCGCTGCTGCCCGACGTGGCCATCCCGCAGGGGCGTGGCAACTGGGTACGGGTCAATCCCGATCCTGCCGAAGTCGCCCTGCTCGGCTATCGCCGCGCTGATGTTGCCCATGCCGTCGCGGATGCGGTGGCTCAGTTCAGGTCGCCAGCGTCAGCCACCTGAAAATCCGCAGGCCCGAACGCAAAAGAGCAGCAGGGCCGATTCAATCTTCGGCGCGGCAAAGCAGCGTTGCTCAGAAGCCGCGCAAATGCGCTTCGACCGCCAGCCCGATCGCCAGCACCCGCTGGTCGCTCATCGCCGTGCCCGCGATCATCAGCCCGGCCGGCGCATGGCCGCTATCGTGGATCGGCAGTGTCAGGCCACAGCCGTCCAGAAAGTTGATGAACTGGCAGTTGCGCAGCACCGTTGAATTCGCCTTGAAATACTCGCCCAGCGTGGATACATCGTCCATGATGGGCTTGAGGCGCGGGGCGATCACCGGCACTGTCGGGGCGATCAAGGCGTCGAACTGCGCAAAACGCGTTTCCGAGCGGGCAATCCAGTCGCGGCGGGCGGCGAGCAATTCGATGTAGTCAGCCGCAGTCTGCTTGGCGCCGGCAAGGACGCGCGCGACGATCCAGGGGTCGATTTCTGCGCTCCGCGCCTCCAGCAACTGCTGATGCCTGGCGAAACATTCAGCGGCCGAGAAACCGCCTTTGGCATTGATCGAGGCGTAACTGTCGAGTTCACTCCAGTTGAATTCGATCAATTGCGCGCCAGCCGCCGAAAGCCGGGAAAGCGCGCGCTCGAACGGCAGCGCGACTTCCGGATCCATTGCGTCCTGCAAATGGTTGCGTGCCAGGCCCAGGCGTAACCCGCGCAAGGAATGCGCCGGCAGCATTGCCGCGCCCTCGCCACCGGCCATCAGCCTATCGAGCAGCACACAGTCGCCCACGCTGTTCGCCAAGGGCCCGACCGAATCGAGTTGCGAGAGCGGATAGGCGCCCGCTAGCGGCACGCGCCGCGCAGTCGGTTTGAAGCCAGCGAGGCCGTTCAGCGCCGCTGGGATGCGCACCGAGCCGCCGGTGTCGGATCCAATCGCCGCCGCAGCCATGCCATCGGTGACCGAGATCGCGCCGCCCGAAGTCGACCCGCCGGGTATCCGTCCGGCGCCATCGTCGACTGCGCGGTCCCATGCGCAGCGAGGCGTACCGAAATGCCCGTTGGCCCCGACCGCGCCGTAAGCCCATTCGGTCATGTTGGTGCGTCCGATCAGGATCGCCCCGGCCCGGCGCAAACGGGCGATGGCCGGCGCGTCACTTGCGGCCGGCGGATTGTCAGCCAGCACGGCCGATCCCGCGCCGGTGACCTCGCCGGCAATGTCGAACAGGTCCTTGACCGAGATCGGGATGCCGGCCAACGGCCCGAGATGCGCAGCTGGCATGCCCGACTTGCGGCAGTTGTCGTAGGCGATCGCCTGTGCCATTGCTGCGGCGGCATAGGTCTTGCGAAACACCAGCCTGCCTTCGCCCGCAGGATCGTTGCAGTTGATCAGCATCTGCTCCACCAGCGCCTGGCTGGTCAGCCCACCGGCATCGAGCGCAAGGCGCAATTCGGCAATCGTTTGTGTCATCGACTCATCCCATCTTGATTGTTTTCGGGCACCAGCTCGCTTTTGCCAGGCCCAAAAGGCGCAACCGGACAGCTTTTGGCTCAGTGTAGATGGCGCGGTGGTCCGGATCGGAATCGCTTAAACGCCAAATCGCGCGCTCATTCGGGACTGCCAGCCAAGGGCAAAACGCATCGATTACATTCTCGCCAGAAGCTCGGAGTGGAGAAAACCCATCATGGCCAGCATCACGATTCGCAATCTTGACGACGACATCAAGCAGCGCCTGCGCGTTCGCGCTGCCGAACATGGCCGGTCGATGGAGGAAGAAGCGCGCGAAATTCTGCGGCGGGTCATGGGCGAAAGCGCACCGCCGCGCAACCTCGCCGCTGCGATCCGCGCCCGCTTGGCGGCTTCTGCCCGCGTCGATCTCGAACTTCCTGCGCGTGAGCCGATGCGCGAGCCGCCCGAGCTTGGCCGCGAAAGTTCATGATCGTTCTCGACACCAAGGTCGTCTCAGAGCTTTTGCGGCCGGCGCCTTCGAAACAGGTCGAAGCTTGGCTGGCATTGCAAGACGGTGCAGCGGTTTATTTCACGGCAGTGGGCGAAGCTGAACTGCGCCAAGGCGTGGCGATATTACCGGCGGGAAAGAGACGCTCCGACCTTTCCCAAGCCATTGAGGGCATCTTGTCGGAAGATTTCCGCGACCGCATCCTGCCTTTCGACCGCGCGGCTGCGCTTGCATATGCCGCCATCGCCAGCGAGCGCCGTGCCGCCGGCCGCCCGATCAGCCAGTTCGACTGCCAGATTGCCGCCATCGCCCGCGCCCACGAGGCCACCGTGGCGACTCGCAATACAGGCGACTTCAGCGGCTGCGGGATCACCGTGATTGATCCCTGGCTGCTGGCAGGAACTGCCTGACCAGCAGAAGCAAGCATTGTCTTGCGTAGCGCAACAGCTACAGTCGGTTTGCCTCACCCGGCTATCGCCCTGCTGATGTGCGCGACCGGAAGTTACGCGTCTGCACCCGAATGTCTGTCGTCGAGGAAAGAGTCTCGTCGATCTGAGCGGCGATATTTCGCGGCGGCCCGCCTTGAGCCCTCATGA
>JBIKPD010000087.1:0-12419 GCA_044357665.1 Roseateles sp. | reverse complement strand
TGTGTGTCAAGCGCGTTCTGGACGAATGGGAGACGCCGAACTGAGCTTGGGGCGGGCGTTCGAACTGGATCCGGCCAATCCTGCGGCGGCAGTCAATCTGGCTGAAGTGCTGTATCGGAACAACAAACTTGAGCGGGCGCGGTTTTACATCAAGCGCGTACTTTCCGAGAGTGAACCGAGCAATGCCTCTAGCCTTTGGCTGGCTTTACGCATCGAGAAGCGTTTAGGCAACAATCTCGCCGTTGATGAGTACAGCCAGTTGTTGCGCCGTAGTCACCCGCAGTCGCCGGAGACACAAGCATTGGAGAACGGACAATTCTATGAATGACAAGGCAGCGATGTCGGTAAACCAGACCGAGCCGCTGGCGGCGCCTGCCGCAGCGCCGGCGATGACTGCCGGTGGCTGGCTGCGTGAAGCCAGACAGAAACGGGGCCTGCATATCGTTGCCCTGGCCGCGATCTTGAAGGTCAATCCGGACAAACTGCAGGCGCTGGAAGCGGATCGCTGGCAGGACCTGCCTGACATGACCTTTGCCCGTGCCTTGGCCAAGACGGTCTGCCGCGCTCTGAAGGTTGATGCCGGGCCATTGATGACCCTGCTGCCGGAAATTGCCGAGTTTGAACTTGATGTAAGCCGTGGCTTGAATCGGCCATTCCGTCAATCGGGGCATGACGCCGGCTTTAGCTTGGCTTCGCTGCTGCGCCCGGTGGTCTGGGGCCCGGCACTGTTGCTGATCCTGGCCGGCCTGGTCTATGTGGTGCCAGCCCATTGGCTGCAGATCGGCCCGAAGGCTGCCGATGCTGCCGATCCGGCAACTGCGGCGGCCAAGGCGGCCGACCCCTTGGGTGCTGCCAGCCAGACGACCCAACTGCAGCAAGAAGGTCAGTTGGCACTTCAGGTCAAGGCCAGCGGTGCGTCCTGGATCGAGATTGTCGATGCACGTGGGCAGACCCTCTTGTCTTCTTTGCTGCAACCGGGTGAGATGCAACGCGTTAGCGGTCAGCCACCGTTGAAGTTGCTGGTCGGCAATGTGGCGGCGACCGAAATCACCCTGCGCGGCAACATCGTCGATTTATCCACCCAGGCCAGGGACAACGTTGCCCGGCTCGAACTGAACTGATCGAACATGAATTCAGCACCGATTGACAGCCATAGCGATGCAGCGATCGAGGCAGCTTGTCCGGCAAGGCGCCGCTCACGCCAGGCTCTGATTCGCTGGGGCGCAAGAGTCGTCAGCGTTGGCGGAGATGCGCCGGTGCGTGTGCAGTCGATGACCAATACTGACACCGTAGACGTTATCGGTACTGCGATCCAGGTCAAGGAACTGGCCATCGCCGGCTCTGAGCTGGTGCGAATCACGGTCAACACGCCCGAGGCTGCCGCCGCAGTTCCGCATATCCGCGAGCAACTGGACCGCATGGGCATCGATGTACCGCTGGTTGGCGATTTCCATTACAACGGACATAGGCTGCTGACCGATTTTCCTGACATGGCGCAGGCGCTTTCCAAGTACCGGATCAACCCCGGCAATGTCGGCAAGGGCGACAAACGTGATCGGCAGTTCGGTCAGATGATCGAAGCGGCTTGCCGCCATGACAAGGTGATCCGGATCGGCGTCAACTGGGGCAGTCTGGACGCCGAACTGCTGGCACAGATGATGGACGAGAACGCAGCGCGCAGCGCCCCCTGGGATGCCAAACAGGTGATGTACCAGGCGCTGATCCAGTCGGCCCTGACCTCGGCAGCCTGTGCAAGCGACATGGGGCTGAACCCCGACAACATCATCATCAGTTGCAAGGTCAGTGGCGTGCAGGATCTGATCTCGGTTTACCGGGCCCTGGCCCGGCGCTGTGATTACGCCCTGCATCTGGGTCTGACCGAGGCCGGTATGGGCACCAAGGGCACGGTGGCGTCAGCTACGGCGCTGGCGATTCTGCTGCAGGAAGGTATCGGCGACACGATCCGCGTTTCCCTGACGCCGCAGCCTGGAGAGGCGCGGACGCAGGAAGTGGTGGTGGCACTGGAAATCCTGCAATCATTGGGCTTGCGCGCTTTCAACCCGAGCGTCACCGCATGTCCAGGTTGCGGCCGCACGACCAGCACGACTTTCCAGGAGTTGGCCAAGCAGATCGACGATTTCCTGCGCGCACAGATGCCGATCTGGCGTGCCAGATACCCGGGTGTCGAGAACCTGAAAGTGGCGGTGATGGGCTGCATCGTCAACGGGCCGGGTGAAAGCAAGCATGCCGACATCGGCATCAGCTTGCCGGGCAATGGCGAGGCGCCGGTCGCGCCGGTCTTTATCGACGGCGAGAAGGCCCTGACCTTGCGGGGCGAAGGCATCGCGCAGGAGTTCCAATTGCTGGTAGAGAACTACATCGAAAAACGTTTTGGTGGATCGCTTGCTTGAGCTGAACAAAATCATGGATCAGAAAAAAACACCGCTGCAGGCGGTGAAAGGCATGAACGATATCTTGCCGCCCGAGTCGGCACGCTGGGAATGGTTCGAGGCCAAGGTCCGCTCGCTGATGCAGCGCTATGGTTACGCCAATTTGCGCACGCCGATCGTCGAGCCGACAGCGCTGTTCGTGCGCGGCCTTGGTGAAGTCACCGATATTGTCGAGAAAGAGATGTACTCGTTCGAGGACAAGATGAACGGCGACTTGCTGACCCTGCGCCCCGAAGGGACGGCTGGCGTCGTGCGCGCAATGACCGAACATTCCTTTCTGCGCGACGGGGGCAAACGACTGTTTTATATCGGCGCGATGTTCCGGCACGAGAGACCGCAAAAAGGGCGCCTGCGCCAGTTTCACCAGGTCGGCGTCGAGGCCATGGGTTTTACTGGCCCCGATGTCGATGCTGAAGTCATTCTGATGTGCCGCCAGCTCTGGCGCGAGCTTGGTCTGGTCGAAGGATCTGATCTTCGGCTTGAGTTGAACAGCCTGGGTCAACCCGATGAGCGAGGTCTGCACCGCCTGGCCTTGATCAGCCATCTCGAACAGCATGTCGATCTGCTTGATGAAGAAGCCAAGCGGCGCATGTACAGCAACCCGCTTCGGGTGCTCGACACCAAGAATCCGGCCTTGCAATCGGTTGTCGAGGCTGCGCCGCAGTTGATGGACTTTCTTGGCGCCGAGTCGCTGGCGCATTTCAACGGTGTGCGAGCGATTCTCGATGCCGCCGGTGTGGCTTACCGCATCAACCCGCGCCTGGTGCGCGGGATGGACTATTACAACCTGACCGTATTCGAATGGGTGACCGACAAGCTGGGCGCCCAAGGTACCGTCTGTGCCGGCGGGCGCTACGACAAGCTGGTCGAGCAGTTGGGCGGCAAGCCCGCGCCAGGGGTTGGTTGGGGCATGGGCATCGAACGGATGCTGATGCTATTGGAAGAAACCGGGCAAATGGTGCCAAGCCCGGCCTTGCACGCCTATGCGATCGTGCCTTCCGCGCAAGGTCTGCCGCAAGTGATGGTGGCGCTGGAAGCCTTGCGTGCCGCCGGTATTTCGGTGGTGATGCACCCCGGTCAATCGAGCATGAAGTCGCAATTCAAGAAGGCTGACTCGAGCGGTGCAGCCTACGCGTTGGTGTTTGGCGAAGACGAACTGGCCCAGGGTCAGGTTGCAGTCAAGCCCTTGCGCAATGCCGGCGCAGCTCAATATCTGCGCAGCCTTGCCAGCGTCGACGATTGGGCGGCGGAGCTGCGCAACGCATAATCGCATCATTCCTCTCTTATTCTTCTCTGTAATCTGAGCATTTCTCATCCATGGCGACGCAGCATCTCGATCTCGACGAACAAGAACAGCTTGACCAGCTGAAGGCTTTCTGGAAGCAATATGGCAATTTGATCACCTGGGGCTTGACCCTGGTGCTGCTTGCTTATGCCGCCTGGTCCGGTTGGAACTGGTGGCAGCGCGAGCAGTCCACCAAGGCCTCGGCAATGTATGACGAGCTCGATCGCGTCGCCCAGTTGGCCGACGCGGACAAGGTGGCTGCGGTGCTGCGGGATTTGAAGGATCGCTTTCCGCGCACCAGCTATGCAGCCCAGGGGGCCTTGCTGGCTGCCAAGGTTCAGCTGGACAAGGGGCAGCTCGATGCTGCGCGCGCCAGCCTTTCCTGGGCGGCTGAGAATGCCTCCGAGGATGAATATCGAGACATCGCAAGGCTGCGTATGGCCGGCTTGCAGCTCGATGCAAAGCAGTATGACGAAGCGGGCAAGTCGCTGGATGCGGTCAAAGCAAGTGGCTTTGCCGCACTGGTTGCTGACCGGCGTGGCGATCTTTTGGTGTTGCAGGCCAAGCCCGATCTGGCTCGGGTGGAGTACCAAAAAGCCTACGACGCGATGGACAAGGCGCAGGAATATCGACGTTTGATCGGAGTCAAACTGGGCCAACTCGGCGTTGCCGTCCCGGATGAAGATGCTGGCAGCAATGGAGTCGCCCCATGATGACGAACAGACTCGCCGGGGCTTTGCTGGCAGTTGCCCTGCTCCAGGCATGCTCCATTTTCAGCAGTTCCTCCGAGGTTAAGCCGGCGGCTCTCGAGGCATTGACCGCGCCGGGCAGCGCCCGCGTGATCTGGAATGCCCGCATCGACAATGTGCAATTCCCCTTGTCGATTGCCGCCCGCGGGGAGCAGTTCGTGGTCGCGGGCAGTGACGGCGTGCTGCAGTCTTTGCAAGCAGGCAATGGCCAATCGCGCTGGCGCGCCGAGGTCGGCCAGAAACTCGCCGCAGGTGTAGGCAGCGATGGCCGCTTTGCTGCTGTTGTGACACGCAACAACGAACTGGTCGTGCTCGATGCCGGCAAGATCATTTGGCGCAAGACCCTGCCGACGCCGGTCAACGCCGCGCCTCTGGTCGCAGGAGAGCGGATTTTCGTACTGACGGTGGATCGCCAGGTGCAAGCCTTTGACGCAGTCGACGGGCGTAAATTGTGGGAATTCCGGCGTCCGGGTGAACCGCTGACCCTGGCTCAGCCGGGCGTGATCGGCGCCTTCAAGGACACCTTGGTCGTAGGCCAAGGACCGCGTCTGGCCGGCCTTGACCCACTGCTGGGAACCTTGCGCTGGGAAACCAATGTTGGCAATCCGCGCGGTACCAACGAGGTCGAACGCTTGGCCGATCTGGTCGGGCCGATGTTGCGCAACCAGGACATGGTTTGCGCCCGAGCCTTCCAGTCGGCGGTCGGTTGTGTCAACGCCGAACGTGGGTTGACGCTGTGGAGTCGCAATGTTGGCGGCATCAATGGCGTTGGCGGTGATGACAAGTACCTGTTCGGCGCCGATGCGTCCGACCGTCTAAGCGCCTGGAGCATGGTCAATGGAGACCTGGTCTGGACCGCCGAGCAGTTCCTGAACCGGCGCCTTGGCGTGCCGGTAAGTCTTGGCAGCAGCGTCATCGTCGGTGATGGTGAAGGCTATGTACATTTTGTTTCGCGGGAGACGGGCAAGACTCAGATGCGCCTTCCGACCGATGGCTCGGCGATCACCGCCGCGCCCGTGGTGCTAGGCAATCTGGTTCTCATCGCTACCCGCAATGGCGGACTGTTTGCCATGCGCCCCGAATAAGTTTGCCCGTCCCTGTTTGCGAGAATAAAAATAATATGAAACCCGTCATCGCCCTTGTGGGCAGGCCCAACGTCGGTAAGTCCACGTTGTTCAATCGGCTCACCAAGAGTCGGGATGCGATCGTTGCTGATCTGGCCGGCCTGACGCGTGATCGACATTACGGCGATGGGCGCATTGGTGACCGCGACTACATCGTCATCGATACCGGTGGATTCGAGCCCGACAGCACCACCGGAATCGTCAAGGAAATGGCCAAGCAGACGCGCCAGGCGGTCGCTGAAGCCGATGCGGTGGTGTTTGTCGTCGATGTACGGACCGGTCTGTCAGGGCAGGACATGGACATCGCCCGCTATCTGCGCCAGGCCAGCAAGCGGATTTTTCTGGCCGTCAACAAAGCCGAGGGCATGAACGATTCGCCCTTGCTGGCCGAGTTTCATGAGTTGGGCATGGGCGAGCCACATCCGATTTCATCGGCCCATGGCCAGGGCATTCGCAGCCTGCTCGAAGCGGTGCTGGAGCCCTTTGAATTCGAAGAAGCCGACCTGCCCAGTGACGAACCCGATGGCGTGATCCGTCTGGCTGTGGCCGGCCGCCCGAACGTTGGCAAGAGCACCTTGATCAACACCTGGCTGGGTGAAGAGCGATTGGTGGCATTCGACATGCCGGGAACGACGCGCGACGCAATCAGCGTGCCGTTTGAGCGCAACGGACAGAAGTTTGAATTGATCGACACCGCCGGCTTGCGTCGCAAGGGCAAGGTCTTCGAGGCGGTTGAGAAGTTTTCGGTGGTCAAGACCTTGCAGGCAATTGCCGACGCCAATGTCGTGCTGTTGTTGCTCGATGCGACCCAGGGGGTGTCGGACCAGGACGCGCATATTGCCGGCTACATTCTCGAAAGTGGCCGCGCTGTGGTCGTCGCGATCAATAAGTGGGATGCAATCGACAGCTATCAGCGCGAGCAATTGCAACGTTCGATCGAGCAGCGTCTGGCTTTCCTGAAATTCGCACCGATCCACAATATTTCGGCGTTGAAGCGCCAGGGTCTGGGCCCGGTCTGGGGCGCCTTGACTGACGCTTACGCATCGGCCTACAAGAAAATGACGACGCCGGTGCTGACCCGCCTGGTGATGGAAGCCGTCGAGCATCAGACGCCCAAACGCAGCGGACATTTCCGCCCGAAGCTGCGTTACGCTCACCAGGGCGGCATGAATCCTCCCTTGGTGATCGTGCATGGCAATTCGCTCGAGGGCGTGACCGAGGTCTACAAGCGCTATCTCGAAGGCCGGATTCGCGCCCATTACAAACTGGTCGGCACGCCGCTGCGCATCGAGATGCGGTCGTCGAAGAATCCTTTCGCTGATCGCTGAGGTCTATCCTTGGTCCAACGCACGGGTCGCTGTGCCTGTGTTAAGGTCGTCAGTGTGTTATCAATTCCCTCACAACACGGAGCATATCGTGAGTAATAAAGGCCAACTTTTGCAAGATCCATTTCTCAACCTGCTGCGCAAGGAGCATGTGCCGGTGTCGATATATCTGGTCAACGGCATCAAATTGCAGGGACATATCGAGTCCTTCGATCAATATGTGGTGCTGCTGCGCAATACCGTGACCCAAATGGTCTACAAACATGCGATCTCCACCGTGGTGCCCGGGCGTGCTGTGAACTTCAACGCGGTCGACGGCAGCCTAGACGAGACAATTTGAGCGGGACATTGCCCGGTCGCATCACCTTGACCAATCCGATCATTCCTTCCGTTCTGCAGGCTGGCGAAGAGGCGCGAGCGATTCTCGTTGGCGTTGATTTCGGTCGTGGTACCAGGGCCAGTTCGGGTTTTGATCCGACCCTCGACGAATTGGCTCTGCTGGCCGAATCGGCAGGCGACAAGCCGGTAGCGCGGGTCATAGCGCGCCGTCAGGCCCCCGATGCAGCCCTGTTCGTGGGTTCCGGAAAAGCCGATGAAATCAAGTTGCTGGTGCAAGCGCATGAGGCGCACACGGTGCTTTTTGATCAGGCCATTTCGCCGGCCCAGCAGCGCAATCTAGAGCGGGTCCTGGGTGTGCCGGTGGCCGACCGGACGGCCTTGATCCTGGAGATTTTTGCCGCCAGAGCCAAGAGCCATGAAGGCAAGATGCAGGTTGAACTGGCCAGGCTGCAGTACCTCGCAACGCGGTTGGTCCGGCGCTGGAGTCACCTCGAGCGGCAGAGCGGCGGCATTGGCATGCGTGGCGGGCCGGGAGAAGCGCAGATCGAACTTGACCGGCGCATGATCGACGACCGGATCAAGACGATCAAGGAAAAGCTGAAGAAAGTGGAGCGTCAGCGCAGCACCCAACAGCGCGCGAGAGCGCGTAGCGGCACCTTCAGGATTTCCTTGGTCGGTTATACCAATTCAGGCAAATCGACGCTTTTCAATGCCTTGGTGAAGGCCCGAACATTTGCGGCTGACCAGTTATTCGCCACCCTCGACACCACGACCCGGTCCTTGTACCTGGAGCAGGCTGGCTGCAGCGTGTCGCTGTCCGATACCGTCGGCTTCATCCGGGATCTGCCGCACAAGCTGGTGGTTGCCTTCCGTGCCACTTTGCAGGAGGCCACTGACGCCGATCTGCTGCTGCATGTGGTCGATGCAGCGTCGCCATTGCGTGACGAACAAATGGCCGAAGTCGAGCGCGTGCTGAGTGAAATCGGTGCGGCGTCGATTCCGCAGATACTGGTGTTCAACAAGCAGGATCTGCTCGATGATTGCCGACGCTCTGGACTTCTTTCCGATCGAACCGCAAGGCAGGTCGACGGCGAGGTGATCGGTGTAGCGCGCGTCTTTGTCAGTGCGATCAATGGCAGCGGCCTTGACGTTTTGCGCGAATTGATCGTCCAGGCGATGCAGCCGCTTGCAAATGAAGGCTTGAATTTCCCCTTGTGCCCCCCATTTGCCGGGGCGGAGCAAGATCCAGAGAAGAATCTGCAGGCGGATGCCGATCCGGAAACCGCCGCAGCACACCCGAAACAGGCATGAGCATGAATACCTATGAGCCCGTCAACGCATCGCGCCGACTGAAGTCTCTGGCTGGCGCCACGCGCCAGCTGCTGGCCTATCTGCTGCAGCCGGCTGGCTGGCGTTCAGGGCGGCACCAGAACGGTCGCAACGATGGTCCGCCCGATCTGGATGAACTGTGGCGCGACTTCAACCGCAAGCTCTCCGGCATGTTCGGTGGCAAGTCCGAGGGCAATGGCCCTGCCGGCAAGGAGCCTTCCGGCGGCAAGGATTTCCAACCCGATTTGAAAAGCGCAGGCATTGGTGCCGGCTTGATCGCCGGCGTGGTGCTGCTCGGTTGGCTGGGGAGCGGATTTTTTATCGTTCAAGAAGGCCAGCAATCCGTCATCACGTCGTTTGGCAAGTACACCAAGACCGTCGATGCAGGTTTCCAGTGGCGCTTCCCATACCCGTTCCAGGCCAACGAAGTGGTCGCGGTGACTCAATTGCGGCAAGTTGAGGTTGGCCGCAACACGGTGGCGCAGGCTACCGGCTTGCGCGATTCGTCGATGTTGACGCAGGACGAGAATATCGTCGACATCCGCTTCACCGTGCAGTTCACATTGATGAACGCGCGCGACTATCTGTTCGAAAACCGCAGCCCCGACGAGGCGGTGATGTTGGCGGCTGAATCAGCCGTGCGTGAGATTGTCGGCAAGAGCAATATGGATTCGGTGCTATACGAGCAGCGCGATGCGATCGCCACCGAGTTGGTCAAGTCGGTGCAGGCGCAGCTCGATCGACTCAAGGCAGGCATTCTGGTGAAGAACGTCAACGTGCAGAATGTGCAGGCTCCCGAGCAAGTGCAGGCCGCGTTTGATGATGCCTTCAAAGCAGGTGCCGACCGTGAGCGCCTGAAGAACGAGGGCCAGGCTTATGCCAATGATGTGATCCCGAAAGCACAGGGCGAGTCAGCCAAGTTGCGTGAGCAGGCCGAAGGCTACAAGGCGCGGGTGATTGCGCAGGCCGAGGGTGATTCGCAGCGCTTCAAGAGTGTGCTGACCGAATACCAGAAGGCGCCGCAGGTGACGCGGGATCGGATCTACATCGACACGATGCAGCAGGTCTATTCGAATGTCAGCAAGGTCATGGTCGACAGCCGTTCGGGTTCGAATCTGCTCTACCTGCCGCTTGACAAGTTGATCCAGCAGACTGGTGGCAGCGTCACTGTCACGCCTCCTGCCCCCGCACCGCTGGCCGAAACGCCAGCGCAATCGGGCAGCAATGACATTCGTTCGCGCGACGGCCTGCGTGGTCGTGAACGCGACGGCCGTTGAAATCAGGGAGCACAGAGATGAACCGTATTGCCACTGCCGTTGCCGGCGTCCTGATTGTTCTGATGCTGACCAGCTCGATGCTGTTCATCGTCGACCAACGCCAGTTTGCCGTCATTTATGCCTTGGGTGAGATCAAGGAAGTTGTCACCGAGCCTGGCCTCAAGGTCAAGCTGCCACCGCCGTTGCAGAACGTGGTGATGCTTGATCGCCGCGTGCAGACGCTCGACAGCCCTGAATCGCGTCCGATCTTCACCGCCGAAAAGAAGAGCTTGGTGATTGACTGGTTGGTCAAATGGCGGGTTGCTGACCCGCGCCAGTTCATCCGCAACAATGGCGCTGACATGCGCAATGTCGAGAACCGTTTGAGCCCTGTCGTGCAGGCCGCGTTCAATGAGGAAGTGACCAAGCGCACGGTGTTGGCGGTGCTGGCCACCGAGCGCGAAAAGGTCATGAACGATGTGCGCAAACGCCTTGAAGATGAGGCCAAGCAGTTCGGTATCGAAATTCTGGATGTGCGGATCAAGCGGGTTGACTTTGCAGTCAATATCACCGACTCGGTCTACCGGCGGATGGAGTCCGAGCGCAAGCGCGTAGCCAATGAATTGCGTTCGACTGGCGGGGCCGACGGCGAGAAGATCCGTGCCGATGCCGACCGGCAACGCGAAGTGATCGTGGCGGAAGCTTATCGGGATGCGCAAAAAATCAAGGGTGAGGGCGATGCAAAAGCCTCGGCCTTGTATGCCGAGGCATTTGGCCGTGATCCTCAGTTCGCCCAGTTCTATCGTTCGCTGGAAGCCTACCGGACGAGTTTTCGCAGCAAAACGGACGTGATGGTGGTTGATCCGAGCAGCGACTTCTTCAAGGCCATGCGAGGTTCGGGTGCGGTTGGTGCGCCTGCCCCGGCGAAAAAATAGGCATGAGCGGCGGCCTGTCGGAGGCGCTGCTCGCGGCCTTGTCACTGATGCTGGTGGTTGAGGGTTTGCTGCCGTTCTTGAGCCCGATTGTCTGGCGACAGTTGTTCGCCCGCATGCTGGCGATGAGCGATGGGCAGATCCGCTTTGTCGGTTTGACCAGTATGGTGATCGGATTGCTGAGCCTGGTGCTGATCTGGCGTTGAAGTTCCACCGCTGGCGCAAGGCGTTGGTGCTGTGCGGCAACTGCAATCGGCCAGAGTCTGGCCAACGTGAGGGCTGTATGTGCACCCTGCCAGACTGTGAACGACTCAAATGGTTTCGCAGCACCCCAGGCATGGCCCCGTACAATGCCTTCTTTAACTGAAGCCCATAAATCTATGCCATCAGCTTGGCTGCTGCCCGAGCATATTGCTGACGTCTTGCCGTCACAAGCCCGACGCATCGAAGAATTGCGCCGCGAACTGCTCGACATGGCTCGCACCTATGGCTGTGAGCTGGTGATGCCGCCGCTGCTCGAACATCTTGAGTCACTGCTTTCAGGTGCCGGTCATGAGCTTGATCTGAAGACCTTCAAGCTGGTCGATCAGCTTTCCGGGCGCAGTCTCGGGCTGCGCGCCGACACCACACCGCAAGTTGCTCGCATCGATGCGCATCTGCTCAATCGTGTCGGAGTGACCCGGCTTTGCTATTGCGGACCGGTTCTGCATACGCGGCCTGACGGCTTGCATGCGACGCGCGAGCCCTTGCAGTTCGGTGTCGAAATCTACGGCCATGCCGGTCTCGAAGCCGACCTTGAAGTCCAGGAGCTGGCGCTCGACGCTGTACAGCGAGCGGGCTTGTCAGACGTTACGCTGGATCTCGGCGATGCTCGTCTGGTACATGGTTTGCTCGGCGAACAGCGTTTGACTTCGATCGCAATGGACCAATTTGTCGCTGCCTTGGCGACCAAGGATTCGAGTGCATTGGCTGAACTGAGTCGCGACTTGCCGGTCAGCGTGCAGCAGGGCCTGCAAGCCTTGCTGTCGCTCTATGGGGGCATCGAAGTGCTGGCTTTGGCGCGCGAGCGTTTGCCAGCCCATCCGTCAATCATGGCGGCTATTGATGACCTGCAATGGCTTGCCGAGCGCCTGCATCAGACCCATCCTGAGGTACGGTTGGGCTTCGATCTGGCTGATTTGACCGGCTACGCCTATTACAGCGGTGTGCGTTTTGCGCTGTATGCCAGCGGTTCGAGCGATGCCGTGCTGCGCGGCGGGCGTTACGACGAGGTCGGCGCAGTGTTTGGTCGGCGTCGTCCGGCGGTCGGCTTCAGCCTTGATTTGAAGACGCTCGAGGGGCTGAGCCCTGCCAGTCCGCTGCGCGCTGCTGTGCGGGCCCCGTGGGGTGAGGGCGCTGGTCTGCGCGCGGCAGTCAGGCATTTGCGTGAGGCCGGTGAGACCGTCGTCTGCGTGCTGCCTGGCCATGAACATGAAGGCGACGAATTCGACTGTGATCGCGAACTGATTGCGGTCGACACGCAGTGGGTGGTGCGCGCCATATGACGCGGACTGCCGAAGACTTTTTTTGATCATCGGATTATCAAGATGCAAAGTGAAATTGCGCAAGGTCGCAACGTGGTCGTCGTTGG
>JBIKPD010000406.1:0-3554 GCA_044357665.1 Roseateles sp. | reverse complement strand
CCCGGCGATCCGTGCCCTGTCGATGGAAGCGCGGATGACGGTCTGCAATATGTCGATCGAGGCCGGTGCCAGGGCCGGCTTGATCGCGCCCGACGATAGCTGTTTCGATTACCTGCACGGCCGCCCGCAAGCGCCCCATGGCGCCGATTGGGAGCTGGCCTTGGCAGCCTGGCGCAAGCTGCCCTCCGATGCTGATGCTTGCTTCGATGCCGAAGTTGATCTCGATGCCGCCGCGATCGAGCCAATGGTCACCTGGGGCACCAGCCCAGAACATGGCATCAGCGTCAGCGCCGCATTACCGGATCCGGCTTTGCAGCAGGATCCGGTACGGCGCGCCGGCATGGAAAAAGCCATGCGCTATATGGCGCTGCAGCCCGGCCAGCGGATCGAAGGGCTGGCGATCGACCGGGTCTTCATCGGCTCCTGCACCAACAGCCGGCTCGAGGATTTGCGCGCCGCAGCGGCGATCGCGCGCGGCCGCCAGGCGCTGGTGCCAGCGCTGGTAGTGCCAGGTTCGGGGCTGGTCAAACTGGCAGCCGAAGCCGAAGGGCTGGACCGTATCTTCATCGATGCCGGTTTCGACTGGCGCGAGCCCGGCTGCTCGATGTGCGTCGGTATGAACGGCGATCTGGTCGAGGCGGGTCAGCGCTGTGCGTCGACCTCGAACCGCAATTTCGAAGGCCGGCAGGGCCGCGATGCACGCACCCATTTGATGAGCCCGGCGATGGCAGCGGCGGCCGCTGTAACCGGCCGCATCACCGATCCGCGCCGGCTGCAAGCCGCAGCAGGGAGACCCTGAGCATGGACGCTTTCACCACACTCAGTGCGCGGGCTGTCCCGCTCGATCTGGTCAATATCGATACCGACCGCATCGTACCGGCACGCTTTTTGCGCCGGCCGCGTTCGGCGGGTTACCAGAACTTCCTGTTCAACGACCTGCGCGAGCAGGATCCTGACTTCGCCTTGAACCGCCCCGAATATCAAGGCGCAAAGATCCTGGTTGCGGCCGAGAATTTCGGCTGCGGTTCATCCCGCGAGGGCGCCGTCTGGGCCTTGGCCGGCATCGGCTTGCGGGCCTGGATCGCACCGTCGTTCGGAGACATTTTTTTCGAGAACTCGTTCAAGAACGGCGTACTGGCTTTCACCCTGCCGCATGGCCGCGTCGCGGCGCTTCGCCAGCAAATCACGGCAGCCCCTGAAGCTCAGCTGAGCATCGACTTGCCAGCACAGACCTTGACCTCGCCCGATGGCAGCATCGATCATTTCGAGATCGATCCCTTCCGCAAGGAATGCCTGCTCGCCGGCATCGACGAGATCGACCTGACCTTGCGCTACGAGTCGGAAATCGCGGCCTTCGAGCTGCGCCAGCGCATTGAGATGCCCTGGCTGGCCCGCAGCGCCTGACTGCAACTTAACCGACAGCCGACTCGAGCAATAGGCGCGCCATCCGGATCGCCGCCTGCATGCTCGACGCATCGGCGCGGCCGCTGCCGGCGATGTCAAAGGCGGTGCCGTGATCGGGGCTGGTGCGGACAAAGGGCAGACCCAACGTCACGTTGACGCCCTGCTCGACGCCCAGATACTTGACCGGAATCAGCCCATGGTCATGGGTCATCGCCACGACCAGATCGAATTCTCCAGGGTGGCCGGCGCTGTTGCGGGCCCGCATGAAGACGGTGTCCGGAGCGAACGGCCCGCTGGCATTGATGCCCTCGGCGCGGGCGGCGGCAATCGCCGGAGCGATATGGAGAATTTCCTCATTGCCGAACAAGCCGCCCTCGCCGGCATGCGGATTCAGCCCGGCCACCGCAAGGCGCGGCGCGGTGATGCCGAAACGCTGCATCGCCTGATGGCTGATGCGCAGCGTTTGCAGCACGCTTTCGCAACTGATGGCGTCGATCGCCTCCCGCAAGGAGCAATGGATCGTCACCAGCACCGTACGCAACTCGTCATTGGCCAGCATCATGCGCACCGGCGGCATCGCGCCGCCCTGCGCCGCCAGCGACTGCAGCATTTCGGTATGGCCGGGGAACTGCACGCCGGCGGCATGCAGCGCTTCCTTGTGGATCGGCGCGGTCACCAACCCGCCGGCATGGCCGGCCTGGATCGCTTCAACCGCCGCCATGATGCAAGCCGCAGCCGCTGCGCCGGCGCGGGCGCCGATCTGTCCGAGCTGGCAGTCGAGCAGGCCGGCCGGCAGGCCTGAGGGCTGCCAGACCGGCAGACAGCCGGGTGGCACTTCAGCCAGCTCGGCCGCTGAAGCCAGCTTCGCCACCGGCAACTGCAACCCGCGCCAGCGCAAAGCCCGGCGCAGCACATCGACATCGCCGACCAGGCACAGCCGGGCATCAGCTTGCGCCTGCCAGGCGGCGACTGCGACTTCCGGGCCAATGCCACAGCAATCGCCCATCGTGATCAACAGGTTCTGTTTCATGCGGGGTTGGGAATATCGATGAATTGCTGGGTCAGGCCGAATTCGGCCGCCAAGTGGCTGGCCAGGGCCTGCACGCCGTAGCGCTCGCTCGCATGGTGGCCGACAGCGATGAAGGCCACGCCGGTCTCGGCAGAATAATGGGCTTGCGGCTCGGAAATCTCGCCGGTGACGAAGACATCGGCGCCAGCTGCGATCGCGGCTTCGAAATAGCTTTGCGCGCCGCCGGTGCACCAGGCGATCCGCTGCAGAGGTCGGCCGTCTCCAGGCAAGGCCAGCACCTCGCGTCCGAGTTGCAATTGCAGCGCTGCGCAGAGCCTGGGCATATCCTGGGGGGCGGACAGGCTGCCGATGCAACCGAGGTCCTGCTCGCCGAAAGTTCCGTCGGCCTGCCAGCCGAGGCGCAGTCCCAACTGCGCGTTGTTGCCGAGTTTCTTGTGCGCATCGAGCGGCAGGTGGTAGGCGAACAGATTGATGTCATGGGCCAGCAGCCTGGCCAGTCGTTGTTTCATCCAGCCTGTGACACGGCCCTCCTGGCCGCGCCAGAACAGGCCATGGTGGACCAGGATGGCGTCAGCCCCTGCAGCGATCGCCGCATCGATCAAGGCCACGCTGGCTGTGACCCCGCAGACCAGGTGGCGAATCTCCGCCCGGCCCTCGACCTGCAAACCATTGGTCCCATAATCCTTGAAACGGTCGACCTCGAGCAGTTGCCTGAGATGCAGCTCGACATCGCCGCGTTGGATGAACTTGTTTGACATCAAAGTGGACCTGGGTGGGGAGGGATTGTGCGCAGACTATGGCTGATTTTCGCCCAGACGACGACAGTGGCGCTGGCCCTGCTGTTTGTGGTGATGACATTGAAGCCTGCATGGCTGCAGCGAAACGAGGTAACGGTGCTGCCGGGCGCCTCACCGCTGCAGCCTTTGCCGACCTCCACCAGCAGCAGTCGCAGCGGTTACAGCCTCGCCGCCAAGCGCGCTGCGCCGGCCGTGGTCAGCATCACGGCGAGCAAGCCGCCAGCACGCTCGGCCGAAGCCAACGATGCCTGGTTCAGGTTCAACTTCGGCCAACGCGGCCGCAGCGCGCCGGCAAGACCGCAGGTCGGCCTGGGCTCCGGGGT
>JBIKPD010000086.1:0-12475 GCA_044357665.1 Roseateles sp. | reverse complement strand
GCCAGTTATACCGACGCATATGGCGCCCAGGAATCAAAGACCAGCAGCGCAACGACGGCGGTGGTCAATGTCAATGACGCGGCCACGGGAGCGGTGAGCATCAGCGGCACCTTGGCCCAAGGGCAAATTCTGACGGCAGCCAACACGCTGGCCGATGCGGACGGCATGGGCACGGTTAGCTATCAATGGCTGGCGGGGACAACGGCGATTGCTGGCGCTACGGATTCAACCTTCACGCTGACGCAAGCCCAGGTTGGCAAAGCCATAAAGGTCAAGGCTTCCTACACCGATCTGTTGGGCACAGCAGAGACTTTGACTAGCGGCGCGTCAGTGGCGGTGGTCAATGTCAACGATTTGCCCACAGGAGCGGTGAGCATCAGCGGCACCTTGTCCCAGGGACAAATTCTGACGGCGGCCAACACGCTGGCAGATCTGGATGGCATGGGCACGGTCAGTTATCAATGGCTTGCGGGTGGAACTGCGATTGCCGGCGCAACGGTTTCGACCTTCACGCTGACGCAAGCCCAGATTGGCAAAGCCATCAGCGTCGCGGCCACCTATACCGATGGGTTTGGCACCAAGGAATTCGTCAGTAGCGCGTCGACCACAGCGGCGGCCATGAAGCGGGGCGACAGCACTGCGCCGACTTTGACTCGGGTCGATGCGACGACTGTGAACAGCACAGGTGGAGTTGTCTACGGCTTCAATTTCAGCGAAGCGGTGACCGGCTTTGACCTCACTGACCTCAACGTCGTTAATGGCGTGGTCAGTTCATTCACCATGGTCGACAGTTCGCATTACACGGCGGTAGTTACGCCGACTTCGTCGACTTCACCGCTCAATATGACAGTCAACGTGGGCGCAGGCGCTGCGGCTGATGCTGTCGGCAATGCATCCACTGCTGCAGCGCAGATCCTGCACTCGGTCCTGTGGGGAACTTCGGGCAACGATTCGCTGACTGTCGGCACGGCGGCAGATGCCGTCTATCTCGGTAGCGGCAACGACACGGTCGTGATGAGTGCGGCGACAGGCTCGACAGCGGCAGCTACCGATATGGTGTTTGGCTTTGGTTCGGGCGACCATCTGGACCTGAAAGCAATTCTGGGAACTGGCGGGTCGGGCTACACATCGACTGCGGTTGCGGATACAGGGGCCGGGTTTGTCGAGCTGAAGAACCTGGTGTTGACCCAACTCGCGAGCACGACGAGAGTCACCTTTGATGTCAATTTCGACGCGGCAACAATTTCCAGTTTGAAGATCGCAGGTGCGGTGATCGATCTGGTTTATGACTACAGCAAAGTCTCTGCGGCTCAGGTCACCAATACGACTTTTGTTGACCCGACTTTTGGATTCAGTGCAAATGTCTGGGCCAATGTCGCTTCGAACTTGGTAAGCACGTCCAGCGTCACGGCGAACGGCAAGATCGCCCTGGTAGCAGACCTGAGCATCTCGGGCAATCCGATCATCGATACATCCGGCAAGGCTTTCGGCGTCACGCTGATCGTGAACAGCCTCGTCTCGACTTTTTCCATCGGGTTGGAATCAGTGGCGTCGGGTGGTAGTACGTCAATCATCACATCGAACTACGTCACCAGCAACGTCGACGTCGGCATCACCAAGATCGCCGGGGCTGCTCTGGGCAGCAATGGTGTGCTGCAGATCGTCGCCGACGCAAATGGAGTGCTGAGCACCGTCACCGATAACCAGTTCCATATGGCGAGGAGCTATGACTCGGTCAGCAAGGTCACCCACCTGCTGGTCCAGTACGACACCAACTCGTCAAGTGGCACGACTGCGCTGAGCAACGTGATCGCGATGGACTTTGACGGCGATGTGACCAGCACCCTCGTCCCAGCCTCACTGATCTACACCTTCCCCTGATCGGACTTGTCAAAACAGCAGCGCGTCACTTCGTCGCCCAATGACGCCCCCGGGGACGGAATGCAGGTCGAACTTGCATGCCGTCCACCGGGAGCTGAACCCCGGTGATTTTTGTCCTTCCTGAGGGCTGCATGGCAGAGTGGGAGGGTGTCAAGCTACAGTTGCCGTCGCGCCGATTAAGCGGCGACCAACCCAGCCTGCGGAGCAACGATGAACCTGCAAGACCTGCTCGATGAGCGCGAAATTCAGCACCGCTTGGTCGGGTTTACGCAATGCCTCGACCGGCGCGAATGGGGCAGACTGGGCGAGGTTTTTGCGCCAGATGCCTTGGCTGTCTATGGCGAGCATCGGGCCGCGGGGCTCGAGGCCATCGAGCAGCATTTCCGCGCCTTCCTCGGCGGCTGCGGCCCATCCCAGCATCTGCTCGGCAATATCGAGATTCAGGTCGAAGGCAATGCCGCGTGCAGCTTTGCCTCGGTCTGCGCCAGCCACCGCGCAGTTGGCAAGCAGGATGCCCGAGAGTTCATCGCCCGCGGCAACTATCACGCCACCTGGGTGAGGCTGCCAACAGGCTGGCGCATCCAGACCTGGGAATGGCAAAACGGCTGGTTCAGCGGTGACTACAGCGTGCTGCAGCCGGGTTGATCCGACCCGGATCAGACGTGTTTGCCGCGCGGCCGGCGCAGCAAGGCATAGACCGCCGGCACGATGAACAGCGACAGCAGCGGCGCGGTGACCATGCCGCCGAGCATCGGCGCGGCGATGCGGCTCATCACTTCAGAGCCGCTGCCGCCGCCCCAGACGATAGGCAGCAGGCCGGCGAGGATGACGGCAACAGTCATCGCTTTCGGGCGCACCCGCAAGACCGCGCCTTCGCGGATCGCATCGTCGACCAACTGCGTCGAAACCGTTGCGCCGGCGGCCAGCCGGTCCTGCAAGGCATGCTTGAGGTAAAGCAGCATCACCACGCCGAATTCGGCCGCAACGCCGGCCAGCGCGATGAAACCGACACCGGTGGCGATCGATTGCTGGTAGCCCAGCAGGTAGAGGAACCAGACCCCGCCGGTCAAGGCGAAGGGCAGGGTCGCCATGATCAGCAAGGCCTCGTCAAAGCGGCCGAAGGTCAGGTAGAGCAGCACGAAGATGATCAGCAAGGTCGCAGGCACGACCAGCAGCAGGCGCGCGTTGGCGCGTTCCATGTATTCGAACTGGCCTGAATAGGCCAGGCTGATGCCGGCATCGAGCTTCACCTCGGCAGCGACCGCCAGGCGCAGGTCCTTGGCCACCGCCGCCAGGTCGCGGCCGCGCACGTCGACATAGACCCAGCCCGAAGGCCGCGCGTTTTCGCTCTTGAGCATCGCCGGCCCGTCGCTGATCACGACGCGGGCGACGCTGCCGAGGGTGATCTGCTGACCGCTTGGCGTCAGCAGCGGCAGATCGGTGAGCCGCTGCGGCGTGTCGCGCCATTCGCGCGGGAAGCGCAGGTTGACCGGAAAGCGCGCCCTGCCCTCGATCGTCTCGGTGACGTTTTCGCCGCCGATGGCGCCGCTGACCAGGGCCTGCAGATCGGCGATGTTGAGCCCGTAACGTGCGGCGGCGACGCGGTCGATCTGCAGGTCGATATAGCGGCCGCCGGTCAAGCGCTCGGCCAGCGCCGAAGAAACCCCCGGCACCGTCTTGGCCACCTGTTCGATGCGGCCGGCGATGCGGTCGATGGCGGCGAGATCAGCGCCGCTGACCTTGACGCCGATCGGGCTCTTGATACCGGTGGCCAGCATGTCGATGCGGTTGCGGATCGGCGGCACCCAGAGGTTGGACAGGCCCGGCACCTTGACCGCCTGATCGAGTTCTTCGATCAGTTTTTCTGGCGTCATGCCGGCGCGCCATTGTTCGCGCGGCTTCAGCTGGATCGTGGTTTCAAACATTTCCAGCGGCGCCGGGTCGGTGGCGGTCTCGGCGCGGCCGGCCTTGCCGAAGACGCGCTCGACTTCGGGCAAGGTCTTGATCATCCGGTTGGTGACTTGCAGCAGCTCGGCCGCTTTTTGCGCCGACAGCCCGGGCAGCGCCGAAGGCATGTAGAGCAGATCGCCTTCGTCGAATTTGGGCAGAAATTCACCGCCCAGATGCAGCAAGGGCCAGGCCGTGGAAGCGAGCAGCGCCAACGCGATCGCCAGCGTCATGCGGGGTGCTTTCAAAACCCATTCCAGCGCCGGGCGGTAGCAGGCGATCAGGCCGCGGGTCAGCGGGTTCTTCTGCTCGGCCGGGATGCGGCCGCGGATCCAGTAACCCATCAGGACCGGGATCAAGGTGACCGAGAGCCCGGCTGCCGCGGCCATCGCATAGGTCTTGGTGAAGGCCAGCGGGCCGAACAAGCGCCCTTCCTGCGCTTCCAGCGTGAACACCGGGATGAAGGACAGCGTGATGATCAAAAGCGAGAAAAACAGCGCTGGCCCGACCTCTTCGGCGGCGTGCGACATCACCCGCCAGCGTTCTTCGCCTTCGAGCCGCTGATCGGGATGTTGATGCTGCCAGGCCTCGATTTTCTTGTGGGCGTTTTCGATCATCACCAGCGCCGCGTCGACCATCGCGCCGATCGCGATCGCGATGCCGCCCAGCGACATGATGTTGGCGTTGATGCCCTGGTAACGCATCACCGCAAAAGCCATCAGCACGCCCAGCGGCAGCGCGATGATCGCCACCAGCGCCGAGCGCAGATGCCACAGGAAGGCCGCGCAGACCAGGGCCACGACGATGAATTCCTCGATCAGCTTGTGCGACAGATTGCTGATCGCGCGTTCGATCAGCGCGCTGCGGTCATAGGTGTTGATGACTTCAACCCCGGGCGGCAGGCTTTTCTGCAACTCGGCCAATTTGGCCTTGACCGCGGCGATGGTGGTCTGCGCGTTCTTGCCCGAGCGCAGGATGACGATGCCGCCAGCGACTTCGCCCTCGCCATCGAGTTCGGCAATGCCGCGGCGCATTTCGGGGCCGACCTGGATCGTCGCCACATCGCCGAGCTGCACCGGAATGCCCGCGCGCATGACCAGCGGGATCGCCCGGAAGTCGTCGAGCGTTTTCAGATAGCCGCTGGCGCGCACCATGTATTCGACCTCGGCGAGTTCGAGCACCGCGCCGCCGGTCTCCTGGTTGCCGGCTTTCAGCGCCTCGCGCACCTGGCTGTAGCTGATGCCATAGGCCGCCAGCTTGTGGGGATCGAGCAGCACCTGGTATTGCCGCACCATGCCGCCGACCGAAGCCACTTCGGCCACATCGGGCAGGCTTTTCAGCTCGTATTTGAGGAACCAGTCCTGCAGCGTGCGCAGTTGCGACAGGTCGTTGCGACCACTGCGGTCAACCAGCGCGTATTGATAGATCCAGCCGACACCGGTGGCATCAGGGCCCAGCGAGGTTTTGGCGCTGGCCGGCAACCGGCTTTGCACCTGGTTCAGGTATTCCAGCACCCGCGAGCGGGCCCAGTACAGGTCAGTGCCGTCTTCGAAGATCACATAGACGAAGCTGTCGCCGAAGAACGAGAAACCGCGCACGGTCTTGGCTCCCGGCACCGACAGCATCGTCGTGGCCAGCGGGTAGGTGACCTGGTTCTCGACGATCTGCGGCGCCTGGCCCGGATAGCTGGTGCGGATGATCACCTGCACATCGGACAGGTCGGGCAGCGCGTCGATCGGCATATGGCGCAGGCTGTAGCCGCCCCAGACCGACAGCAGCAGCGTCACCAGCAACACCAGCAGGCGGTTTGCCACCGACCATCGGATCAGCCGCGCAATCATGGCTGGCTGCCCGAGGCTGCTGGCGCGCGTGCCAGCACGCCCTGCAAACTGGCTTCGGAGTCGAGCAGGAACTGACCCGATGCGACGATCTGCTGGCCTGGCTGCAGGCCGCTGCGGATGACGATCCATTCACCCACCTGGTCTTCGACTTCGACCTCGACCGGCCGGTAGCGCCCCGGCCCTTCAGCCAAGTAGACCAGCGCACGGCTGCCGGTCCGGATCACGCCTTCTGCCGGCACCACGAGAGCGTTGCGCTGGCTGCCCAGCAGGCTGACCTGCGCGAACAGACCGGCGCGCAGCCGCAGCCCCGGGTTGGGCAATTCGATGCGAACGCGCAGGGTGCGGGTCTCGCGATTGGTCTCGGGCAGCAAGGCCGTGATACGGCCCTTGAACAGTTCACCCGGCAGCGCCGCAAAGCGCGCCTGCGCCGCCTGCCCGGGCCGGATCGCCGCCGCCTGCGCTTCGGGCAAAGCGGCTTCGAGCCAGATGCTGGACAGGCCATTGATCCGCACCAGCGTCATCCCTGGCGCCACCATCATGCCGCTGCGTACCTGCAATTCGGTGATCAGGCCGGCGGTCGGCGCGGTGATCGTCTGCAAGGCGCTGGGCTGGCCTTTGCGCTCGACCTGTTCAACCATCGACAACGGCATGCCGAGCAGCAGCATCCGCTGCCGCGCCGCCTGGGTCAGGGCGCTGTCGCCGGTGGCCTTGACCGCCAGGTATTCCTGCTGCGCGCCTTGCCATTCGGGGTTCATCAGATCGACCAGCGGAGCGCCGGCGGCGACCACATCGCCGGGTGCCAGGCCATAGACGCGCTCGACGAAACCGGCGGTGCGGGCCTGCACGATGCTGATGTCGCGCTCGTTCAGCTGCAGGTTGCCGACGGCCTCGACCGTGGCACCGATCAGGCGCTTTTCGACCGTCGCCAGGCGGATCCCGAGTGCTTGTTGCGCCGGCTTGGTCAAGCTCAGCGCCGGGGCTTCGTCGGCAGCGGCTTCATCGGCATAGCGCGGCACCAGTTCCATGTCCATGAAGGGTGACTTGCCGGGCTTGTCGAACTTCTGCACCGGCATCATCGGGTCGTACCAGTAGAGGACTTTGCGCTCGGCCTTGGCGACCGGTTCGGCCGGCATCAGCTGCGCGGCCTGTTGCCAATGCGCCAGCCCCAGGCCGAGCAGCATGCCGGCGGCCAGCAAGCTGATGGCGGCGACGATTGATTTTTGCTTCGGGCTCATCTCATTGCTCCGCAGTCAAGGTGGTGAGGCGAACGCGCAAGGCCGCGCCTTGCAGGTCGATGTCGATCAGCCGCAGCCGGGTCTCGACCAGCTCGCGACGGGCCGCCAGGACGGATGCCAGATCGCTGCGGCCCGCCTGGTAGCTGGCCAGCGCCAGCGCCACGCGTTCGGCGGCCAAGGCTTGTCCGCTGTCCGCGAGGCGGGCGCGCTGGCGGTCGAGCGACTGCAACTCGGCCAACTGGCTTTCGATTTCTTCGCCATGGCGGCGCAGCAGGTCTTCGCGCTCGGCGGCAATGCGCTGCAGCATCTGCTGCTTGGCCATCAGCTGCGGCTGCTGGCGCCGGCCTTGCTGCCAGGGCAGGTCAAAGCTGAACTGGACCGACATCATGTCGCCGAACTGCGGGCCGCGCCGGCTGTAGACCAGCTCCCAGGCCCAGTCGCCGCGCGCTTCCGCAGTGGCTTCCTTGAGTTCGGCACTGGCCAGCGCCTGTTCGGCGGCAAATGGCGTGATCTCGGCATGCCGATGCAGGCCGGCAAGTACCGCTGCAGGGTCGACCCGCAGCACCGGCGGCGCGCCTTCAAGCGCTTCATCGGCGCGGCTGCCAACCCAGCGGCGCAGGGCGGCGCGTGCTTTGGCGACATCGCGCTGCGCGTCATCGCGCCGGTCGGCCAGGGCCAGCGCTTCCTGGCGCGCCATCGTGCGATCGGCAGGCATGGCGCGACCGGCGCCGATGCGCGCGTCGAGCGTGTCCTGCAGCAAACGGTTCTCGGTTTCGAGCGCCGCCAGCTGTGCCAGCCTGGCTTCGGCGAAATGAACGCCCAGCCAGGCCAGCGCCGCATCCCTTTGCACGGCCAGTTGGGCAAGGGCCAGCAGCGCCTGTTCGCGCGCCACCTTCGCCTCGGCACCACTGGCGCGCGCGGCCCGCTTGGCCCGGTTCGGCACTTCCTGCATCAAGCCGATGCGCTGCATCGTCATGAAGTCGCGGTTGATGCTGAGTCGATCTGCGCCATTGACCGGAAGGTTGTCCAGCCCCAGCGTCAGCCGCGGGTCGGGCAGGCTGGCGGCGGCAGGCAGCGCGGCTTCGGCGCCGGCCAGGGCGCTCTTTTGCGCCAGCAGCGCCGGCGCCTGGTCCAGCGCCAACCGGCTGACGGTCTCGTAGCTCAATGCGGCGCTGGCCAGCAAGGGCAGGGTGAGCAAGGCCAGCATGATGCCGGCGCGCAGTTGTGGGTGGTGCATTGCAGATGTCCTTCTCAACGTGAATCGCTCAAGCCGCCATACCCGCAAGGGGCTGGCCGGGTGGATCACGCGAGGGACTAGTTGCGCAGGACTTGCAGGGACAGGTAGAGCGGCGGCGCGCCCGGTGGTGCAGCGCCGGCAGCGATCCCGAAGGCCGGTATCAGCGCCTGTTTGGGCAGGCGCATTGCAGGCGTCCAGTCGAGCACGGCCAGCAACATCGGCACCCAGGGCAGATCGGCTGCCACCGCCGGGCTGACGGTCTGGCTGCCCTGCTGGCAATGGGCTTTGCACAGCTGGGGCTGCGCCGGATCGACGCTGGCCGCCGCCATATGGCTGCCGTCGCATCCCGGCATCTCGGCCATCGCGACCGGCGTCGCTGCGCCGCTGGCAGGGCAGGCGTAAGCCGCAGTGACCAGTTGCATGAACAGCAAGGTCAGGATCAGGCAGCCGGCAAGCCAGCGAACATGAAGGCGGGGAAAGCGCATGGGGGCGAGTGTAGGCCTGTGATCAGACCGGCGATTGAGATCGGACAGCGTTCAAGTGCGCTGCGGCCAGACCAGAATCGGCCCGAGCGCATCCAGCGTGTTCTTCAGCAGCAGGCCGTATTCGGTATCGCCTTCGAGCACCAGGGCGCGTTCGAAAAACAAGCGGTCCGGATCTTCCTGGCCTTTCAGCAGGCGCAGGTAGGCGGTGCTGCTGGCGCGGATGCTGACGCGCGGCGCCAGCGCGGCAGGCGCCACGGCAAAGCCGCGCTCGGTCAGCCAGACGCGGCAGCGAACCCCCAGGTCTTCGACTTCGATCGCGACCACCGCGTTGGCCAGTTCCTGCCGCTGCGATTCGCGCAAGCGGGGCCAGAGCAGGCGTTGCAGGGCCAGGGCCAGCAACAGACTCGGCGGCTGCCAAGGCAGGCGGCGGACGAAATTGAGCAGGGGGACCGGCAGCGGCGGCAGGGCAAAACTCTGGTTCTGGGCCATTTCGAAATTCCTCTTCAGTCTTGCCAGGCCATGCCGGCCTGGTTCAAGGCATAACCATTGACCAGCGGACCCGGCAAATGCAGGGCACGCAAGGCTTCGAGGCCTGACTCGGCATCCTGCCCCTGGTTGAAGACCTGCTCGAATTGGTGAATGACCTCGGCAAAGCTGCGCGAGCAGGGCGACAGCCGCAGCCGCTGCACCCCGGCCGCGCTCAAGGCCGGCGCCTGCCCGAGCAGGCAATGGATGCCGGCCGACTGGGTCTGGGTGCCGTTGAGCACCAGAAAGTCCTGTCCTTCGGTCGAGCGCAGCACCAGACCATCGGGATCGTCCAGGCAGCGGTACTGGCATTCGTCCTTGTTCAGATGGTGGTGGCGAGCGGTGAAGCAGCGTGCCGAAAATGCCAGCGGCATGCGACCGAAGGCGAATACCTCGGTCTCCACGGCCTGGCCCTGCGGGTTGCAGACCGGCGCTGATGGCGGGTTGATGAGGGCCACCGTTGCCAGGTCCAGTTCGAGCGGCGGCACCCAGCGCGTCGCGCCCAGCGCGGCATGCTGCTGCAGCGCCGATTGGTTGTAGATGTTGATATGCGGCGACAGCACAAAAGGCCGGCCCTGCAATAGCTGCAAGGCAGAAGCATCGTTGGCTTCGACCAGGAATTCATGCTGTTCGGCCTGGCTGCGCAGCAGGCGCAAATCGGCTTCCGACTCGATCAAGGTCTGGGTGGCCAGCACCACTTCCTTGCCCGCCTGGCGCAGCTCGCCGGCCAAAGCCAGCCAGTCGGCCAGCTTGAGTTCACGCCGGCGTGCGCAGACCACTTCGCCGAGCACCAGGCAGTCGGCGACGCTGTCGGCCATGCTGGCATAGAAGGCGGTGACATCGTTGCGCGACCAGTGGTATTGCAGCGGGCCGATGGTCAAGGCCATGCGTTGATGCAAGCTCATCTCCAGGGCCGGCTGTAAGCGCCAAGCGTGACCTGCTGGCCCTCGGCATGCTCGGCCAATGTCGCCGCCCATTGCGGCTGGACCGCAAAGCGCCCGCCCTGGCCATTGCCGGCGGCAAAGCAGGCATCGATGGCAGCGCGCCAGACGCGCGTGACCTGTTCAACATAGGCGGCGCTGCGCTGGCGGCCTTCGATCTTGATCGCCGCTATGCCCATCGCCATCAGCTCCGGCAACAGGGCCATGCTGTTCAAGCTGGTCGGATCTTCCAGCGCATAGTCGCGCACGCCGTCGACGGCAAAGCGGCCTTTGCACAGTGTCGGATAACCGCGCGGCTCGGTCGGGCCGAACTCGTCGATCAGCACTTCACCCAGACGCACCTGCACGGCGCCGGCCTTGTCGATCCAGCGCACGGCCGATGGCGGCGAGCAGACACCGGCGTTGTTTGGCGATTGCCCGGTGACATAGGAAGACAGGGCGCAGCGCCCTTCGACCATCACGCAGAGGCTGCCGAAGCCGAAGACCTCGATTTCCACCGAACTGTTGCGCAGCACATGGCCGACATGCGAGAGCATCAGCACGCGCGGCAGCACGGCGCGCTGGATGCCGTAATGCTCGCGGTAAAACTCGATCGCTTCGTAACTGGTCGCTGAGGCCTGCACGCTCAGGTGCAGCCGCAACTGCGGGTGTTCGCGGCAGGCATAGGCCATCACGGCGGTGTCGGCGCAGATCAGCGCATCGGCGCCCATCTCGACGGCCAGATCGACCGCGCGCCACCAGCGTTCGGGCTCCTGGGCGCGCGCGAAGGTGTTCAACGCCATCAGTACCTGCGCCCCTTTGGCATGGGCATGGGCGACCCCTTCCCTGGCCTGTTCGAGGTCGAAGTTCAGGCCAGCGAAATTGCGTGCATTGGTCGCATCCTTCAAGCCCATATAGACCGCATCGGCGCCGGCATTGACCGCCAGTTGCAGGGCGCGCAGCGATCCGGCTGGGCAGACCAGTTGGGGCTTGCGGGCGTAGGAAACCGTCATGGCGGGTGGCTGGCGGGAGCGGCCAGATGTCTCGTTGGAGTGGGCGCCAGTCTGACCAGATCGGCCGCCGCGCGGTTTGCGTTAAGTCATGCCGGCGCCGATGACTTGGGGTGCAAAAACAGCGCAGGCGCTGAACTGCCCGAGCTTGACATGAAGCAATTGCCCGCGCCGAGCGTTTGCTTAGCATCGCGCCGCCATTTGCCTTCCAGTGGCTTCTTTCTTGACGAATGGATTCCCATGCCCACCACCACTTCAATCCCCACGATCGACGTCCCCAGCATCGCCCCGCAAGACCGTCATCCGCTGATTTTTACGACCTTTCGCGAGCTGCAGGAAGGGCAGGCCATGGCGCTGTGGGTGGACCATGAACCGCTGCCTTTGTTGCGTCAATTCGAGGGCATGCTGGCGGGCCAATTCAGCTGGGATTACCTTGAGACAGGGCCCTTGCGCTGGCATGTCCGCATCACCAAGGTGGCGCAGCCGCAACGCCAATGCTGCGGGGCTTGCGGCGGCGCGTGAATCTGGGTCGGGCGGCGGTATCGCCCGGCGCGGCGCTGCGGCTAGCGGCCTTTCGGCTGGTTCTGGCATTGCTGATCGGCAGCGCGCTGATGGCCGCCGTCGTTGGCGGTCTGCTGCGGGCGGGTCTGAGTTGGGCCGCGCTGCGCGACAGCAGCCTGGGGGTCAACGCCGAAGCGGCCC
Organism: Roseateles sp.; assembly: GCA_044357665.1. GTDB lineage: Bacteria > Pseudomonadota > Gammaproteobacteria > Burkholderiales > Burkholderiaceae_C > Paucibacter_A. The sequence continues at coordinate 692 of JBIKPD010000086.1, read as the reverse complement.
ATGGAGCGCTGATGTTGTCGGGGTTTCTCGGCACGGTGATTGCGGTCAAGCGCGCTGTCTGGGTCAAACAGTCATGGGCCCATGCCGCGCCCTTGCTCTCCGGGCTTGGCGGGATGCTTTTGCTCGTTGGCGCCAGCAAGGCCGCTGCCTGCTGCTTGCTGCTGGCTTCCCTGCTGCATGCCCTGGCGAATGCCTGGGTCCTGCGGCGCCAGGCGAGCTATAGCAAGGCGCTGCTATTGGTCGGCGCGCTGGCCTGGCTGATCGGCAATCTGCTGTTCGCTGCCGGCGCCGATAGCGCCTTGCTGCTGCCCTGGTGGTTTGCCTTCCCGGTGCTGACGATCGTCGGCGAGCGCCTGGAGATGACGGCGCCGCTGCGCCACCAGCCGCTGGCAGGTCGGCCCTTGTCGGTGATCGCTGCCAGCTTGCTGCTCGGTGCGGCAATGATGCCATTCGTCCCCCGCAGAGCGGCGCTGATCTTCGGCATGGCCTTGGCTGCGCTGGCCGTTTGGCTCGGGTGGTTCGACCTCTTCAGCCGCAAGCCACTTGCCCATGGGCTGAGCCGCTATATCCGGATTTGTTGCGCCTGCGGCTATGCCTGGCTGGGGGTGGGCGGGCTGGCCTGGGTCGGCATGGCGCTGGCTTGCCCGGGGCGCGACCTGGCCTTGCATGCGCTGGGGTTGGGCTTCATCGTC
>JBIKPD010000405.1:0-3567 GCA_044357665.1 Roseateles sp. | reverse complement strand
TTGGTTTGAGGCTGTCGAATCGAGCTTGAAAGAAGGCTACTGGCCTTCAAGATCGAAAGAGGGCTGCTAGCCTTCAAGATTGAAAGAGAGCTACTAGCTCCAAGATCGAAAGAGAGCTACTAGCTCCAAGATCGAAAGAGAGCTACTAGCTCTCTTTCGTCCCGAAGATTTTGTCGCCGGCGTCGCCGAGGCCGGGGATGATGTAGCCCTGTTCGTTCAGGTGGCTGTCGATCGCGGCGGTCCAGCAGCGGACTTCGGGGTGGGCCCGGGTCAGCGCGGCGATGCCCTCGGGCGCGGCGACCAGCACCAGTGCGCGGATGTCCTTGCAGCCGCGGCGTTTGAGCAACTCGATCGTCGCGATCAAGGAGCCGCCGGTGGCGAGCATCGGGTCGACGATCAGGGCCGTACGCTCATCCAACTGGCCGACAAAGCGCTCGAAATAATGCACCGGTTGCAGCGACTCATGGTCACGGGCCAGACCGACGACGCTGATTTTGGCATTCGGAATCATGTCGAGAACACCGTCAAGCATTCCGAGTCCGGCGCGCAATATCGGCACGACGGTGACCTTGCGGCCAGCGATCTGGTCGATCTCGGTCGGGCCGCTCCAGCATTCGATCATCGTTTTTTCAAGCGGAAAATCCACCGTCGCTTCGTAGGCCAGCAGCCTCGCCACTTCGGCTGTGAGTTCACGGAATTTCTTGGTCGAAATATCGTCCTCGCGCATCAGCCCGATCTTGTGCTTGATGAGCGGATGATTGACTGCAATGACTGGCATATTGGCTTTATGACGAAATCAAAGGGTTGATTCAGGAAACCGTTTTTGTAAGCGCTGCCTGACGCTGGCGCAGCACTTCAAACAGGCAAACGCCTGCAGCGACCGAGACGTTGAGGCTTTCCACCGCACCCTGCATCGGGATGCGCACCAGTACATCGCAGGTCTTGGCGGTCAACTGTCTCAGACCATCGCCTTCGGAGCCCAGCACCAGGGCCACCGGCCGGTTCAGGTCGAGCTCATAGATCGATTGTTCAGCCTGGTCCGAGGTGCCGACGACCAGGATGTCGAACTCCTTGAGCTCCTTCAAGGAGCGCGCCAGATTCGTCACCATGACATAGGGCACGGTCTCGGCGGCACCACTGGCCACCTTGGCCACCGTGGCATTCAAACCGACGGCATTGTCCTTGGGCGCCACCACCGCATGCACGCCGGCCCCATCGGCCACGCGCAAGCAGGCGCCGAGGTTGTGCGGATCGGTCACGCCGTCGAGTATCAGCAGCAAAGGCATGCCCTTGATGTCTTCCATCACATCGTCGAGCGAATGCGGCATCAGCAAGGCCTGCACCCGCGCCACCACGCCCTGATGGCGGGTGGTGCCGGCGATTTTGGCCAACTGTTCGTCATTGCCTTCAATCACCTTGGCGCCGGCGTCCTTGGAGCGTGCGATGAACTGCCGCATGCGCTGGTCGCGCCTCGTCGCGTCGACATGGATTTCGATGACTGATTCGGGATGCGTCTTCAGGCGCACGGACACGGCGTGGAAGCCGAAAAGCGTTTTATTGGAACTCATCCACGCATCGTAGCGGCTAGTGCCAGCAAACCGATCAAAACCGGTTGATGCAGCATGTAAAAGCTCAAGGACCAGCGCCCAAGCAGCGCCAGCGGGCTCAGGAAAGCAGGCAAGGCTCCGCTGATCAACTGCGGCCTGCGCGCGATCACCCAGCGCCCCAGCGCGAAAGCGAGCAGCATCACGCCAAGCCAGGGCAGGATCGGCACATAGTCTTCAGTCACCGGTTTTTGCGTGATCAGCCCGACCCAGTTGGTCCAGCGCGTGTCAAAGAAGGCATGAGACCAGAACCGCGGCGCCAGCAGCAGCGCCAAGCCGACAGGCCAGCAAGCCCATAGCGGCAAACGCGGCCCGGCCCAGCGCAGGATCAGCAGCATCAGCGCCATGCCGTGCAGGACGCCGAAGCTGATCCAGCTGTGCGGGAACATCCACCAGGAGCCAGCAGAAACCAGCAAGGCACAGGCCGCCACCTGGGCCCAGCGCCGCCAGAAGCGCCGCCAGGACTGCCCCTGCTCAATCGCCATGGCCTGCCCGATGCCGGCACAGAACAGGAACAGGCTGACGATGGCCGCGCGCTGCAGCGTCCAGAAAGGGTCGCGGTACAGGTCCTGGACCAGCCAGCCGAAATGGTTCAGATCGAAACAAAAATGGAACAGCGCCATCCAGACGATGGCGAAACCGCGCAAGGCATCGATACGGGAATGGCGGGGGGTGTCAGCAATCAAGCGGGCTCCGGGCAGGGATATTGGCGACCAGTCTAGACTAGGCACATGATTCCATTGTCAATTCTCGATCTCGCCCCGATTGTCGAAGGCAGCAATGCCGCTGGCGCCTTGCGCCAATCGATCGCCTTGGCGCAGCATGCTGACGGCTTGAACTACCAGCGTTTCTGGGTTGCCGAGCACCACAATATGGACGGTGTAGCCAGCTCGGCGACCGCCGTATTGATCGGCCAGTTGGCAGCCGCCACGCAGCGCATCCGCGTCGGTTCAGGCGGCATCATGTTGCCGAACCATGCGCCGCTGACGATTGCCGAACAGTTCGGCACCCTGGCCACCTTGTTTCCTGACCGCATCGACCTGGGCCTGGGCCGTGCGCCGGGCACCGACGGGCCGACGATGCGGGCGCTGCGCCGCCATCTGGACAATTCGGCCGAAGACCGCTTCCCGGAAGACGTGATCGAGTTGCAGAGCTATCTCGCGCCGGCAAGGCCCGGTCAGGTGGTGCGGGCGATCCCGGGCCAGGGCACCGAGGTGCCGATCTGGCTGCTCGGATCGAGCCTTTACAGCGCCCAGCTGGCGGCTTACCTCGGCCTGCCCTTCGCCTTTGCCTCGCATTTCGCGCCCGACTTGCTGATGCAGGCGCTGCAGATCTACCGCAGCAGTTACCGGCCCAGCAGCAGGCACCCGCAGTCCTACGCGATGGTGGCCCTGAACCTGATCGTCGCCGACAGCGACGCCGAGGCAGCGATGCTATTGACCTCGCTGCAACTGCGATTTCTCGGCATGCAGCGTGGCCAGCGCGGACCTCTGCCGCGCCCGATAGACAGCATGGAAGGGCGCTGGAATGCCCAGGAAAAAGCCGGCGTCGAGCGGATGCTGGCCGAGACGATTGCCGGCTCGCCGGCCAGCGTACGCGCCGGCCTGCAAGCCACGATCCAGCGCACCGGTGCCGACGAATTCATCGTGGCCTGCGCGGTCCATGACAACCAAGCCAAGCTGCATTCCTATAGCTTGCTCGATGGTTTAAACCAGGACTGAGCTTGCTTCAGCCGACCCAGGCCCGCGCATTGCGGAACATGCGCATCCAGGGGCTGAGCTCGCTGATATCGCCTGAAGTCCAGCTCAGCTGGATATTGCGAAAAACCCGCTCGGGGTGCGGCATCAGCACGGTGAAGCGGCCGTCGGCCGTGGTCACCGAGGTCAGTCCGTCCGGGCTGCCGTTCGGGTTCAGCGGATAGGTTTCGGTCGGCTGGCCCTGGTGGTCGACGAAGCGCATCGCG
>JBIKPD010000085.1:0-12481 GCA_044357665.1 Roseateles sp. | reverse complement strand
GCGACTCAACGAAATCGAGAAGTTATGACCAATAAAACGGCGGTCCTGTTGGGAGCATCTGGCTCGGTCGGACAGGCTCTGCTAGCCGAAATAGCAGGTAGCAGCTTTGATCGCATCATCGTCATTGCGCGACGGCAGCTCGTCCAGGCGCTGGAGGCGAAGGTAATGGAGTTGCTGGTACCAACCATGAGTCCCGAGAACCTTCGCCAAGCTGTCGTAGACGCCTTGATCCACAGCGATGGACCTGCCGTCGGCTTCAGCGTGCTGGGCGTCGGTGCCGGGACCGCCAAACTTACCTTGGAAGAGCATCGTGCGATCGATGTCAAGCTCAACGCCGCTTTCGCACGAGGCCTGAACGACTCTGGAAAGGTTCGACATCTGCTGTTCATGTCGGCAGTAGGAGCGGACATCAACGCCAAAACCTCCGGTTCTGGTGCACCTGGACTGGCTCGTTACTCAAGGGTCAAAGGCGAGGCTGAAGTGGCCGTCGTGGAGCAAGGGCCACCGATCGTGAGCATCTTTCGACCAGCTTTGATAGTGGGCTCGCAACATACGCCCAAGTTGCTCTCGGTCGCTCTACAACTGCTCGCACCGCTTACCCCTGCGAAGTTTCGGCCAATTCAGACGACACAGATTGCCAAGGCAATGGTCGCTGTCGCCCAGCAGATGCCAACTGAAGGCGCGGTTTACCACTATCCGGAAATGCTGGCGCTGATCTCAGGCCCATGAATCACTCGAGTTCACAGTGCTCGCCAAGTGCGGCCAAACCCTTCGCCAAGCAGAGCGCCAACGGCAGGCCACCAGGCCCGCGGGCCCTGGGTCCTGCCGTCGTCGCCCGCTTGGCCCGAACAACAAGGGCTTCCCCGCCTGTCAAGCGAAGTTCATCCTTATTTTTTCGCGCAGCGACAAGTTCTTTGAGTTTCATACCTGATTGTTGGGCCCACCGTCGTGCCAAGACGGGCGCTGAACAGCGGCAAAAGGATGCGGACGGAAGAAACTACAACCGGTCATTGAGCAGTCGATCTTGCTGTCTGCAGACCCTGATGACAGACGCGCGTGGGGTGCCATAGTGGGCGATTTCGTTTGGCTCCGCAGGAACCACCCTGCCGGCTACCTCTAGAACGTGCTTGCACAAGTATCTTACTTTGCTATCATTCGAGCGTGATCAGCACACACAGGAAGACCCTCGAGCGTCTACTCGCAGACCCAAGCAATGGAAACATCGAGTGGGCCAGAATCGAGTCCATGTTGAAGGGCGCTGGATGTCGCGTCGTCGAAGGAGCGGGCTCTTCTGTAACCTTTGAGTCAAGCGGACGAAAGATGACGCTGCATCGGCCGCATCCAGGAAAAGAAGCGCTTCGATATCGTGTGCTTGCTGTTCGGGAGTTTCTTGACAAGGCAGGTATCAAGCCATGACAAACACGATGACCTACAAGGGCTACGCCGCAAGCATGATCTTCGATGCGGAAGACAAGATCATCGTTGGTCGGGTCTTGGACATTGATGACATCATTTCTTTTCACGGCGAATCGATCGCAGAGTTCGAAGCTCACTTCCATACTGTTGTTGATGACTACATCGCAGCCTCGGAGGCTCTTGGAACCCAGCCAGAGAAGCCTGCGAGCGGCAAGCTCATGCTGCGTATTGCTCCCACGGTCCACGCTGCGGCGCTCAAAGCAGCTGCGCAGAGTGGTACCAGTCTGAATAAGTGGGCCGAGCGGGCACTTGGCATAGCAGCACGCAAGGCAAGGCCAGTGGGCCATGCGCGCAGCGGCGCCTCTCGCTCGGGCTGACAAAGCCTGCCTCCGCGGTCCGGTTAGCTCGAAAGTTAGGCGTCGTACTTCACCACCCGTAGACCAAGGTGCTTCTCGAATGCATCAAAGTCGCGGTCGCTGTGAAGCAGCCGGTAACCGTCTGCGATGCAGCGAGTAGCGATCACCGCGTCAATGGTTCCCCGAACCGTCAAGCCTAAGGCCCGGAGTTTTCGAAAGTTCCGCGCCGACTCGATCGCGAGGTCTTCACCACCCAGCACCACCTGCTTCAAGTGCCCGAGCAGTCGCCGCGCATCGTTAAAGCCGCGATCATCCTTGAATCCCCGAAGCACCTCGGCCAGGATGAGATCACCCACCAAGATGCCCTCGACACCTAAGTTCGCATCCAACCACTCGGCTTGAGGTGTCGGCGTATTCCTGAAAAAATCGACCCAGACGCTGGAGTCAACGAGAATCACTTGTCGCGTCTCATGGCGTCGAGATCGCCTTCCCACTCGTACTTCCCTCGGAGCGTTCGCAGCTCCGTCTGCTGCTGAAGCCGAAGAAGAGTCTTCAGACCGAGCTCAACGGCCTCTCGCTTGGTCTTTAGGCCAGTCGCGCGAAGAGTGTCAGACATGAGCTTGTCGTCGATAACTATGTTGGTTCGCATGGTGTGCATACCTTGAATTAACATACACATTCTAGCTGGAGCGCTTGAGCATCGCAACGAGGACGCCTACACCGACATGCGCGAAACCTTCGATCTAGCCAGCAATATCATGTCGAATGAACGTGTCGGATTGGGCTTCGTGCGTGATTACAAGACCGCGATCCCCATTGGTGCGCTTCGCGGCGCGTGCTGCGTGCCGGACAGCGCCAACGTTGACGGCTTAAATACAGATTCCGGAGCGCCCTTGCATTTCACAGTACAAATTTCAACAGACCAACTCGAGCACGTCGAGCGACTGAGAGAGCTGTTCACGCGAGAGTGGGGACAAATTGACGCGTTCGAAGGCCTCTTACACGGTAAAGATCTGCCGCGACCTTTGGTAGCTTTAGACAACAGTGAAACTTTACTTGGCGGTTTGGCATTTTCTACGTACAAGCATCCGTCAAGGGAGGGCCACACACTATGGATAAATGCGCTGCTTGTCATTCCATCTCATCGCAGCAATGGCATTGCGAGCCGGCTCGTCAAGGAGGCGGAATGTGTTGCGAGTGAACTCGGATTTAATTCGCTTCATGTACATACAAACGTGCCAAGTTTGTATCAGCGCCTCGGTTGGCGCGTTGTCTCAACGGCAGGTCAGCACCCGGTTCTCACGGTGGATCTAGACAAGCCTAGTAGGTAGTACAACCAGTGCCGCCTACCATTCGCTCAACCGGACGCTACACAGCTTGCCGGCGCTTGGTCCGCCGTTAGGCATCAGAATGACGTGTGGTCCGCCAGCAGGAAGTGCGCCTGTCGGCGTGAATGATCCAGCCTGAGATCCAGATTCTGAAAGGTACGCCCCCCTATGCTGAAGCTCCGACCGAATTGCGAGTGCTGCAACCGTGACCTCCCCAATGAGAGCACTGAAGCAAGAATATGCACATTCGAATGTACATTCTGCTCGGAGTGTGCAGACACGAAACTAAATGGCGTCTGTCCGAACTGTGGCGGCGAGTTGGTACGCCGCCCCAGGCGGCCAGCAACCGCACTAGCCAAGCACCCCCAGTCAACAGAGCGTGTTTACAAACATCAAGGCTGCGCGAGTGCGGCCTAACCCCCCCCTCAATCGGCGCCCCAACGGCAGGCCACCAGAGCCCGGTCGGTGGTACGCGGTGAGCCTCTGGGCAAGAGTGCAAAGGTGGTTGTTTGGTGAAGTGGGTCGTCGTCTACGCCAAGCATGCACTGAAGGATGCGAAGAAGCTCTCGGCGGCTGGGCTGAAAGAGAAGACCGAAGAGCTTCTCGAGGTGTTTGGCCATCGGCCCATTTAAGAACCCACCGGCCTACGAGGAACGCGTAGTAGATCTTGACGGGGCCTGTTCGCGCCGTATCAACATCCAGCACCGTCTCGTCTACGAAGTCTTCAAGAAGGAACGCACCGTGCGCGTACTGCGCATGTGGTCGCAACACGAATGACTCAGACGGCTAACCCTTCCTTAAAGCGGACAGTCAACGGGCTGCGCCCGTCGCCTGTCGCTTAAGTCAAACGTCTATCCAGCAGAAAGACAAATGGCCGCAGATGGAAGACAAGGCGTTTACTCATGCCCTTCGACCGGTTCAGGACCATCGGGTTATCGGTTCAGCGAACGGTATTGCGCTCAAACCGACAAGTGCCGGTTGAAAAACGCCGTCGTGCGGTCCCAGGCCTGCTTGGCGCAGGCGGCATCGTAGACATCGGCGCGGGTGTCATTGAAGAAAGCATGGTTGGCCGGGTAGCGATTGATTTCGGCATGGATTGATGCAGGCAGGGTCGCTTGCATCGCGTCAACGCTGGCGGGTGTGCACCAGCCGTCGAGATCGGCGAAATGACCCTGGAACGGAATCGCGATCTTGGCTGGATCGGCTAGCGCAAGCGGCGGGATGCCGTAGAAGCAGGACGCAGCTGCCAGGCCCTGCAGATGCACGGCTGAAGCGATCGTCAATGCCCCGCCCAGGCAGAAGCCGAGCACGCCGACCTTGGTCGAGCGGGCGCTCAAATAGCTGAAGGCGCCGGCCAGATCCTGGTGTGTCGCCGCGGCGAAGTCGAGCCCGTTCATCAGCTTGCCGGCCTCGTCGGCATCCTTGGCAAGGCGGCCGTGATACAGGTCGGGCGCCAGCACGTTGTAGCCTTCGGCGGCAAAGCGCTCGGTCAGTTGGCGGATATGTGGGTTCAAGCCCCACCATTCCTGAATCAGGATCAGCCCTGGCCGGGCATTGGCATCGTCAGCCGCGGCTGGCGCGAAATAGCCTTGGCAGCTGGCGCCGTCGGGGCGCTTGAATTCGATCATCTGGGACATTGAGTTACTCCTGGTTCAAAATTTTCGCGACTGGATTGGGTCGCAGTCTAAAGGCATCCGGCATGCCCGAGCCCAGCAAGGGCCTCAGGTACAGGCGGAAGGCATCGGTCACATCGGTGCCGCTGGCGCTGATGAAAGCATCTTCCATCACGCGCGTCTTGCCGGCTACGGCGGTCAGCGGCAACAGCTCGTAATCGACCGAGTAATAGCCGCTGCGCTTGATCGCGACCGAACCATCGCGCCCGCCGTGGAAGGCAAACTGCACCGCTTTTTCACCGACCTCGCGTGCTTCTCGCTGGTCGACATCGGAGACGCAGCCGATGAAGCTGCGCTGCAGATAGCCGAAGGTGTCGCCACGCACGCGCTTGATGTTCAGCTTGGACTTGATCTCTTCGCAGAGCAGATCGGCCAGCGCGCCGTTGCCTGACAGTTGCACATTGCCATGCGCGTCATGTTCGAGATCCTTGGCCAGTTGCGCCGCGATCGATTGGCCCGAGGCATCGTGGATGCCTTCGGAAACGGCGATCACGCAACGGCCATGGCGTTCATGCATCGAGCGCACATCGGCCAGGAAGCGCTCGAGCGCGAAGACCCGCTCGGGCAAATAGATCAGGTGTGGGCCGTCGTCGGGAAATTTCTTCCCAAGCGCTGAGGCTGCGGTCAGAAAGCCCGCATGGCGTCCCATCACCACACCGACATAGACGCCGGGCAAGGCCGCATTGTCGAGATTGGCGCCGGCGAAGGCCTGGGCGACGAAGCGCGCGGCGGACGGGAAACCGGGCGTGTGGTCGTTCTCGACCAGATCGTTGTCGATCGTCTTCGGAATATGGATGCAGCGCAGCGGGTAAGCGGCGGCCTGTGCTTCTTCGCTGACGATGCGCACGGTATCTGATGAATCGTTGCCGCCGATGTAGAAGAAATGGCTGATGCTGTGCGCGCGCAGTACCTTGAAGATTTGGTGGCAATAGGCGGCGTCGGGCTTGTCGCGCGTCGATCCCAGCGCGGAGCTTGGCGTGTTCGCGACCAGTTCGAGGTTGTGGCTGGTTTCCTGGGTCAGGTCGACGAAGTCTTCGTCGACGATGCCGCGCACACCATGCCTGGCGCCATAGACCCGCTCGACCTGATGCTGGCGCCTTGCTTCGAGGATGACACCGACCAGCGATTGGTTGATGACTGCGGTAGGGCCGCCGCCTTGGGCGACGAGAATTTTTGCTGAGGCCATGCTTGTTCCGGAGGGCTTTGGATTGCGCGTTGATTGTGTCTCAGCCGGTCGGCCGATATTGACTGGCGAGGCGAATCAACCCCCATTGCGGGCCCGATTCCGATGCCTGTCCAGAGCGACATTGAGCCATGTCAGGTCCGGGATGCTCCAATGCGCTAAGTTCAAACCAATTTCAACCGCCAAGGAGAGTTCCATGTCTACATTCAATCAAAGCCAGAAAGACCGTCTGATGAACGACCTGCATGCGGTGGTGGCCGAGGCCGAGGGTCTGCTGCGCGCCACGGCCGGATCGGCTGGCGAAGGCGCTGCCGAATTGCGCGCCAAGGTTCAGGCCAGCCTGGACCGCGCCAAGCACAATCTGCACGACCTGCAGGAAGCCGCAGTGGAGAAAGCCAAGGCAGCTGGCCGCGCCACCGACAACTATGTGCATGAAAATCCCTGGCAATCGATTGGCCTGGCCGCGGGCATCGGCCTGCTGCTCGGCAGGCTGATCACAAGGCGCTGATGGCCGCCGAGGATCCTGCTGCCGAAGCCGGCGAAGCCGGCGCAACGGGCCCGTTGGCTGCGCTGCGTCGCATGCTCGGGCATTTGCTCGAGATGCTGCAGTTGCGGCTCGAGTTGCTGTCGACCGAGATCGAGGCCGAAAAGCTGCGCCTCTTCGCGGCGCTGACTCAGGGTTTGCTGGCCTTGCTGATGGCAGGCGCTGGCTTGGTGATGCTGAGTATCTGCCTGCTGCTGCTGAGTCCCGAGGGCTGGCGCTGGCTAGCGGCCTTGCTGCTTGGCATCCTCTACGCTGGGCTGGCTTGGTGGAGCTGGCGCTGCGCCTGCAAACAGTTGAGTCAGCTGGGCGGGATCTTTGCGGGCAGCGCAGCCGAACTCAAGCGCGACCGCGATGCTTTGGGTTCATGATGTTTAGCCATCAACTCGATCGCCTCAAAGCGCGTCAACTGGCGCTGCGCCTGCGCAATCTTGAATTGCGGGCCGAACTGCATGAGCAGGCACAGCAGTTGCTGAAGCCAGGCTTCGGCGGCCTGGGGATCTGGCTCAAGGGTGCCGCCGGTATCACCTTGCTGCTCACCGCTTGGCGCGGGCCGGGCCGGCTGATCAGGCTGCTGAGCCTGGCCAAGTTGGCGCTGCGCTTGCTGCGCCTGGTTCGCGGCTGAGCATCCTCAACGCTTGACAGTCTTGCGTGCCGGACGCGATCCGTTGTCACGTGGCGGCAGGCCGGTATGCTGGGTCAGGATCTGACCCTTGCGCGGGGCTGCATTGACCGGTCTGGCCACCGGCGTCGAGTTCTTCCGGCGGGTGCTTTCATAGCTGCCGTCGGTGACCGGCTGATAGCTCGGAATCAGGTGATTCTTGCTGTTGCCGATCAGGTCGCTGCGGCCCATAGCCTGCAAGGCTTCGCGCAGCACCGGCCAGTTGTTCGCATCGTGATAGCGTAGAAATGCCTTGTGCAGGCGCCGGCGGCGTTCGCCGCGGACGATGTCGACCGTTTCGCTGTCGGCGGTGACCTTTTTCAAGGGGTTCTTGTTGCTGTGGTACATCGCCGTGGCGGTGGCCATCGGGCTGGGGTAGAAGGTCTGCACCTGGTCGGCGCGGAAGCCGTTCTTCTTCAGCCAGACCGCCAGGTTCATCATGTCGGCATCTGCCGTGCCCGGATGCGCTGCGATGAAATAGGGAATCAGGTATTGCTTCTTGCCGGCCTCGAGGCTGGCTTTGTCGAACATCTGCTTGAACTTGTCGAAAGCGCCGATACCCGGCTTCATCATCTTTGAAAGCGGTCCGTTTTCGGTGTGCTCGGGGGCGATTTTCAGATAACCGCCGACATGGTGCGTGACCAGTTCCTTCACATATTCGGGGGACTGGATCGCCAGGTCATAGCGCAAGCCTGAACTGATCAGGATCTTCTTGACGCCCTTCAAGGCCCGCGCGCGACGGTAGAGCTTGATCAGCGGGTCATGGTCGGTGTTCAGGTTCGGGCAGATGCCCGGGAACACGCAGGAAGGCTTGCGGCAGGCGGATTCGATCTCGGGCGACTTGCAGCCGATGCGATACATGTTCGCCGTCGGCCCGCCGAGGTCGGAGACGACGCCGGTGAAGCCCTTGACCTTGTCGCGCATTTCTTCGATTTCGTGGATCACCGAATCTTCAGAGCGGCTCTGGATGATGCGGCCTTCATGCTCGGTGATCGAACAGAAGGTGCAGCCGCCAAAGCAGCCGCGCATGATGTTGACCGAAAAGCGGATCATCTCCCAGGCGGGAATCTTGGTCTCGCCGTCATGCCCGCCGCTGGCGTCGGCATAGATTGGATGCGGTGAGCGCGCGTAAGGCAGATCGAACACATGGTCCATCTCGGGCGTCGTCAGCGGGATCGGTGGCGGGTTGATCCAGACATCGCGGGCGCCATGCGCTTGCACCAGCGCGCGGGCATTGCCGGGGTTGGTCTCCAGATGCAGCACGCGGTTCGCATGGGCGTAGAGCACGGTATCGCTCTTGATCGCTTCATAGGACGGCAGGCGGATGACGGTGCGTTCGCGCGGCGGCATCTGGATCTTGCCTTCCAGCGGCGCAGCCACCGGCTTGCGCACGATCATGATCGGCTTGGCGCCGTCGGCTGGCTTGACTTGGCCGGTGACGCAGGATGCGCCCATGTCAACGGCGGTTTCTTCGATCGTCTGGTAGGGGCTGATATGGGCGTCGATGCGGCCGGGCAGATCGACTGCGCTGCTGTCGAGTTCGAACCAGCCTTCGGCGGTCGGATCGTTGGTGCGGCGCATGAAGGCGGTGCCGCGGATGTCGGTCATCCGCTCGATCGGCTCGCGCGCTGCCAAGCGGTGGGCGATCTCGATGATGGCGCGTTCGGCATTGCCGTACAGCAGCAGGTCGGCCTTGGCGTCGACGATCACCGAGCGGCGTACCTTGTCCTGCCAGTAGTCGTAATGCGCAATCCGGCGCAGCGAGGCCTCGATGCCGCCGATGATGATGGGCACATCGTTCCAGGCTTCCTTGCAGCGCTGGGTGTAGACCAGCGTGGCGCGATCCGGCCTCTTGCCGGCCATGCCGCCGGGCGTGTAGACATCGTCGCTGCGGATCTTCCGGTCGGCCGTGTAGCGGTTGATCATCGAATCCATATTGCCGGCGGCCACACCGAAGAACAGATTCGGTTTGCCCAGCGCCTTGAACGCGTCGACGCTTTGCCAATCGGGCTGGGCGATGATGCCGACGCGAAATCCCTGCGCTTCCAGGGTCCGGCCGATCACCGCCATGCCGAAGCTGGGGTGGTCAACATAGGCGTCCCCGGTGACGATGATGATGTCGCAGGAATCCCAGCCGAGTTGATCCATCTCGGCGCGGCTCATCGGCAGGAAGGGCGCAGGGCCGAAGCGCTTGGCCCAGAATGGGCGATAGGCGGTCAAGGCCTTGGCAGGCTTGCCGAACGGAGCGCTTTTTGACGATTTCTGGGCTTGATTGGCGGGATGGGCAGACACGGCAGGATTTCTTGGTTTAACCCGCTATTGTCCCTTGATCGTGTCCTTGCTGAAGTACCCGTCAAAACCCAGGGTTTTGTTCAGACCCGACCCAGGCGCAGCCGCTCCTCATCGGTCAGCATAGGCAGCAAGGGCGGCGCCTTGTTGGCAAGGTTGTTGAGGAAGCCTTCGACCGAGGCCTGGCCGACCGCCATCAGGTCGAAGGCCTGTGGGTCCATGATCCACTGATGGATCAACCCGTCGACCAGCGCCACCAGGGCGACCGCAGCCGCCGCGATATTCAGGCTTGCTGGTAACTGCCCCAGCGACACCGCATGGGCGAAGGCGGCCTGGTTCTGCTGGCGCCAGGCGCGCAGGGAAGTCAGCTTGCGCTCCTGCAGCCCCTGCATTTCGCCGGTGTATTCGACCCGGTGCATCGCGATGTCGAAGACCCGCCGCGTGCGTTCGTTGTTGACGGTCGAATGCAGGACATTGATCCAGCCCCAGCGCAACTCGGCCAGCGACAACTGAAGTGCTGCTTCCGGCGCCACCATGCCTTCCTCCAGCGGCATGGTGGCACGTTCCATCATCGCCCTGAAGAGCTCGGTCTTGTCCTTGAAATGCCAGTAGATCGCGCCGCGCGTCACGCCTGCTGCCTGCGCGATGTCCTGCAGCGAGCAACGCGAAACGCCGCGCTGCTGGAACAGTTGTTCCGCCGCATCGATCAAGCTTGTGCGCGTCTCCTGCGCTTCCTGTTTGGTTTTTTTGGCCATCTGAAGGTCATTCTAGATCGTTATACATACACCAATGAATGTATATATACAATCCGTCACACCCCATAAACAGGACTGAAACGGTGCTCAAGCGAATGCTGACATCGTCAATACGCGATATGAAGTTGAATTTCCGTGCAACAAGCAATTTCCTGCTGATTCTGGCAATGGCCAGCTTGTCTGCCTGTGGTGGGGGCGACAAGTCGGCGCCGGCCGGCGCTATGCCGCCGCCTCAGGTGGGCGTGGTCAAAGTGCAGTTGCAGGCCGTTGCTTTGCAGACCGAGTTGCCAGGTCGGGTGGAAGCCATTCGCATCGCGCAGGTCAGGGCAAGGGTCAATGGCGTGGTGCTGCAGCGGCTGTTCACCGAAGGCAGCGAAGTCAAGGCCGGGCAGGCGCTGTTCCAGATCGACGCAGCGCAATACCAGGCCGCGCTGGACAGCGTCCAGGCCATCCTGGCCAAAGCCCAGGCCAATCTGGGTCAGGCCGCAGCCCAGGCCGAGCGCAACAAGCCGCTGGTCGAGGCCCGCGCGATCAGTCAGCAGGAATACCTAGTCAGCGTGGCGCTGGCCAAGTCGGCCGAGGCCGATGTCGCCGCTGCCAAGGCAGCAGTGCAAAGCGCCAGGCTCAATCTCGACTATGCGCGGGTTACCGCCCCGATTGACGGAACGATCGGGCGAGCGCTGGTGACCGAAGGCGCGCTGGTCAGCGCTGCCGAGGCGACCCAGCTGGCGCTGATCCAGCAGAGCGGCAACGTCTATGTCAATTTCACCCAAAGTGCCAACGAGGTGCAGCAGTTGCGGATGGCGCTGGCATCGGGCGCCTTGCGCAAGGTCGGCGCCAATGCGGCACAGGTCCGCATCCTGCTCGACAACGGCAACGAGACGGCCAAACCGGGCAAGCTGCTGTTTACCGATTTGTCGGTCGACCCGAGCTCGGGTCAGGTGACGCTGCGTGCCGAGGTTCCCAATGCCGATGGCATGCTCTTGCCAGGCCAATATGTGCGGGTGCGTCTGAGCCAGGGTGAATTGCCAGCCGGCGTCCTGCTGCCGCAGCAGGCGGTCAAGCGCTCGAATCAGGGCGATTCGGTGCTGGTTGTCGGAGCTGACAACAAGCCGCTGCAGCGCAAGGTCAAGATCGGCCAAGCAGTCGGCAACCAATGGCTGGTGATCGACGGGTTGAAACCGGGCGAGCAGGTGATCGTCGATGGCTTCCAGAAAATGTTCATCCCGGGCGCACCGGTGATGCCGGTTGCCTGGGCACCGGTTGCCGCTGCATCAGCCGCCAGCCGTTGACGCGGGGCCTACAAGATGTCCCGCTTCTTCATTGACCGACCGATCTTCGCCTGGGTACTGGCGCTCTTCATCCTAGTGTTCGGCGCTGTCGCCATCACCCAGTTGCCGGTGGCGCAATACCCGACCGTGGCACCACCTTCGCTGGTGATCAGCGCCAACTATCCCGGCGCTTCAGCCACCACGCTGGACGAAAGCGTGATCTCGGTGATCGAGCAGGAACTCAATGGCGCGCCCGGCCTGGCCTATATCGAGTCGGTCAGCCAGGCCAATGGCAGCGGCGCCATCACCGTGACTTTCGAGCCCGGCACCAATATCGATCTGGCCCAGGTCGAGATACAAAATCGCTTGTCGCGCGCGACACCGCGGCTGCCGGCGGCCGTGATCCAGCAAGGCGTGCGGGTCGATAAATCGCGCAGCAACTTCTTGATGGTCGTGACCACGTCATCGACCGACGGCAGCTTGAATCCGGTGGCGCTGGGTGACTATGTGTCGCGCAATATCGTGCCGGAACTCCAGCGTCTGCCCGGCATCGGCCAGGCGCAATTGTTCGGCACCGAGAGCGCCATGCGCATCTGGCTCGATCCGGTCAAGTTGCTCAGCTACAAGCTCAGCCCGGCCGATGTCAATGCGGCGATTCGTGCCCAGAACGCCTTGGTTCCCGCAGGGGCGATCGGCGATCTGCCGAATCTTTCCAGCCAGACCATGTCGGCCACGGTGGTTGTCAAGGGGCAGCTGGAAAACAGCCGGGGATTCGCCAATATCGTGTTGCGTGCCAACCCGGATGGCTCGGCGGTGCGCTTGCGCGATGTCGCACGCATCGAGCTTGGCGCCCAGGGCTATGGCAATTATTCGCGCTTGAATGGCAAGCCTTCGGTCGGCATCGGCATCCAGTTGTCGCCCAGCGGCAATGCGCTGGCATCGGCCAAGGCGGTCAAGGCACGCATGGCCGAGCTACAGCGATTTTTTCCGCCAAACGTGGTGTTCGCG
>JBIKPD010000084.1:0-12533 GCA_044357665.1 Roseateles sp. | reverse complement strand
AATCACCGACCTATGAATCAGCGCAAATCGCCCGAGGCGGCATCGCTCGATGCCGCAGTCCTCAACTGGAGCGTCTCCGACGACCGCGAGGAGTTGGCGCGGGCCGAGGTCTACGGCCTGCTCGCCAGCCTGTTCTACGCGCCACCGTCAGCCGACCTTTATGAACAACTGCAGGTCGCGGTGACCGAGGCACCAACTGCCGGCGCCTTCCTGGAGGTCAGTTGGTCAGAGCTGGTGGCGGCGGCGCGCCGGCGCACATGCGCCGAGATCGACGATGAATATGTCGGTCTTTTTGGCGGCGTCGGCAAACCGGCGGTCAGCCTGTATGGCAGCTGGTTCATCGCCGGCACGCTGAACCAGAAGCCGCTGGTCGACCTGCGCAGCGACCTCGCCGAACTGGGGCTTGAGCGCCCGCCGGAAGTGCTTGAAACCGAGGACCATTTCTCCAGTCTGTGCGAAGTCATGCGCTACCTGATTGCCGGCGACGACCCCGGCGTCAGCAATCTGGCCTCGCAGCAGCGTTTTTTCAACGCGCATCTGCGCGGCTGGGTCGATACCTTCTGCGATCAACTGGCCGCCCAGCCGCGAGCGCACTTTTACCTTGCCGCCTCCGCGTTTACTCGCGACTTCTTCGCGGTCGAGGCTCAGGCCTTCGATTTGCTCGATACATGAGGGCGAGCGGATCGTTTCGCTCTGCAGTGCACGTGTTTTCCCTGATGGCGTGGCGAGGCTGAAGGGCTACATTGCAAGTTATCAAATTGAGTGCGATCGAGCTCAATCTGGATCACGAACAGCAACACCGGAGAACAGCCATGAACAAGAAACTCACCGATGACAATGCCGCGCCGCTGAAGCGTCGCGGCTGGTTGCTCGGCGCTGGTACGGCAGGTGCAGCCGTGCTGGCAGTCAAGGCCTTGCCTGCAGTTGCTCCGGCAGCGCCGGCGGTGCAGGCTGCGCAAGCAATGACTGCCGATTCCGGCGGTTATCAAGTGACGCCGCATGTGCTGCGTTACTACGAAACCACCCGCTGCTGATTCCTGCGATCGCATTGATGGGCCTGCCTGACAAGGCCCGCTGGAGAAAATATGCTGCTTACCCGTAAATCCTCGGCCTCCGCCCCGTCCTCAACTTCAGGCCTGGTCAACAGCCTGGCGCGCGGCATGTCGCGCGCCATCCCGACGATGGACCGGCGCGTTTTCCTGCGTCGATCCGGTTTGGGTGTGGGCGCCGGCATCGCTGCCTCGCAGTTGACGCTGGTGCAGAAAAAGGCCTTTGCGGCGGATGCGCCCGCTGGCGCCTCGCGCAAGGTCGAGGTCAAACGCACGATCTGCGGCCATTGCTCGGTCGGCTGTGCGGTTGATGCGGTGGTCGAAAACGGCGTCTGGGTGCGTCAGGAACCGGTATTCGACTCGCCAATCAACCTCGGCGCCCATTGCGCCAAAGGTGCGGCTTTGCGCGAGCATGGTCAAGGCGAGCATCGTTTGCGCACGCCGATGAAGTTGGTCAACGGCAAGTACCAGAAGGTCAGCTGGGACCAGGCATTGACCGAAATTTCGGCCAAGATGATCGAGCTGAAAACACAGAGTGGGCCGGACTCGGTCTTCATCGTCGGCTCCAGCAAACACAACAACGAGCAGGCCTATCTGCTGCGCAAATGGGTCAGCCTGTGGGGTAGCAATAACTGCGACCATCAGGCACGGATCTGCCATTCGACCACGGTGGCCGGTGTCGCGAACACCTGGGGCTATGGCGCGATGACGAATTCGTACAACGACATGCGCAATTCGAAGGCGGCGATGTACATCGGCTCGAACGCCGCCGAAGCCCATCCGGTGTCGATGCTGCATATGCTGCATGCCAAGGAGACCGGCTGCAAGATGATCGTGGTCGACCCCCGCTTCACCCGTACGGCAGCCAAGGCTGATGACTTTGTGCGCATCCGCTCGGGCAGCGACATCCCCTTTGTCTTCGGTCTGGTTTATCACATCTTCAAGAACGGCTGGGAAGACAAGAAGTACATCAAGGATCGCGTCTACGGCATGGAAAAAGTGCGTGACGAGATCATGGCCAAATGGACGCCAGACAAGGTCTTGGAGGCCTGCGGCGTCGATGAGGCGACCTGCTACAAGGTCGCCAAGACCTTGGCCGATAACCGTCCGAGCACGGTCGTCTGGTGCATGGGTCAGACCCAGCACACCACCGGCAATGCGGTCGTGCGGGCGTCCTGCATCCTGCAACTGGCGCTTGGCAATGTCGGCGTCAGCGGCGGCGGCACCAACATCTTCCGCGGTCATGACAATGTCCAGGGCGCGACCGATGTCGGCCCCAACCCCGACTCGCTGCCCGGCTATTACGGTCTTGCCGAAGGCGCTTGGAAGCATTACGCCAAGGTCTGGGGTGTCGACTTCGAGTGGATCAAGAAGCAGTTTGCGCCCGGTATGCTGACCAAGCCCGGCATGACCGTGTCGCGCTGGATTGACGGCGTGACCGAGAAGAACGAGTTGATTGACCAGCCAAGCAATCTGCGCGGGCTGTTCTTCTGGGGTCATGCGCCGAACTCGCAGACCCGTGGGCTCGAGATGAAAAAGGCGATGGACAAGCTCGACCTGCTGGTCGTCGTCGACCCGTTCCCTTCGGCAACCGCTGCGATGGCGGCGATGCCGGGCAAGGCTGAAGACCTGAATCCGAACCGCGCCGTTTTCCTGCTGCCGGCTTGCACCCAGTTCGAAACCAGTGGTTCCTGCACCGCCTCGAACCGGTCGCTGCAATGGCGCGAGAAAGTCATCGAACCGCTGTGGGAATCGCGCACCGACCACATGATCATGTACCAGTTGGCGGAAAAACTCGGTTTTGGCACTGAGTTGACCAAGAGCCACAAGCTGGTGGCGGGCAAGGGCGGCATGATGGAGCCCGAGCCCGAGTCGATGCTGCGCGAGATCAACCGCAGCGTCTGGACCATTGGCTACACCGGCCAGAGCCCGGAGCGGCTGAAAGCGCATATGCGCAATATGAATGTCTTCGATGTGAAGACGCTCAAGGCCAATGGCGGCATCGACAAGGAAACCGGCTACAAACTCGACGGCGACTATTTCGGTCTGCCCTGGCCTTGTTACGGCACACCCGAACTGAAGCATCCAGGTTCGCCCAATCTCTACGACACCTCCAAACATGTGATGCAGGGTGGCGGCAATTTCCGTGCGAATTTCGGCGTCGAACGCGAAGGTGTGAATTTGCTGGCCGAAGACGGCTCGCATTCGAAGGGCGCTGAAATCACCACCGGTTATCCCGAGTTCGATCACCTGCTGCTGAAAAAGCTCGGCTGGTGGAACGACCTGACCGAGGCCGAGATGAAGGCTGCCGAAGGCAAGAACTGGAAGACCGACCTGTCGGGCGGCATCCAGCGCGTCGCGATGGCGCATGGCTGCCATCCGTTCGGCAACGCCAAGGCCCGCGCGGTGGTCTGGAACTTCCCTGATCCGATTCCGCAGCACCGTGAAGCGCTCTATTCGACGCGTCCGGACCTGGTCGCCAAATACCCGACCCATGACGACAAGAAGGCCTTCTGGCGCTTGCCCACCTTGTTCAAGAGCGTGCAGGAAAAGAACAAGGACATCGGCAAGACCTTCCCGCTGATCATGAGTTCAGGGCGTCTGGTCGAGTACGAGGGCGGCGGCGAAGAGACCCGCGCTAACCGATGGCTGGCCGAGTTGCAGCAGGAAATGTTCGTCGAGATCAACCCGGCGACAGCCAATGACCGCGGTATCCGCGACGGCGAAGATGTCTGGGTCACCACGCCGACCGGCGCCAAGCTGACCGTCAAGGCCTTGGTGACCGAGCGGGTCGACCGCGAAACCGTCTGGCTGCCCTTCCACTTCTCGGGTCGCTGGCAGGGTATCGACCTGCTCCAGTATTACCCGGAAGGCGCCGCGCCGATTGTTCGAGGCGAAGCGGTCAACACGGCCACCACCTACGGCTATGACAGCGTGACGATGATGCAAGAGACCAAGACGACGGTATGCCAGGTTCAGAAGGCAACCGCCTGATGTTCCGCTGAACCTCACCGCCCAACGGAGACTGACATGGCAAGAATGAAATTTATCTGCGACGCCGAGCGCTGCATCGAGTGCAACGGTTGCGTAACGGCCTGCAAGGCCGAGAACGATGTGCCCTGGGGCGTCAACCGGCGCCGCGTGGTCACGCTCAATGACGGTGTGGCTGGCGAGAAAAGCATTTCGGTCGCCTGCATGCACTGCTCGGATGCCCCCTGCATGGCGGTCTGCCCGGTCAACTGCTTCTACCGCACCGATGAGGGCGTGGTCCTGCATGACAAGGACATCTGCATCGGCTGCGGCTATTGCTCCTATGCCTGCCCATTCGGCGCACCGCAGTTCCCGAGCAACGGCAATTTCGGCTTGCGCGGCAAGATGGACAAATGCACCTTCTGCGCTGGTGGCCCTGAAGTCAACGGCAGCGAAGCCGAGAACGAGAAATACGGTCGCAACCGTCTCTCGGAAGGCAAGTTGCCAGCCTGTGCCGAGATGTGCTCGACCAAGGCTTTGCTGGGCGGCGATGGCGATGTGGTGGCGGACATCTTCCGCACCCGCGTGCTCAATCGCGGCAAAGGCAGCGAAGTCTGGGGCTGGGGCACGGCCTATGGCAAACCGGTGCAAAGCGGCGCGGCCGAGGTGAAGAAGTGAAGGCCGGTGGCTTGCAACTCGTCGCGGTCATTGCGGCCATGTTGATGCTGTCCGCCTGCGGTGAGCGCGCGCAGCTCCTGGATGGGTCGGCCAAGTCCTGGGACGCGCCAGCCTGGTCGGTGTCGGCAGCAGCCAACCCCGCTTTCACGGCGCCGGGTTGGAAGGCTGGTGACAAGACCGCCTGGCAAGAGCAGATGCGCCGGCGCAACCAAGCGCAAAACGACTACGTGCGTTAAGCACTGGGGAGCAGCGATGCAATACCCGATTCAGACAGCAAGGTTGCTGGCCTGCCTGGCGATGAGCCTGGCGATGCCGGTGGTGCTCGCACAGACCTCGGCCAACCCGGCGATGGCAGCTTCGGCAGCGGCATTTGTCGCGCCCGCCGAACCGCAGGCCGACGAAAGCAACGCCCAGCGCTCGAAGAGCCAGCCCGGCAACAACGCGCCTTTCTGGCGCGCCGTGCATGACTCAGGCGTACAAAAAGGCATCAGCAATCTGCCCGGCGCCGAGCAGGGGGTGCTGATCCAGCCCTTCGTCCAGTATCCGGGCTCGCGCCTGACGACTGCCGGTGAAGCCTGGCGCCAGGTGCGCAACCAATGGATCATTCCTTACGGTGGATCCTTGCTGCTGATCACGCTGCTCGGCTTGGCCATGTTTTATTACACCAAGGGTCCGCTGGGCGGGCACAGGCCCGACACCGGCCGGAAAATCGAACGCTTCAGCTATTTCGAGCGGGCTGCGCATTGGAGCAACGCTGCGGCGTTTTCGGTTTTGGCGATCTCGGGTCTGGTGATGGCCTTCGGCAAGTTCTTCCTGCTGCCGGTGATGGGCGCCACCTTGTTCGGCTGGCTCAGTTATGCGCTGAAAAACGCGCACAATTTCGCCGGACCCTTGTTTGCGGTCTCGCTGGTGGTCGTGTTTCTCACCTTCATGCGCGACAACATTCCGTCGCGCAATGACTTGGTCTGGCTGCTCAAGGGCGGTGGCATGTTCGGCAAGGAACATGTTCCTTCGGAGCGCTACAACACCGGTGAGAAGTTCGTTTTCTGGGCCGGGGTGTTTGTGCTTGGCTTCGTGGTCGTGGCCTCGGGGTTGGTACTCGACAAACTGGTTCCCGGCATGGCTTATCTGCGCGGTGACATGCAGATCGCCAACATGGTTCACGGTGTCGCGACGGTCCTGATGATGGTCTTGTTCATGGGCCATATCTATCTCGGCACCATCGGCACCAAGGGCGCCCTGGAGGGCATGAAGACCGGTTATGTCGACGAGGCCTGGGCGATCGAGCACCATGACCTTTGGTACGAAGACATCCGTTCCGGCAGGATTCCCGAGCATCGCACCGCCCCGGCCAAGGCCGATACAGGTGTGGCTGCCCAGCACTGAGACCGACGAGGACAAACCCATGCGCTGCTCATATTCAATTTCAATCCTTGCGATCACCGCTGCCATGGTGGCCGGTTCGGTCTGGGCCAAGTTGCCTGCGCCGAGCGATGAAGCCAAGGAAAAGGCGGCAATGGCCGCAGCCAAGACCGCCTGGTCTGACAAGGTCGCGGCCTATCAGACCTGCCAGGCGATGAACCGTGCTGCCGACAACTATCGCAAGAGCGCCAAGGCGGCAGGCACGCCGGCATCAGCGCCGGTGGCGACACCTGCTTGTGCCGACCCAGGGCCTTTTGTGCCGCCGGTGGCTGCATCGGCACCAGTTGCGCCAGCATCGGCCGTGGCAGCAAAGGCACCGCCGAAAAAGTGACGCCAGCTGGCAAGACCGGCAGCGCCTGGCGCCCTTGGGCACCAGCACTGTCTTTCGCTGATGAGTGACTTCTGGCCGGCCTGCGGCTATGTCCATCTGGAGCAGACCGAGCAGGGCTGGCTGAAGCCGACCGAAGCCTATCTGGGCCTGTTCCTGGATTTGCCTGAACTGGCTTTGCTGCCCGAATCCTGCCGGGCCGAAATCGCCTTGCACCAATTGCTGCGGGCGGCACCCGCCAGCGCAGTCAGCGCCAAACAACTGCGCGCCTTGAAAGATGCGGATGCGCGTGCCAATTACGCCATGTTCCTGGCTTTCCGCGACGCTCTGCTGGCGGCCGGCTCGCTGGAGGCCTATTACCTCGGCCTGATGCGCAGCCAGCGCATCGACGTGCCGCCGCTGTTCATCGACGCAATCGTGCAGGCTATCCTGCGCCATCTGCTCGACGCTTGCGATGATGCCTTTCAGGCGCGCGCCGCCGAGATGCTGTTCCGGCCGCAGCGGCTGACGCTGACCGAAGGCCGCTTGCTCTGCGCCGACCTCGAAGCTGTCGACCTGCTGCAGGAAACCGCCGGCCTGGGCAGCATCGGCCGTCTGCTGCTGCAGGCCCAGGCGCCGCTGCGCAAGGTCGAGATGGCGGTGCTGACTCCCGAGAACGCCAGCGATTACTGGCAGCGCAGCGGACGCCATTTGTTCGCGCTCGACCTGACACATGAAATCAGCAACGACCTCGGCCATGGCCTGAGCTTCACGCTGATCCGCAGCCAGTCCGGGCTGAAGGCGTTGTCGCGGGTGATGGAAGTCTGGATCCGCCATTTCCTTGGCTGCAAGGTCAAGATCACACCGCTGCAGCAGATCGACGACCCTGCTTGGCGCTGGCATGTCGGCCTTGATGTCGATGCGATGCGACTGCTCAATGATCTCTACGAAGACCGAGCGGTCGATGCCGAACGCATGCAGCGCTTGATCAGCCTGTTCCGGCTTGAATTTGACGACGCTGCCGAACTCAACCCGGTGATGACTGCAGGAGGCAAGGCCAAACCGGTCTACCTCGGGCTGGCCATGAACGCTGAGCAGACGCTCAGGCTGAAGCCGCAGAACCTGCTGCTGAACCTGCCGCTGGCTGCCTTGATGTGATACTGCAGACCCATTGCCAACAGCCCCACTTTGAACGCCTTTGCTGAAAGTCTGAGCACCGCGATTTCGCTGGTGCTCGATGCAGACCCCGTGCTGCTGCGCACCGTTGAGCTGTCCCTGTCGGTCAGCGGCGCAGCCTGCCTGATCGCGGCCGGTTTCGGCCTTTCGCTGGGTGCCTGGCTGGCGGTCACCCGGATGCCCGGTCACCGGGCGCTGGTGGTCCTGCTCAACACCTTGCTGGCCCTGCCTTCGGTGGTGGTGGGATTGGTGGTTTATCTGCTGCTGTCGCGCAGCGGGCCGCTCGGTTCCTGGGGCATTCTTTTTACACCCGGCGCGATGGTGATCGCGCAGACGATGCTGGTGCTGCCGGTGGTGGCGGCGCTGTCGCGCCAACTGATACGCGACAGCCTGCGCGATGGCGGCGATCAACTGCGTTCGATGGGTGCGCGGCCAATCGTCAGCGCTTTGCTGATGTTGCTGCACGAGCGCTGGGCCGTGGCTACGATTTTGCTGACCGCCTTCGGCCGCGCGGTGTCGGAAGTCGGGGCGGTGATGATCGTCGGCGGCAATATCGACGGGGTGACGCGGGTCATCACCACCACCATCGCACTTGAGACCAGCAAGGGGGATCTGCCGCTGGCCTTGGCGCTGGGCCTGGTCTTGCTGGCCCTGGTTGGTCTGGTCAATCTGGCGATCGCGTTGAGCCAGGGTGCGCAGCGCGCCGATGCGGCAGGGGCCAGGTGATGAGCGAAACAGGGTTGCTGATCAGCTTGTCGGGGCTGGGTGTCAAATTCGGCGCCGTCACTGCGCTGCGTGATGTCAATCTGCAAGTCAATCAGGGCGACTTCATTGCGCTGATCGGGGCCAATGGCTCGGGCAAGACCACTTTGCTGCAGGCCTTGCACGGTTTGCTGCCCGGCCATTCAGGTCAGCGGTTCGTCAGCGCTGCCAGGCAGGTGATGGTGTTCCAGCGCCCGTTCATGCTGCGCCTTTCGGTCTGGAACAACCTGCGCCTGGCGCTCTGGCTGGCCAAGGTGCCGGCAGCATCGCGGCCCGCGATGGCGATGCAGGCGCTGCAACTGGCGGGGCTGACGGCCTTGCGGGACCGCCCGGCGCGCGCCTTGTCGGGCGGCGAGCAGCAGCGGCTGGCGCTGGCGCGGGCTTGGGCGACGCGGCCGGCCTTGCTGTTCCTTGATGAACCGACTGCCAATCTCGACCCCACGGCCAAGAAGGACATCGAAGCCTTGCTGGCCGGCTTCAAGGCCTCCGGTATGACCCTGGTCATGAGTACGCACAATCTCGGCCAGGCCAAACGCCTGGCCAGCCGCGTGGTCTACCTCGAACATGGGAAAATAATTGCTGATTTGCCGACTGCCCGCTTCTTCAGCGAGCCGGTCGGGGATAGCGCTGCGCTGTTTTTGAAAGGACAACTGAAATGGAGTCAGGAATGAAATCAATCGCATTGAAACGGCTGGCGCTGCTGGCACTTTGCCTCGCACCTTGGCTGAGTCTGCCGGCTTTGGCCCAGGACAAGACGATCATGATGGCGTCGACCACCAGCACCGAGCAATCGGGGCTGTTTGCCCATTTGCTGCCCGCTTTTAACAAGGCCCGGGGCATCGAAGTCAGGGTGGTGGCGCAGGGCACCGGACAGGCGCTCGATATGGGCCGGCGTGGCGATGCCGATGTGCTGTTCGTGCATGACCAGGTTGCCGAAGAAAAGCTCGTCGCTGAAGGCTTCGGTCTGGCGCGCCGGGCGGTGATGTTCAACGATTTCGTGCTGGTCGGCCCGGCTGCCGATCCTGCAGGTATACGCGGCCGTGATCTGGTCGTCGGCTTGAAGAAATTGGCGGCTTCCGGGCAGGTTTTTGTCTCCAGGGGTGACAAGAGCGGCACCCATGCGGCCGAATTGCGCTTCTGGAAAACCGCTGGCATCGACAACCCTGCGGCCAAGACGCCCGACCTGTCGATCGACTACCGTGCTTGCGGCTGCGGCATGGGCCCAGCCTTGAATATCGCTGCCAGCACCGATGCTTATGTGCTGACCGATCGTGGCACCTGGTTGTCGTTCAAGAATCGCGGCAAGCTGGCGGTGCTGCTGGAAGGCGACAACAAGCTGTTCAATCAATATGGCGTCATCGTCGTCAATCCGGCCCGGCATCCGCATACCAAGACCGCGCTGGCCCAGGCCTTTTCGGATTGGGTCGTATCGCCTGAGGGTCAGGCAGTGATTGCCAGCTACAAGATTGGCGGCGAGCAATTGTTCTTTCCGAACGCCCAGCGCTGATTTGCTGCCGCATTGCGGCGAGAATCGAGCATGATCCAAATTGAATCCATCACCGGACTGATCCTGGCCGGCGGCCGAGGCAGCCGCATGGGCGGGGTCGACAAAGGCCTGCAGAACCATCAAGGCATCTCGCTGGCAATGCATGCCTTGCTGCGTCTGGGCGGACAGGTGGGCAGCTTGTTGATCAATGCGAACCGCAACCTCGGTGCCTATGAGTCGATGGGCGTGCCGGTCTGGCCCGATACGCTGGCCGATTACGCCGGGCCGCTGGCCGGTTTTCTGACCGGACTCGAGCATTGTGAAACGCCTTATCTGGTCACCGTGCCCTGCGATTCACCGAACTTTCCGGATGATCTGGTGCAGCGCCTGGCGCAGGCCTTGATCGCTGAAGACGCCGAGATCGCGATGGTAGCCACTTACGAAATGCAGGGCGACGCGCCGCGCCTGCAGGTCCAGCCGGTGTTCTGTCTGATGAAGTCCGAGTTGATCGAAAGCCTGGTGCGCTTTACCCAGAGCGGCCAGCGCAAGATCGACAAATGGACCGCCATGCATCGCTGCGTGCTGGTGCCTTTCGACGATGGCCAGGCTTTCGCCAATGCCAATACGCTGGAAGAGCTGCAGCAACTGAATTCGGACCTATGAGCCAGCAGGGCATTCCCGGCGCAGCGTTGCCGCATCTGACTCATTGCCAGGCCGTGCTGACCCATGAGGTGGTGGTGCTCGACGAGTTCGGGCGCAGCCGCAGCATGAACATTCCGGCCGAGCGGCCGCTGACGCTGTTTGTCGACAAGCGCGAACTGGTGACCTTGATGACGCTGGGCGTGGCGCCCGAGCTGCTGGTGCTGGGCTATTTGCGCAACCAGCGGCTGGTCAACCATGTGGCCGAGGTGGAATCGATCACGGTCGATTGGGAGGTCAGCGCTGCGGCAGTTCGCACGCGCTCAGGCATTGCCAGGATCGAAGAAAAGACCGCGCAGCGAACCGTCACCACCGGTTGCGGTCAGGGCACGGTGTTCGGCGCGCTGATGGACGATGTGGCCAGCGTCAAGCTGCCCGACGCGGCCAACGCCAGGCTGCGCCAATCGACGCTGTATTCGATGCTCGAGCAGATGCGCCATCAGGACAGCGTTTACAAAAAAGCCGGCTCGGTCCATGGCTGCGCGCTGTTTCGCGGGGCCGAACTGCTGGTCCATGTGGAAGATGTCGGCCGACACAACGCGATCGACAGCATTGCCGGCTGGATGTGGATGAACGGCGTCGAAGGCGCTGACAAATGCTTCTACACCACCGGTCGTCTGACCAGCGAAATGGTGATGAAGTCGGCGCAGATGGGGGTGCCGATCGTCGTCTCGCGCAACGGCATTACGCAGATGGGCCATGGACTGGCCTGCGAGCTTGGCCTGACCCTGATCGGCCGCGCCAAGAACCGCCATTTCATCTGCTATAGCGGCCAGGAGCGCTTTGACAGCGAACCCGAGCCCGCGCGCTTGCTGGCCGAGTTGCCGGCCTGAGTTTTTTGCCCGGCGACAGCGGCTTGTGCGCTTCGCGACGGCTGAGAATTCCTAGATCAGCCCGTCAAACGGCAACACGTCGATCAACTCCCCAACCGCGACATTGCCCTGCTGATGGCCGAGCACGACCAGGCCGTTGGCCTGGCTCATGCTGGAGAGGATGCCCGAGCCCTGGTTGCCGGTGATTTCGACCTGCCATCGCCCATCGCCGCCGCGGCTGACAATGCCGCGCTGGTATTCGGTGCGGCCGGGCTTCTTGCGTAGCGGCTGCAGGCTGGCGGCGCGCAGCATCGGCAGCGGTGCCGGGCTGGCCCCGCTCATCGCCAGCAGCGCTTCGCGCACGAAGGCATAAAAGGTCACCATCACGGCGACCGGGTTGCCGGGCAGCCCGAACAGGATCGCTTGATGGTCAGCATTGCGGATGCGACCGATCGCCATCGGCCTGCCGGGTCGCATCGCGATCTTCCAGAACAGCACTTCGCCGAGCTCCGCCATCACGCCCTTGGTATGGTCGGCCTCGCCGACACTGACGCCGCCCGAACTGATCACCGCATCGGCCTCGCGCGCGGCACGGCCGAAGGCTTCGCGCAGCGCTGCTTTGTCGTCGCGAATGATGCCCAGATCGATGATTTCGACGCCGAGCCTTTGCAGCATCGCCCACATCGTGTAGCGGTTGCTGTCGTAGACGCAGCCGGGAGGCAGTGGCTCGCCGACCGAACGCAATTCGTCGCCGCTCGAAAGAATCGCTACGCGCAGCTTGCGCCAGACCGGCACTTCTGCCAGACCCAGTGAGGCTAGCAAGCCCAGGTCGGCAGGCTTGAGAATACGGCCTGCGCTCAGCGCCACCTGGCCCAGCGCCAGGTCTTCGCCGGCGAGGCGGCGGTTGTCGCCGGTGCGCAGCAGGCCTGGCGGAATGATCACAGTCTCGCCTTCGAGGCGGATGAACTCTTGCGGCACCACGGTGTCGAGGCCTGCCGGCATCAAGGCGCCGGTCATGATGCGCTGGCAATGTCCTGGCTGCACCAGGCGGCTGGGCGCGCTGCCCGCCAGGCTGGTGCCGGCGATCTGCAAGCGGGTGTCTGCGGTGGCGCTGAGGTCACAGGCGCGCAGCGCGTAGCCGTCCATTGCCGAGTTATCCGCTGCCGGCACCT
>JBIKPD010000111.1:0-11298 GCA_044357665.1 Roseateles sp. | reverse complement strand
AGGTGGTGGCAGCCGACGTGATCGTGATGCCGCGCTCCTGCTCCTGCTCCATCCAGTCCATGGTGGCTGCGCCATCATGGACTTCACCGATCTTGTGATTCACACCGGTATAGAACAGGATGCGTTCGGTCGTCGTCGTCTTGCCAGCATCGATATGCGCTGAAATACCGATATTGCGATAGCGATCGATGGGGGTCTTGCGTGCCATGATGTCACTCCAGAAAGGAAGGAGCCGCCAGCGGGTCAGTAGAAACCCGAGGCGGCTGTATCGAGGAAATTTAGAAGCGGAAGTGCGAAAAAGCCTTGTTGGCTTCTGCCATGCGGTGCACTTCGTCACGCTTCTTCATGGCGCCGCCGCGACCTTCGGCTGCTTCCATCAATTCATTCGCCAGACGCTGCGACATCGACTTCTCGCCACGCTTGCGTGCCGATTCCTTGAGCCAACGCATGGCCAGCGCCATACGACGGACGGGACGAACTTCCACGGGAACTTGGTAGTTCGCACCGCCGACGCGGCGTGACTTGACTTCGACCATAGGCTTGACGTTGTTCAGGGCAACCATGAACACTTCCAGCGGATCTTTGCCGATCTTCTTTTCGACTTGTTCGAGGGCACCATAGATGATGCGCTCGGCAATCGCTTTCTTGCCGGACTCCATGATGACATTCATGAATTTGGACAGATCTACGTTTCCGAACTTCGGATCGGGCAGGATCTCGCGTTTGGGTACTTCGCGACGACGTGGCATGAAATTTCCTTTAGCTTCAGTTGGTGCCTGACCGTGAGGTCTGCACCTTCGGATGACCACTACATTGAGGGCCGTCCACTTACTCGGCCGCTGTCAAGCTTTTAGCTGACACGAACCGCAAACAATCTGGCACCAGCAGAGGCCGGGCCGTTATGACGATTTATTTCTTCTTCGGACGCTTGGCGCCGTACTTGGAACGCGACTGCTTGCGATCCTTGACGCCTTGCAGGTCAAGCGAGCCGCGCACGATGTGATAACGCACACCCGGCAAGTCCTTGACCCGTCCGCCGCGAACCAGCACAACGCTGTGTTCCTGGAGATTGTGGCCTTCGCCGCCAATGTAGGAGATGACCTCGAAACCATTCGTCAAGCGAACCTTGGCGACCTTACGGAGCGCTGAGTTAGGCTTCTTTGGAGTGGTCGTGTACACGCGAGTGCATACCCCGCGACGCTGGGGACAACCCTGCATCGCTGGCGACTTTGATTTCGTGACCTCGGTCTGTCGACCGTGGCGCACGAGCTGATTAATGGTTGGCATAAGTAACTTGTTCCCGTTTGAAGTCACATTCTTCTACAGCATGGCTCAGGATGAGCACAAACCCTGGCATCGGTTAAGCCCTTGTGGGCGGCGCTTGATCGGCACCGCTTCAACATGGCAATTCAGTGCACAGCGTTTCGTCTGCGCATGAGAAGACGCAGCAAGACCTGCTGGAGAGCCGATGATTGTAGGCGATAAATTGATCGCTGCACAAGAGTTTGTGAGCGGCGGCCAATCAAGGACCTGACTTTGACGTCAATGCCCGGCATAAACCGCTATGCTGCGCGCCTGCCGGAGGCTAGTCGATGTCCAGTTCCACAATTCTCGAAGCGCCAGCGCTACCCGTATGTGCCATCGTGATCGACACCCAGGTCGTGATGGACTGGCTTGTGTTCAAGGATCCCATGGTCGAGCCCCTGGTGCAGGCCATCACTGCTGGCCGCTTGAGGTGGATCGGCAGACCGGCCATGCTTGATGAGTTGCGGCATGTGCTCGCCAGGGGTATTGCGGCCAGTTACAAGCCGGATCTGTGCTTGATCGAAGAGACCTTCGCGCAACAGTGCACGATGATCGCGGCAGAACCCCTGCCGGCCTTGCGCCTGCACTGCCGCGACAAGGACGATCAGAAATTCATCGATCTGGCCCTCTGCCGGCGCTTGCTGGCTATTTTCCCGCGATCGGGCAGTGCTGGCGCTGGCCAAAAGGGCAAGGGTCCTGGGACTGCAAATCGTCACGCCGGCAGGTTGGAACAACTTGCCGGCGCCAATCGGCATAGGGGGGCCACGATGATCGCAGCCGCCCCTGCCACACCACCGGGCATGCGGGTCCGCACCCGGCGGTTCGAGAGTTTGAGGTCATGACAGTCTTGGTAATCCCATCCGGTCAAAGTAGGCAATCGTCAGCACCGTCTTGATCAATCCGTCGCTGTTGCGCCACCAGCGGCGGCTATTGCCCGCCACTCGCTTGGCCACAGCGTCCGATGCTCCCCGTGCCTTGAGTTCCCGGTAAATCGTCCGCGGCCTTTTCCATTGCTTGAGCTGGATGGCCCTCAGGCGGTGACGCAGCCCCTCGTCCAGCTTTCGCCAGACTTTTGGTGTTTGCGCCAGCCCGAAGTACCCCTTCCAGCCCAACATGTAGCGCCTCAGCTTTTCTACCACTTGCTCCATGCTGCGCCCTCCCGAGCGGCGTGTGAGTTGCCGGATTCGAGCTTTGAAGTTTTGCAGCGGCTTATTGGCCACTGCCCACTTCACTTCACCGCCCTTGGCTACCCACAGCTCGTATCCCAGGAACTTGCGCCCGAAGGCACCCTCCACGGCACTCTTGGCTTCATTGATCTGAAGCTTCAAGCCCGCATACAGCTTCCTGAGCAGCGCCATCACCCGCTCACCGGCCTTCTTGCTGCCCACGTAGACGTTGCAGTCATCGGCGTAGCGCGCGAAGCTGTAGCCTCGCGCCTCCAGCGCCTTGTCCACTTCGTCAAGCAGCACGTTGGCCAGCAGCGGACTCAGAGGACCGCCTTGTGGCGTTCCTAATTGACGCTGGCTCAGCACCCCGCCTTCCATGATGCCCGCGTTGAGGTACGCCCGAATCAGCCGGATCACTCCCGCATCATCGACGCGCCTTCTCAGTCGCTCGATCAGGATGTCGTGGTCGACCCGGTCAAAGAATTTGGCCAGGTCCACGTCCACCACCACGCGCTTGCCCGATTGGACGTACGCACGTGCGGCTTTCACCGCATCGTGCGCCCGCCGTCCGGGACGAAACCCATGGCTGCTTTGGCTAAAGCTTGGATCGATCAGGGGTTGCAGCACTTGTAACAATGCTTGCTGGATCAGACGATCCAGCACCGTCGGGATGCCCAGCTCGCGCTGGCTGCCGTCCGGTTTGGGAATCATCACCTTGCGCACCGGACTGGGCCGGTACCGCCCTGTCAGCAGTTCTTCGCGAATGTCCAGCCAACTCGTGCGCAGCATTTGGGCGGTTTGCTCAATGTCGAGCCCATCCACCCCGGCTGCGCCTTTGTTGGCCTTGACCCGCTTGAACGCCGTCAACAGGTTGTGTCTCGTCAGCGCCGCCTCCAGCAGACCACCCGTGCCTGCCCTCGACTTTGCCAACCCTGTGCCCGGATGCTCATGCAACGTACCTCCGGTTTCGTCACTGGCAGTCTGTGGCCCGGCTTCACCGTGCCGCCTGCCTGCCCGCCCGGGTTCCCCCGGCATCTGACGCATGACCTTGCAGCTTTGCATGTCTTCAGTCACTTACTCTCGTTTGGTCCTTCGCCCTTTTGGTTTCGCCTCAGCGGCTCCCGACTCGAACTACTACGACCTCTGCTGACTTCTCGCTCCGGCAAAGCCGTCGGGCTTTCACCCACAAGGCGAGATCTCCCCAGGTAAGAACGCACACCTTCATCGCACAACCGCCGCATTTACGCCACTTCGCCTTGATCACGAGAGCTTTGCGGTTTCATGCCCGCTCGCCCTGCTTGGCAGCGCCTTCTATGCGATTTTTGTACATCGGCTCGCGATTTACGATCCGCGCTTCCTTCCCACACTCGGTCACCCTCATGCAGTTGCGCTTCACTTCGTTCGTTGTGATCAACTCACGGCGGGACTTGCACCCGCAGGTGTGCGCCCATGCTGGGCGCACATTTAAAAAGCCGCCCGAAGGCGGCTTTTGGCTTGGAGCATCCGGTCTTATCCGGCTTGCTCTTCGCCATGCGCATCGATGCTGGCAAGCTGTGCAGACGCCAGTTCCTCGGCCTCCTGCAAAGCAATTGCACGGCGTTCGACGTCGTCCATCTTTTCCTTGGCCAGACGGGCACGGTGGAATGCCATGCCTGTACCTGCAGGGATCAGACGGCCAACGATGACGTTTTCCTTCAAGCCGCGCAGCTCGTCGCGCTTGCCCATGATGGCAGCTTCGGTGAGCACACGCGTCGTTTCCTGGAAGGAAGCCGCAGAGATGAAGGAGTCAGTCGACAACGAGGCCTTGGTGATACCCATCAACACGTCGACATGAGTAGCAATGACCTTGCCCTCTTTACGCAGACGATCGTTGGTATCGAGCAATTCAGAGCGTTCGACCTGCTCGTTGATGATGTAGTTCGAGTCGCCTGAATTGGTGATCTGCACACGACGCAGCATCTGGCGAACGATCACCTCGATGTGTTTGTCGTTGATCTTCACACCTTGCAAGCGGTACACGTCCTGCACCTCGTCGACGATATAGCGCGCCAACTCTTCGATGCCCAACAGACGCAGAATGTCCTGCGGGTCAGCCGAGCCGTCCACGATCAATTCACCGCGGTTGACCACCTGGCCCTCATGCACAAGGATATTCTTCTCCTTGGGCACCAGTTCTTCATGCTTCTTGCCATCCGGATCGGTGATCTCAAGGCGATTCTTGCCCTTGGTCTCCTTGCCGAAAGAGACCGTACCGGTCATCTCGGCCAGGACACCGACATCCTTGGGTGAACGCGCTTCGAAGAGCTCGGCCACACGCGGCAGACCGCCGGTAATATCGCGAGTCTTCTGGCCTTCCATCGGGATCCGTGCAAGAACTTCACCTGGGGCAAGTGACTGTCCGTCGCGCACCTGAACCAAGGAGCCAATCGGAAATCCGATCGTCACCGAATGCTCAGTACCCGGGATCTTCACTTCGTTGCCCTGCGCATCAAGAAGCTTGACCTGCGGACGGATGACCTTGGCAGCGCCGCGGCGCTTCGGATCGATCACGACCAACGTAGAAAGCCCGGTCACTTCATCGACCTGCTTGGCAACCGTTACCCCTTCTTCAACATTCTCGAATTTCGCCTGTCCGGCAAATTCGGTAATGATCGGTCGGGTCAATGGATCCCAATTGGCCAGGATCGTGCCGGCCTTGATGACCTGATCGATCTTGATGCTGAGAATCGCACCGTAAGGCACTTTATGGCGTTCACGCTCACGGCCATGAGGATCGGCAATGACGATTTCGCCGGACCTGGAAATCACCACCAACTCGCCCTTGCCATTCGTCACATAGCGCATCGTGGCATTGAATCCGATGATGCCGTCAGACTTGGCATCGACGCTCGAAGCCACCGCTGCTCGCGAAGCCGCGCCGCCGATGTGGAAGGTCCGCATCGTCAACTGTGTACCAGGCTCGCCGATCGACTGCGCGGCGATGACGCCGACAGCTTCACCGATATTGACCTGACCACCTCGACCCAGATCACGCCCGTAGCACTTGGCGCAAAGGCCGAAGCGCGTCGCGCAGGTCAGCGGTGTACGCACCTTGACCTCGTCGACACCGGCTTGCTCAAGCATATCCAGCGTGTCTTCGTCCAGCATGCTGCCGGCAGACAAGACGACCGATTGCGTTTC
Organism: Roseateles sp.; assembly: GCA_044357665.1. Lineage (GTDB taxonomy): Bacteria > Pseudomonadota > Gammaproteobacteria > Burkholderiales > Burkholderiaceae_C > Paucibacter_A. Next base: position 5,647 of record JBIKPD010000111.1, on the reverse strand, counting down.
CGGGTGCAGCACATCGATCGCAGTAACGCGGCCGAGAATGCGGTCACGCATCGACTCGATCACTTCACCGCCTTCGACCAGGGCGCGCATCGCCATGCCGTTATCAGTGCCGCAATCTTCCTCGATCACAACCAGATCCTGCGTCACATCGACCAGACGACGCGTCAGATAGCCCGAATTTGCCGTCTTCAACGCCGTATCCGCCAGGCCCTTTCGAGCACCGTGGGTGGAAATGAAGTACTGCAGCACGTTCAGACCTTCGCGGAAGTTCGCGGTGATCGGCGTTTCGATGATCGAGCCATCTGGCTTGGCCATCAAGCCGCGCATACCTGCGAGTTGGCGGATCTGCGCTGCCGAACCACGGGCCCCGGAGTCAGCCATCATGTAGATGGAGTTGAACGACTCCTGGTCCACTTCCTTGCCATGCCGGTCAATCGTCTTCTGCTTGGACAACTGGCTCATCATGACCTTGCCGACTTCGTCGCCGGTCTTGCCCCAGATGTCGACCACCTTGTTGTAACGCTCGCCAGAGGTCACCAGGCCCGAGACATATTGCTGCTCGATTTCCTTGACTTCGTTTTCGGCATTCTCGATCAGGACATGTTTTTCCAACGGCACCAACATGTCGTCGATGCAGATCGAGATACCGGCACGCGTGGCCAGCTTGAAACCGGCTTGCAACAGCTTGTCAGCCAGCACAACGGTTTCCTTCAAACCGCATTTGCGGAAGGAAGTGTTGATCAAGCGCGAAATTTCTTTCTTCTTCAATGCCTTGTCGATATTCGAGAAGGGCAGGCCCTTGGGCAGAATCTCGGAGAGCAAGGCACGACCGACGGTCGTGCTCACCAGCGTCGTCTCAGGAATCCATTCGCCCTCTTCAGCACCCTTGCTGAATTGGGTCAGACGAACACTGATCCGCGCTGTGACCTCGACCACACCGTTCTCGAGGGCACGCAGCATTTCGCTGATGTTGGCAAAGATCATGCCTTCGCCGCGGCCATTGATGCGTTCGCGGGTGGCGTAATAAAGGCCCAGCACCACGTCCTGCGAAGGCACGATCGACGGCTCACCCGAAGCCGGGAACAGCACGTTGTTCGAGGCCAGCATCAAAGTGCGGGCTTCCATCTGCGCTTCGATCGACAGCGGGATGTGCACAGCCATCTGGTCACCGTCAAAGTCGGCGTTGAAGGCGGCGCAGACCAGTGGATGCAACTGGATTGCCTTGCCTTCAATCAATACCGGCTCAAACGCCTGGATGCCCAAACGGTGCAGGGTTGGTGCCCGATTCAACAGAACCGGATGCTCCTTGATGACCTCTTCAAGGATGTCCCATACGACGGGCGTACCAGCTTCGACTTCCTTCTTGGCCGCCTTGATCGTCGTCGCGATGCCCATGGCTTCGAGTCGCGAGAAGATGAATGGCTTGAACAACTCCAGAGCCATCAACTTGGGCAGGCCGCATTGATGCAGCTTCAGCGTCGGGCCCACCACGATCACCGAACGGCCCGAATAGTCAACCCGCTTGCCGAGCAAATTCTGGCGGAAACGACCGCTCTTGCCCTTGATCATGTCGGCCAGCGACTTGAGCGCACGCTTGTTGGCGCCGGTCATCGCCTTGCCGCGACGACCATTGTCGAGCAGCGAATCGACGGCTTCCTGCAGCATGCGCTTTTCATTGCGCACGATGATTTCAGGCGCCTTCAACTCCAGCAAACGGCCAAGCCGGTTGTTGCGGTTGATGACCCGGCGATACAGATCGTTCAGGTCGGACGTAGCGAAACGTCCGCCGTCCAGCGGCACCAGCGGACGCAGGTCCGGCGGCAACACCGGCAGCACGTCAAGCACCATCCAGTTCGGCCGGGTGCCGGTCTTCTTGAAGGCTTCCATGACCTTGAGGCGCTTGGAATTCTTCTTGACCTTCAGCTCGGAGCCGGTCATGTCGTTGCGCAGGCGATCGATCTCGACGTCGAGATCCATCTCCTCGAGCAAGCGCTTGATGCCTTCAGCGCCCATCAAGGCGGTGAATTCATCACCAAACTCGATGCGCTTGGCGTCGTAGTCATCCTCGGTCATGATGGTGAATCGCTTCAACGGCGTCATGCCTGAATCGACAACCACATAGGCTTCGAAGTACAGCACGCGTTCGATGTCGCGCAAGGTCATATCCAGCACCAATCCCAGGCGCGATGGCAGGGACTTCAGGAACCAGATATGCGCACAGGGTGCCGCCAGGTCGATATGACCCATGCGATCACGCCGCACCTTGGTCTGCGTGACTTCAACGCCGCATTTTTCGCAGATCACGCCGCGATGTTTGAGACGCTTGTATTTGCCGCAGAGGCATTCGTAATCCTTGATCGGGCCAAAAATCTTGGCGCAAAACAGGCCATCACGTTCTGGCTTGAACGTGCGGTAGTTGATCGTCTCAGGTTTCTTCACCTCGCCAAATGACCACGAGCGGATCTTTTCGGGCGAAGCTAGCCCGATCTTGATCGCGTCGAAATGTTCGTCGGGTGTGAACTGCTTGAAAAGGTCCAGCAAGCCTTTCATGCATAACTCCTTGTGTGATGTTGGGTTTGAAAAATCATGATCAGTTGAGGACAAGGCGTCGCGGCGCTTCTGGCGCAGCGGACGCGATGTCCGGCAAAGCCCTTAATTTCTCTCCAACTCAATATCGATACCGAGCGAACGGATTTCCTTGACCAGCACGTTGAAGGATTCCGGCATGCCGGCTTCAATCGTGTGCTCCCCCTTGACGATGCTCTCGTAGACCTTGGTCCGTCCGTTCACATCATCTGACTTGACAGTCAGCATTTCCTGCAGGATGTAAGAGGCGCCATAAGCTTCCAGCGCCCACACCTCCATCTCGCCGAAGCGCTGTCCACCGAACTGCGCCTTGCCACCCAGCGGCTGCTGGGTCACCAACGAGTAAGGTCCGGTCGAGCGGGCATGCATCTTGTCGTCGACCAGATGGTGCAACTTCAGTACATGCATGTAACCGACCGTGGTCGGACGCTCGAACGCTTCACCGCTGCGGCCATCAGACAAATAAGCCTGGGTCCGCGCCGGCGTCAGCCCGCGCTTGGCGGCGATGTCATCCGGATATGCCAACTTCAGCATGGCGCGGATTTCCTCTTCGGTGGCGCCGTCGAACACGGGCGTCGCGAAAGGCACACCCTTGGTCAGGTTGCTCGCCATTTCGACGACTTCATCATCACTCAGGTCGTCAAGATGCTCCTGCTTGCCACCGGACTGGTTGTACAACTGGTCGAAGAACTTGCGGAGCTCGGCCACGCGAGTCTGCTGCTGCAACATATCGCCGATGCGCTGGCCGATGCCCTTGCCGGCCCAACCCAGATGCACTTCCAGCACCTGACCAACGTTCATCCGCGACGGCACGCCAAGCGGATTCAGCACAATGTCGACCGTCGTGCCGTCGGCCATATAAGGCATGTCTTCGACCGGAACGATCTTCGACACCACACCCTTGTTGCCATGGCGACCGGCCATCTTGTCGCCTGGCTGCAAGCGGCGCTTGACGGCAAGGTAGACCTTGACCATCTTCAGCACGCCGGCAGGCAGCTCGTCACCTTGGGTCAGTTTCTTGCGCTTTTCTTCAAAAGCGAGGTCGAAGCTATGACGGGTCTGCTCGAGCGAGTTCTTGATCGATTCCAATTGATTCGCAAGATCGTCCTCTGCAGGACGGATGTCGAACCAATGGAACTTCTCGACTTCAGCCAGATAGGCCTTGTCGATGACCGTGCCCTTGCTGATTTTCTTCGGGCCGCCATTGGCGACCTTGCCGACCAGTAGTTTTTCGATCCGGTCAAAAGCGTCAGCCTCGACGATGCGTAGTTGGTCGTTCAGGTCAAGGCGATAACGCTTCAGCTCATCGTCGATGATCTGCTGGGCACGCTTGTCGCGCTGAATGCCTTCACGGGTGAACACCTGCACGTCGATGACCGTGCCACTGGTGCCCTGATCGACCCGCAGCGATGTGTCCTTCACATCCGATGCCTTCTCGCCGAAGATCGCCCGCAGCAGTTTTTCTTCAGGTGTCAGCGTGGTCTCGCCCTTGGGCGTGACCTTGCCCACCAGCACATCGCCTGGGCCGACTTCGGCGCCGACATAGACAATGCCCGACTCATCCAGACGACCCAGTTGCTGCTCGGACAAGTTCGGAATGTCGCGGGTGATGTCTTCGCTGCCCAGCTTGGTATCGCGTGCGTTGACGACCAGTTCCTCGATGTGGATCGAGGTGTAGCGGTCTTCAGCGACGACGCGCTCCGAGATCAAGATCGAATCCTCGAAGTTGTAGCCGTTCCAGGGCATGAAGGCAACCAACATGTTCTGGCCCAGCGCCAATTCACCGATGTCGGTGGACGCGCCATCGGCAATGATGTCTTCGGCGGCCACCTTGTCGCCACGGCGCACGATCGGGCGCTGATGGATGTTGGTGTTCTGGTTCGAACGCTGATACTTGATCAGGTTGTAGATGTCGACACCGACCTCGCCAGCCACGGTCTCGTTGTCGTTGACGCGAATCACGATGCGATTCGTGTCGACATAATCGACGATGCCGCCGCGGCGCGCAGCCACAACAGTGCCCGAGTCCTTGGCTGCCACGCGTTCGACACCGGTGCCAACCATGGCCTTTTCAGGACGCAAAATCGGCACGGCCTGACGCTGCATGTTCGCGCCCATCAAGGCGCGGTTGGCATCGTCATGCTCGAGGAAAGGCACCAAAGAAGCAGCAACCGACACGATCTGTGTCGGCGCCACGTCCATGTACTGGATCCGCTCGGGAGATGTCAGTACCGACTCACCGTTCTCGCGCGCTGACACCAACTCATCGACCAGTTCGCCTGCCGGGTTCAACGAGGCATTGGCCTGGGCAATGACGTACTTGCCTTCTTCGATGGCGGACAAATAGTCGATCTGGGTCGTGACCTTGCCTTCGACGACGCGACGGTAAGGTGTTTCCAGGAAGCCATATTCGTTCAGCTGAGCATACAGCGCGAGCGAGTTGATCAGTCCGATATTCGGACCTTCAGGCGTCTCGATCGGGCAGACACGACCGTAATGGGTCGGATGCACGTCGCGAACCTCGAAACCTGCGCGCTCCCGCGTCAAACCACCAGGGCCAAGAGCCGAAACGCGACGCTTGTGCGTGATCTCGGACAAGGGGTTGGTCTGGTCCATGAACTGCGACAACTGCGAGGCACCGAAGAACTCCTTCAAGGCCGCAGAAATCGGCTTGGAGTTGATCAGGTCATGCGGCATCAGCGATTCTGTTTCAGCCTGGCCCAAGCGTTCCTTGACTGCCTTTTCGATCCGTGCCAAGCCCGAGCGGTACTGGTTTTCGGCCAGCTCGCCAACGCAACGCACGCGACGATTGCCAAGGTGGTCGATGTCGTCGACTTCGCCGCGACCATTGCGCAGCTCGACCAGGATCTTGACCACGTCGAGGATGTCCTCGTTGGACAAGGTCATCGCACCCTCAGGGGTGTCACGCCCGACGCGCGCATTGAACTTCATGCGGCCGACCCGCGACAGATCGTAGGTATCGGCGCTGTAGAACAGCCGGTTGAAGAGCGCCTCGACGGCATCTTCGGTTGGCGGCTCGCCAGGGCGCATCATGCGGTAG
>JBIKPD010000404.1:0-3590 GCA_044357665.1 Roseateles sp. | reverse complement strand
GGGTGCGCTCTTGTACCAAGTGGGCGGCAATCCCAGCACCGGCCAGGGGTAGCAACTGCACAAGGTGCAGACCACCATATTGTGCTGCTCAGGCGTGTTGACCACCGCCACCATATGTTCGCCCTGACGGCCGGTATAGCCCAGCGAAGCGATGGCCGCCGTGGCATCGCGCAAAAGCCACTCCCTGAAATCAGCGTCGGCCCAGGCCCGGGCCACGACCCGGGCACCGTTGCGCGGGCCGATGCGGGTCTGGTAGGTGTCGATCAAGACATCAAGCGCGGCCGGATCGATGTAGCCCTTCTCGGTCAGCACCGTCTCGAGTGCACGCACGCGCAAGTCCATCTCACCGAGTTCGCTGTGGTCGTCGGCATGGTCATGGTGGGAATGGTCTTGAGTCATGGCAGCACTTTCAGGATTGGCCCATCACTGATGACGGACGGGCAGTTCAAGGCCAAGTATTGCACCTCGAAGCAACTCTTGCCCCGCAACATCGTAGATACGGGCGATGGACGCCCACTATGGGCTTCGACCTCGCCAGCGCACAAGACTTGCGGCAGGTCGGCTTGGATTGACCAATCCCTTCCAACGCCGATCAGGCCTTGGAACTGGGCCTTGCGTCCATGCCCTTGATCCAGGCGGCGGTCCAGGGATGCTCTGCGGCGATCGACTGGCCGACCATTGCCCCGAAGGTCAAGAAGCAATAGAGCAGGATGTCGGCAAGGGTCAGGTGGTCGCCACAGACGAACTGACGATCCCCCATCATGTCGCCGAACCACCTCAGGCGATCCTTGGCGATAGCCTTCAATTCGTCGGCCGCAACGGGACCCACAAGCATGATCCGCGATTCGAACAGCTTGCGACCTTCAGCGGCACGGAAGGCATTGCTCAAGGGCTCGCAGATGTTCAGATCGATGCGCCGCGTCCACATGCGTGTCTCGGCTCGCGCTTCCGGCGTAGCGCCGATCAGCACGGGGGCCGGCTGCATCTCTTCGAGATATTCACAGATCGCGGTGATCTCACAAATAAAACGGCCATCGTCCAATTCCAGAGCTGGAGTTTGGCCCGCAGCATTGACCGCGGTGTTGTAAGGCGGACGGCGGTTCTCACCGCCCATCAGGTCGACCGTGACGATCGGCAGATTGATGCCTTTCTCGGCCAAGAACATGCGCACCACATGCGGGTTGGGTCCAATTGAGCTATGCAGTTTCATCGAATTTACCTCTCGTTGTTTCGCGGTTGGTCAGGGCAGTGACGCGCGAGTATTGCACTGCGACCAGCCTAAGACAATTCAAGACATTGGCGAAACCTTGGGATGCAAGGCGCATTTTGCAGCCAATAGCGCGTGCCATTGGCAATAAATGCAACGTCGCAGACCGCCCGAGGCAGAACTTGCACAAGCCGTGAGGGGTTATGCAGAGCATCCCGTAGTGTTCTTGATCAGTTTCTAGATTTATTCCGCGCAAGCGGGTCGCCTCTCAGGGGGGAATTTCGACGTGAATAAAAAATCAATTCCAAAGCGATCCAAGCTTGAGTCCTGACCCTCATGAATAAGATTACCTTGACATGCGTTGAAAACCGAAGTACACCCTGCTTCGTCATTAACTAGGGAGACTTGAATGACCAAGCAGAAAAACCTGATGATGTTCCAAATCATGGCCGGCGCCGTATACGGCTTGTGGTTCGTATTTGCACCGGGAAGTTATCACACCATGATGGGCGCAACAGCCGAAGCGATAACACCGCTGGCCAATGCAAATCTTTCGATTTGCGGCTTCGGGCTGTTTGCATTGACTTACGCCTTCTGGAAGATGCGCGAGATGATTTCTGCTGAAAACAGCGCTTCCATCATGGGTGTCTTTGCTGTGGCATGGCTGGTCTATGGTTTGGGCGGGCTGTACCTGGCATTTCTACACGGAACACTATCTTTGGCGAATAAACAAGTGGATCAGGGCTTGCTGTTCCTGGTCCTGGCTGCATATTTTTATGCAAGCCGGGCACCTGCCGCAGCGCCTGCTGAATAGAGACACAAGGAGGGGGCGATTTGCCCCCCTCGTCCTATTCATCTGCTGACAGCCTCACACCAACCTCGCGAAATTTTTTGAAAAAAGAGTTATCGGCTTGGGCGCGCGGCACGGGCCAATTTCAGGAACGGTTCAAGCTGATCCCGCCACCGCTTATAGCCGTCCATACTCGGATGTAACCCGTCATTGAAGTAGGTCGTAATCTGCCGACTTTTTGCGTCGATAAATGCCGGGTATAAATCCAAAAAGGTGGTGTAGCCCGCAATTGCGGCATTGCTTGCAATCGAACGCAGCCGCTCATTGGCAGGCAGCACGATGGTCTGGTTTTTCTGCGGATCATTTGTGGGCAGGATGGACTGCAAAACAATATGTGCCCTGGACTTGCGCTCGTGCACAGAAGCAATCACCGCTTGCACACCGGCCAGGATGCTGTCCACCACCGGTTCTTCCGCCGCCCAGGTGTTGTTGATGCCGAGCATCAGCACGACGAAGTCAGGGTTCAGATCGGCAGCGTCCAAGTGCCCCAGTCCACCGGCAGACCGAGGCAGCAGGCGGTACAGCAAAGAGGACGGTTCTCCACCGAAACTTCCTCCGTTTTCGATGCAAAAGTTCAAACAGACTTTCCGTATGGATTTCGTACGGGCTGTTTTCTGCAATAAAAAAGCACTCGGAATTTTCGCCAAGTGCTTGATTTTTTATGTCATTTGATGGTGCGCCCGGCCGGTCTCGAACCAGCAACCCCTGCCTTCGGAGGGCAGTACTCTATCCATTGAGCTACGGGCGCAGCGTCAACCATTCTAGCAGCGGGCGGGCATTCGGCCGATGCTTGGCGGCTGCGTAGATATAATCTGCGGCTTTGCGGTCCGCTCTGGCGGGTGCGCGATTTGTTCCATCGCAAACATCAATGCCAAGGCCTACGAGGATTTCATGAGCGGACCCCAAGATCACAATCAAGCCCACGACGAAGAATCGCACGAAGGGCCGATCAAGACTCCCAAGCAACTGGCCTTGGCCGTGTTGTTCGCCTTTGTCGTGCCGATCATCGTGATCGTGATGCTGGCCAGCTATGTGACCACCGAGAGCAAGCCGTCCGCTGGCAGCGAAGCGCTGGAAGCACAGGCGACTGCTGCGCGTCTGCAGCCCGTCGGCAGGATAGAAGTCAAGGATTTGTCTGACCCGGCTTCGATGAAAACCGGTCAGCAGGTCTTCGAGGCTCAATGCACGGCCTGCCATACGGCCGGAGTACTCGGCGCACCCAAGCTCGGTGACCTCGCCGCCTGGGTGGCTCGCAACAAGACCGGCTATGCAGTGCTGCTGAACTCGGCGCTGAAGGGCAAGAACGCGATGGCCGCGCAAGGTGGCGGCGACTTCAGCGACTTCGAAATCGGCCGTGCCGTGGTCTATATGGCCAACAGCAGCGGCGCCAAGTTCGACGAACCGAAGGCCCCAGCGGCAAAGTAAACGCGGCGCAATGTCCGAAGCCGGCCCGACAGGCCGGCTTTTTTACGTCTGCCCGGGCTCGCGCTGAAAACCGAAGCGTTGCTGCAGTTCGCCCGACAGGCAATCCTG
>JBIKPD010000403.1:0-3593 GCA_044357665.1 Roseateles sp. | reverse complement strand
GGCCTCACGCATGGCGGCGCGGCGGCCAGCGTGTCGGCGTTCAAGCAGCGCCGACTGATCTACGCGGCCAGCCATTACCTGCTGCGCCATGCCTCGCCGCCGCCCTGCCGCTTTGACGTGGTCGCCATCGACGGCAAAGCGGTCGAGTGGCTGCAAGCCGCTTTTGATACCGGTTTATGATGCGGCCACATGCTAGAGCAACGGATCCAACAGCAATTTTTCGAAAGCGCAGACCTGCTGTACCAGGTGGCGGAGACGCTTTCCCGTCCGCTGGCAGCAGCGGCGCAACTGCTGGTCGAAAGCATCAGCGGCGGTGGCTGCGTGTTGTGTTGCGGGCAGGGGCTGTCGGCACTCGATGCAAGCTATATGAGCGCGCTGCTGGTCGGGCGCTTCGAGCAGGACCGGCCGGGCCTGGCTGCCTGGAGCCTGGACGGCAAAGCCAATGGCAGCAGCGTACCGGCAGCCTTGACGCGTCAGGTGCAGGTTCATGGCCATCCGGGCGACCTGCTGCTGCTGTTCGAAGCCCAACCCTCGAGTCATGCCAACTGGGCGGCTGTGCTTGAAGCCGCCCATGACCAGGAGATGAGTGTGATCGCGCTGACTGGCAGCCAGGATGATGGGCTGCGCGCGTTGATGCTTGATACCGATGTCCATATCCTCGTGCCGCACAGCCGCGCTGCCCGCGTGGCCGAGGCACAACGGCTGCTGTCACATTGCCTATGTGACGCAGTCGATCTGCAATTGCTGGGTGCCAGTGAAGCCTGACCTCGGCCTGATTCAACTGAACGGGAATGCCATGAAACTGAAAAACATCCAGAACTGCCTCTTGTTGTTGACCGCCCTGGCGGCCGCGATTGTCAGCAGCGCCTGTGCGCCGCTGGTGATGGGTGGCGCGATGGTCGGCAGCGCCCTGGTGGCGATCGATCGCCGTACGACCGGCACCCAGCTGGAGGACGAAGGCATCGAATTCAAAGCCAGCGCCCGCATCCGCGAACAGCTCGGCGACCGCGTCCATGTCAATGTCAACAGCTACAACCGGCTGTTGCTGATCACCGGCGAAGCCAGCAGCGAAGCTGACCGCAGCGCCTTGACCGCCATCGCCAAAGGCGTCGAGAACGTGAACAACGTCCTCAACGAGACTGCCGTGATGGGGGCGAGCTCACTCAGCAGCCGCTCCAACGATCTGCTGATCGCCACCAAGATCAAGGCCAGGCTGATCGACGCCCAGGATCTGGTCACCAATTCCCTGTATGTGGTGGTCGAACGCGGCAGCGTCTTCCTGATGGGCCGCGTCACCGAGCGCGAAGCCGGCCACGCCGCCGACATCATTCGCAGCGTTGGCGGCGTGCAAAAAGTAGTGCGCGCTTTCGAGATCATCAGCGAGGAAGAGCTCGCGCGCATCGCGCCCAAGCCCGCTCCGGCGAAGTGATCAGACGAGCCTTTTGATCAGGCTCGAAGTATCCCAGCGGCGCCCGCCCTGCTCCTGCAGATCGGCATAGAACTGGTCAACCAGGGCGGTCACAGGCAAACGCGCGCCATTGCGGCGCGCTTCGTCGAGCACCAGCCCCAGGTCCTTGCGCATCCAGTCGACGGCGAAGCCGAAATCAAATTGCTGCGCGACCATGGTCTTGCCACGGTTGTCGAGCTGCCAGCTCTGCGCGGCACCCTTGCCGATCACGTCGAGCACCTGGCGCATGTCCAGGCCTGCCCGCTGACCAAAGGCGATCGCCTCGGCCAGGCCCTGCACCAACCCGGCGATGCAGATCTGGTTGACCATCTTGGCCAATTGGCCTGCACCCGATTCACCGACCAGGGTCACGGCTTTTGAAAACGCCATCGCCACCGGCTGGATCGCCGCGAACGGGGCCGCATCACCACCGCACATGACGGTCAACGCGCCATTGACGGCACCGGCCTGACCACCCGACACCGGTGCGTCGACAAAGTTCAGCCCCAGCGCCAGCGCCGCCGCATGCAGTTCGCGCGCGACTTCGGCCGATGCGGTCGTGTGGTCGACAAACACGGCAGCCGGCTTCATGCCGGCAAAGGCACCGGTTGCACCCAGCACGACCGAGCGCAGATCGCTGTCGTTGCCAACACAGGCGAAAACGATGTCGGCGCCGTCAGCCGCGGCAGCAGGCGTCGCGGCAGCGGCGCCACCATGGGCCTTGACCCAGGCCGCGGCTTTTTCGGGGCTGCGGTTGTAGACAGTCACATGATGGCCGGCGCGGGCCAGATGACCGGCCATCGGCGCACCCATCACACCGAGACCAAGGAAGGCCACCTTTACGGGTGGAACGGTTTCGTAGTTGCGTTCGTTAATATTCATGCCGCAACTCTATCCGAAACTGCAAGCTTCATCCTGCCGCCGCAGAATGGATTCAGGCCGGAAAGTTGTCGGGGAACTTGGCCTTGCTCCTGGCCTCGGCAACGCTGATCAGCCGGCGCTTGACCAGTTCGGCCAGATTCTGATCGAGCGTCTGCATGCCCTGGCTATTGCCCGTCTGGATCGCCGAATACATCTGCGCCACCTTGTTCTCGCGGATCAGGTTGCGGATCGCCGAATTGCCCAGCATGATTTCATGCGCTGCAACCCGCCCCGACCCATCTTGCAGCTTGCACAGGCTTTGCGAGATCACCGCCACCAGCGACTCCGACACCATCGCGCGCACCATCTCTTTCTCGGCCGCCGGGAACACGTCGACGATACGGTCGACCGTCTTGGCGGCGCTGCTGGTGTGCAGGGTGCCGAACACCAGATGCCCGGTTTCGGCCGCAGTCAGCGCCAACCGGATCGTCTCCAGATCGCGCATCTCGCCGATCAGCACGGCATCCGGGTCTTCACGCAGGGCCGAACGCAGGGCGTTGGCAAAACTCAGCGTATGCGGCCCGACCTCGCGCTGATTGACCAGGCATTTTTTCGATTCATGAACGAATTCGATCGGATCCTCGATCGTCAGGATATGGCCATACTCGTTTTCATTCAGATGGTTGACCATCGCCGCCAGCGTGGTCGATTTGCCCGAGCCGGTGGGCCCCGTCACCAGCACCAGGCCGCGCGGCCGCAGCGACAACTCGCCAAAGACCTTCGGCGCGTTCAATTGTTCGAGCGAAAGGATCTTCGACGGAATGGTCCGGAACACCGCACCGGAGCCGCGATTCTGGTTAAAGGCATTGACGCGGAACCGCGCCAGCCCCTGGATCTCGAACGAGAAGTCGACTTCCAGCGCCTCTTCGTAATGCTTGCGCTGCGTATCGTTCATGATGTCGTAAATCATCTCGTGCACCTGTTTGTGCTCGAGCGCTTCGACATTGATGCGACGCACATCGCCGTTGACACGAATCATCGGCGGCAAGCCCGCCGAGATATGCAGGTCAGAAGCCTTGTTCTTGACCGAAAATGCCAGCAGTTGTGTGATGTCCATACGCAGACCTGAAAGCCCAAAGCCATTATGGCGACGATCCCCGAAAACCTTAACGACACCCTGACCCGGATAGAGGCGGCATGCCGCGCCGCCGGCAGGCCAACCGACAGCGTCGCCTTGCTGGTTGTCAGCAAGACCCAGGCGAGCGATTCAATCCGCCAGGCTTAT
>JBIKPD010000083.1:0-12581 GCA_044357665.1 Roseateles sp. | reverse complement strand
GATACCCAGCACCCTGGCGCCGCGCCGAGCCATTGAGTCGGTCAGAATGCCGCCGCCGCAACCCACGTCCAGCACCGCCTTGCCGGCCAATGGGCATTGCCCGGAGATCCAGTCCAGTCGCAGCGGGTTGATCTGGTGCAGCGGTTTGAACTCACTGTCGAGATCCCACCAGCGGTGGGCCAGGTCACTGAATTTGGCAAGTTCTTGAGGGTCTGCATTGATCATGTTTGGAATGGTAGCCGATACGGGCAGTTGCGCATTGAAAATGAAGGGTCGAAAAAAAACCCCGCAGCGGCGGGGTTTTTCGAGCTTGGCGCCGGAGCGCCAGGCAGCTTAGCGGTTGCGTGTTCCAACCACTTCGATTTCAACGCGGCGGTTCTTGGCGCGGCCTTCGGCTGTCTTGTTGTCAGCAACTGGCTGCTTCTCGCCCTTGCCTTCAGTGTAGACACGGTTCTTTTCGACGCCCTTGCTGACCAGATAGGCCTTGACGGCTTCCGAACGAGCCACCGACAGTTTCTGGTTGTACGCATCAGCGCCAACGGAGTCAGTGTGACCCACGGCAATGATGACTTCCAGATTCAGACCACGGGTCTTTGCAACCAGATCATCGAGCTTGGCCTTGGCATCAGCCTTCAGGGCCGACTTGTCAAAGTCGAAGAAGGTGTCGGAAGCAAAAGTCACCTTCTCGCTCACTGGCGCTGGCTTAGCCGGCGGCGGTGGCGGTGGCGGAGCGACAACCTTAGGCGCTGCTGGCGGCACCACGACTGGCGCAGGCGGGGCTGGCTTCGGCACGACTTTTGGAACCGGCTTGATGGCGCCATCGCAACCTTGGGCGGCAGTTGCCGGGGTCCAGCTGGAATCACGCCAGCACAGATCGCCGCTACCGTTCTTCAGTAAGGTGCCGTCTGTGCCACGCCAGTTGTCGACTGTTTGCGCAAAAGCGCCAGACGACACCAGCACTGCAACAGCGAAGAGCGACGCCACTTGATTCAATTTTTTCATGATTCTCCTCTCATGGAATGCCGCAGTTGGCCTGCGAACGTCCGGTGTTTGAAAAACCTCAGGAGATCAACCATATTGCGAATCTCTCCCAGGGACCAGACGATTGTGCCATAGAGACAAGGCTCCCTAGCCCCGGATCCGCCGGTCTGTTCTTCAGTCTTGGCACACTGTTGTGCTGCAGCTACAACCGAAGGCCTTTAGAATCGCCCTTCCTGTTCTCAACGATGCAGGCCCGCCTGCGAGGGCGCGAGCCGAGCCAAGCGCATGACCCAGCAGTTCGCCAAGGAAACATTACCGATCAGCCTCGAAGAGGAGATGCGGCGCTCGTACCTCGATTACGCAATGAGCGTGATCGTCGGCCGGGCATTGCCAGACGCAAGAGACGGGCTCAAACCCGTGCATCGGCGCGTCCTGTTTGCCATGCACGAGCTCAACAACGACTGGAACCGGCCGTACAAGAAGTCGGCTCGTATCGTCGGCGACGTGATCGGCAAGTACCACCCGCATGGCGACAGCGCGGTGTACGACACCATCGTGCGCATGGCGCAGGATTTTTCGCTGCGCCATATGCTGGTCGACGGACAGGGCAATTTCGGCTCGGTCGACGGCGACAACGCTGCGGCGATGCGCTACACGGAAATCCGCCTGGCCAAGATCGCGCATGAAATGCTCGCCGATATTGACAAGGAAACCGTCGATTTCGGGCCGAATTACGACGGTTCTGAAAGAGAACCACTGGTTTTGCCGACTCGCTTGCCGAATCTGCTGGTCAATGGGTCGACCGGCATTGCCGTCGGCATGGCCACCAATATTCCGCCGCACAACCTCAACGAGGTGGTCGACGCCTGTTTGCATGCGCTGCGTAATCCGGAAGTCACGATCGACGAGCTGATGGAGATCATCCCGGCGCCTGATTTCCCGACCGCCGGCATCATTTACGGACTGACGGGGGCCCGCGACGGCTACCGCACCGGCCGCGGCAAGGTCGTGATGCGCGCCAAGGTGCATTTTGAGGACATCGACCGCGGCCAGCGCCAGTCGATCATCGTGGACGAGATCCCTTACCAGGTCAACAAGAAGACCCTGCTCGAACGCATGGCCGAGCTGGTGCGCGAGAAGAAGATCGAAGGCATCAGCCATATCCAGGACGAGAGCGACAAGTCCGGCATGCGGGTGGTGATCGAACTCAAGCGCGGCGAAGTACCTGAAGTGGTGCTGAACAATCTGTACAAGCAGACGCAGTTGCAGGACACCTTCGGCATGAATATGGTCGCCCTGATCGACGGGCAGCCCAAGCTTTGCAACCTGAAGGACCTGATCACGGTCTTCCTCGAGCACCGGCGTGAAGTGGTGACACGGCGCACCGTGTTCGGCCTGCGCAAGGCACGCGAACGCGGCCATGTGCTCGAAGGTCTGGCCGTGGCGCTGGCCAATATCGACGAGTTCATCGAGACCATCAAGACCTCGCCAACGCCACCGGTGGCCAAGACCGCCTTGATGGCCAAGAGCTGGGACAGCTCGCTGGTGCGCGAAATGCTGTCACGCGCCGAAGGCGACACGCCAGGCGGCCGCAACGCCTTCCGTCCCGACGGACTGCCGGCCCATTACGGTATGCAGCAGGACGGCCTGTACCGGCTGTCGGACGACCAGGCGGGCGAAATTCTCCAGATGCGCTTGCAGCGCTTGACCGGTCTGGAGCAGGACAAGATCGTCGCCGAGTACAAGGAAGTGATGGCGCAGATCGCCGACTTGCTGGACATCCTGGCCCGCCCGGAACGCGTTACGACCATCATCAGCGAGGAACTGGTGCAGGTGAAACTGGAGTTCGGTCAGACCAAGGTTGGCGCAAGGCGCAGCGCCATCGTGCACAACGCCCTTGAACTCGGTACCGAAGACCTGATCACGCCGACCGATATGGTGGTGACCCTGTCGCATACCGGCTATATCAAGAGCCAGGCCTTGAGTGAATACCGGGCCCAGAAGCGCGGTGGTCGCGGCAAGCAGGCGACCCAGACCAAGGATGACGACTGGGTTGATCAGCTCTTCATCGCCAACACCCATGACTGGATTCTGTGCTTCAGCAACCGCGGCCGCGTCTACTGGCTGAAGGTCTGGGAAGTGCCGCAGGGGTCCCGCAATTCGCGCGGCCGGCCGATTGTCAATATGTTCCCGTTGCAAGCCGAGGAAAAGATCACCGTGGTGCTGCCGCTGACCGGCGAGTTCCGCGTCTTCCCGGAAGATCACTTCATCTTTATGTCGACGGCGCTGGGCACCGTCAAGAAAACGCCGCTGCCTGATTTCAGCAACCCGCGCAAGGCCGGCATCATCGCGGTCGATCTGGACGAAGGTGACTTCCTCATTGGCGCCGCCTTGACCGATGGCAAGCATGACGTGATGCTGTTCAGCGATGGCGGCAAGGCCGTGCGCTTTGACGAAGACGATGTGCGTCCGATGGGCCGCCAGGCACGCGGCGTGCGCGGCATGATGCTGGAGCCCGAGCAGCGCGTGATCGCGATGCTGGTGGCAGAAGACGAGACCCAGTCGGTGCTGACCGCCACCGAAAACGGCTTCGGCAAACGCACCAGCATCATCGAATACACCCGCCATGGCCGTGGCACCAAGGGCATGATCGCGATCCAGCAAACCGAGCGCAACGGTCGCGTCGTCGCTGCAACGCTGGTGCGTGCCGAAGACGAAATCATGCTGATTACCGACCGTGGCGTGCTGGTTCGCACCCGTGTTTCGGAAATCCGCGAACTCGGCCGTGCCACCCAAGGCGTGACCTTGATCGCGCTCGATGACGGCAGCAAGCTTTCGGGCCTGCAGCGGATCGTTGAAAACGATGCGGTTGAAAACGCCGAGGCGATTGACGGCGAGATGACAGATGGCGCTGAAGACAGCGCCGAAGACGACAACAAGGAATGAACTTGAAGCAATCGATCCAGACCATCGCCATCGCGGCGATGCTAGTTGGTGCCGGCTCGGCATTTTCCCAGGCAGCTTCGACCGCAACCGCACCGGCAAGCTCGGCAGCCAAAAAAGAACTGGTCGCCAAGCTGGTGCAACTGCAGCAACAGGATCTCGAAAACATCGCGAAAATGCTGATCCAGCAGCCGCTGGGAAATCTGATGCAAAGGGCTGCAGGCGAAATGCAGAATCAGCCTGCCGGCGCCAAGCGTGACGCAACGGCCAAGGCGATCGAGGGCGACATCCGCAAGTTCGTCGACGAGACCGTGCCGCTGATGCGGGATCGCGGCGTCAAATTGTCTGCAACTGTCTGGCCGCCTTTGCTGGAAGAGAAATTCAGCGAAGACGAACTGAAGCGGATCACCGCCTGGCTGGAAGACCCCGTCAGCAAGAAGTACGCCCAGTTGGGCGGCGAGATGCAGAACGCCTTGGCGCAGAAATTGGTCGCTGATACCCGCACCACGGTGGAAACAAGGCTGAAGGCACTTGAGCAAACTGTTGCCAAGCAACTGGGTATCACGCCCCCGACTGCAGCACCTGCTGGGCCGGCGGCATCCGCGGCGGCCAAGCCAGTCAAGAAATAAGGCTCCGCTGGCGATGAGCTCAAGCGCGTCCGATTTTTCTGCCCTGCAGGCGGCATTGCCAGCATGGGCAAAGACTGACTTCGAGGAACAAAATGTCTGAGACCAAGGACGGCGGGCCGGATTTGCTGGGCTTGCGCCAGCAGATCGATGCGCTGGACCGCGATCTGCTCGACCTGCTGAACCGGCGGGCTGCGTTGGCCCAATCGGTCGGCGCGCTGAAAAAGCATGAGGGATCGGTCGTCTTCCGCCCTGAACGCGAAGCGCAAGTGATCAAGGGGCTGAAAGAGCACAACCCCGGGCCCTTGAAAGGCGACAGCGTGGCGCCGATCTGGCGCGAGATCATGTCGGCCTGCCGCTCTTTGGAGACGCCCACAAGGGTCGCTTACCTCGGCCCTGCCGGCACCTTCTCGGAGCAGGCAGCGCTCGGCTATTTCGGCAGTTCGATCGTCCATGTGCCCTGCGGCAGCATCGACGAAGTCTTCCGCACCACGACCGCAGGCGCAGCCGATTTCGGCGTTGTGCCGGTGGAAAACTCGACCGAGGGCGTGGTCGCACGCTCGCTCGACCTGTTCCTCAGCACGCCGCTGTTCATCATCGGCGAGACCAGCTTGTTCGTGCGGCACAACCTGCTCAGGCAGGTCAATTCACTCGAAGACGTGCAGGCCGTCTGCGCCCATCCGCAGGCGCTGGCGCAATGCCATGGCTGGCTGTCAACCCATCTTCCCCATGCCGAACGCAGACCGGTGTCCAGCAATGCCGAAGGCGCGCGCCTGGCAGCGATGGACGGACGATTGGCCGCCATTGCCAGCGACCGCGCGGGCAGCGAGTACGGCTTGCATATCGTTGCACCGGCCATCCAGGACGATGCACACAACCGCACCCGCTTTGTGATCGTCGCCCACCCCGAGCGCCAACCAGCCCCGCAAGCTTCGGGGCATGACTGCATCAGCCTGGTCGTTTCGGTGCCGAACGAGCCCGGCGCCGTGCACGACATGCTGGTACCGCTGAAGCAGCATGGCGTGTCGATGTCGCGCTTCGAGTCTCGCCCTGCCCGCTCGGGTCAGTGGGAGTATTACTTCTACATCGACCTGCAAGGGCATCCGGATCAGGACAATGTCGCACAAGCGCTGCGCGAACTGCGCCAGGCCTGCGCCTTCTTCAAGATCCTGGGTATCTATCCGCTGGACTCCCACTAGGATGTTCAAGCAACTCGGTTTGATCGGCTGCGGCCTGATGGGGGGGTCGTTTGCGCTGGCGCTGAAAAAGGCCGGTCTGGTCGAGCATGTGGTCGGCTTCAGCAGATCACCGGCAAGCAGCGCTGCCGCACAGCGCTTGGGCGCCATCGACAGGGTGGCCGATTCGGCGTTGCAGACGCTGGCCGGTTCGGACATCGTGCTGCTGGCCGTGCCGGTTTCGGCGACCGAGAGCAGTTTGCAGGAAATCAGCCCGCTGGTGAGCAAAGGTCTGCTGCTGATGGATGTCGGTTCGACCAAGTCCGATGTCATCGCGGCAGCCAGGCGCGCCATGGGCGAAAAGTTGCCCTGCTTTGTTCCAGCGCACCCGATTGCCGGCAAGGCCGCAGGCGGCATTGAATATGCCGAAGCTGATCTTTACCAGGGCTGCAAAGTCATCCTGACGCCCCTGCCGCAAACCGATCCTGAACTGCTGGTCAAAGCCCATGAAGTCTGGTCAGCGCTCGGCGCGCAGGTCGTGGAGATGACCCCGACTCACCATGACGCAGCCTTTGCTGCCGTCAGCCACCTGCCCCATCTGCTCGCCTTTGCCTATTTCCAGGCGATTGCCGGGCAGGCCTCGGGCGCCGAATTCTTGAGCCTAGCCGGACCTGGTTTTCGCGATTTCACCCGCATCGCCGCCAGCGAACCGGCGGTTTGGCGCGATATTTTGCTGGCCAACAAGGACGAGGTGCTGGTCCAGGCTGGCCGGTTCAGACAAGCGCTGGACGAACTCGAAGCCTTGCTGGTCAGCGGCGATGCGCCGGGCATCGAAGAACGCATTCGTCAAATATCCAGCGCACGCAGTCAATGGCAACTGGCTGATTCGCGACCACCGCGCTGAGTCGGCCACCCGTCAGAACCATGTACAAGCTTCCCTTTCTCGATCTGCCACCGCTGCGCTCTGCCGCAGGCACCGTGGTGCTGCCGGGTTCGAAGAGTATTTCCAACCGTGTGCTGCTGCTCGCAGGCCTGTCCGAGGGGGTCACGACAGTCCACGACCTGCTCGATTCGGACGATACGGCAGTCATGCTCGATGCCTTGCGCGCGCTCGGCTGCAAGTTGCAAAAGACAGCCGATGGCGTGCTGCAGGTCACCGGCATCGCTGGCCAATTGAACGGACTGGCAGATGCCCGGCTCTTTTTGGGCAATGCCGGTACGGCGATGCGGCCTTTGACCGCAGCGCTGGCCTTGCTGGCAGCCACACAGGGCGGCGAATTCACGCTCAGCGGCGTGCCGCGGATGCATGAACGGCCGATCGGCGACCTGGTCGATGCCTTGCGCCTGCTCGGTTGCAAGATCGATTGCCTGGGCCAGGAAGGCTTTCCGCCGCTGCGGCTGAGCGGCCCATCTAAGCTGGCACTCGACCAGGCGGTCAAGGTACGCGGCGATGTGTCGAGCCAATTCCTCACCGCGCTGCTGCTGGCCTTGCCGCTGGTCGCGACCAAACAGCCGATCACGATCGAAGTCGTCGGCGAGCTGATCTCCAAACCCTATGTCCAGATTACTTTGGCGCTGCTGGAACGCTTCGGCATCCAGGTGCAGCGCGAAGGCTGGCAGCGCTTCACCATCCCCGCCGGCAGCCGCTACCGCTCACCCGGAACAGTCCATATCGAGGGCGACGCTTCGTCGGCCTCGTACTTCGTCGCCCTCGGCGCGATCGCTGCAACATCTGCGCCGCTGCGCATCGAAGGCGTCGGCTCAGCCAGCCTGCAAGGCGATGTGCGCTTTGTCGAGGCGGCGCAGGCGATGGGCGCCTTGGTCGAAGCCGGGCCGAACTGGCTCGAAGTGCGGCGCGGTGCCTGGCCGCTGCGCGGCATCGATCTCGATTGCAACCATATACCCGATGCCGCGATGACGCTGGCCGTGATGGCGCTCTATGCCGATGCGCCGACCACGCTGCGCAATATCGCCAGCTGGCGGGTCAAGGAAACCGACCGCATCGCGGCGATGGCGACCGAGTTGCGCAAGCTCGGTGCCAGCGTTGATGAAGGCCCGGACTGGTTGTGCATTCACCCCTTGCTGAACTGGCAAGCCGCCGCCATCCACACTTATGACGATCACCGGGTGGCGATGTGCTTCGCGCTGGCCGCCTTCAATGGTCTGGTCACGACGGCTGCAGTGCCGGTGCGGATCCTCGATCCGCAATGCGTGGCCAAGACTTTCCCCGACTATTTCGAAACCCTGTTCAGCGTGGTCGAGGCCAGGCCTGAGGACATCCCGGTGATCACGATCGACGGCCCGACTGCCTCAGGCAAGGGCACATTGACCGAACTGGTCGCTGCGGCCCTGGGCTACGCTGTGCTGGATTCGGGCTCGCTGTACCGCGCTTGTGCGCTGGCGGCGCATCAGTCAGGCATCAATCTGGACAATGGCTCGGCGGTGGCTGCAAGGGCTGCGAGCTTGAAGCTGTCCTTCCAGGCCGGCCGGGTCTGGCTCGACGGTCTGGACATCAGCGAGGCCTTGCGCAGCGAAGCCACCGGCTTGATGGCCTCGCAAGTGGCAGTCCACCCGGATGTGCGCGAGGCTTTGAATCAACTGCAACTGAACTTTCGACGCCTGCCCGGGCTGATCGCCGATGGTCGCGACATGGGAACGGCGGTTTTCCCGGACGCGAGCCTGAAGGTATTTTTGACCGCGAGCGCTGCAACGCGCGCCGAACGCCGCTTCAAGCAATTGATTTCCAAGGGAATTTCGGCTAATATCGCCGACTTGCGCGAGGATTTAGAGGCGCGGGACGCAAGGGATAAAAACCGCAGCGCCTCGCCTTTGATCGCCGCAGCAGACGCGCTGATGCTCGACAACTCGGCCCAGACCATTGAGGAATCAAAGGTGCTGGTGCTGGATTGGTGGTCCCAGCGCAGGCCTTTTTCAGTTCAGCGTTGAACTATTGAAGGCACAGGCCTGAGAAGCCACGGTTCGCCCACCCTCTTCTTCCGAGCGTCAGCTCATGTGTTTCAAACACAGGAGGGTAGCGATTTTTGCAACCTAACCCGCAAGACCTCTTGCACCCACCGCCAGCCTACAAACGCCTTGTCAGCCGGCCAGGAAACTCCATGTCACAAACCCAAACCGCAACCTTTGCTCCCGATTCGTTCGCAGCAATGTTCGAAGATTCGCTGCAGCGCTCAGATCTGCGCGCCGGCGAAGTCATCTCTGCCGAAGTGGTGCGCGTCGAGCACAGCTTCGTCGTCGTCAACGCCGGCCTCAAGTCCGAAGCCTATGTGCCGATCGAGGAATTCAAGAACGATCAGGGCGAGCTTGAAGTTCAAGTCGGCGACTTCGTCTCGGTCGCCATCGAAGCGATTGAAAACGGCTACGGCGACACCATCCTGTCGCGCGACAAGGCCAAGCGCCTGGCCTCATGGCTGTCGCTGGAAGTTGCCCTCGACTCCGGCGACTTCGTCACCGGCACAGTCTCTGGCAAGGTCAAGGGCGGTCTGACCGTTCTGGTCAATGGCATCCGCGCTTTCCTGCCTGGTTCACTGCTCGACACCCGCCCGGTGAAGGACATGAGCCCGTACGAAGGCAAGACGATGGAATTCAAGGTCATCAAGCTTGACCGCAAGCGCAACAACGTAGTGTTGTCGCGCCGTGCTGTGGTTGAAGCTTCGATGGGTGAAGAGCGTGCCAAGCTGCTGGAAACCTTGTCCGAGGGCGCGATCGTCCACGGCGTGGTCAAGAACATCACGGAATACGGCGCTTTCGTCGATCTGGGTGGCATCGATGGCTTGCTGCACATCACCGACATGGCGTGGCGTCGTGTGCGTCATCCAAGCGAAGTGGTCACTGTCGGTCAGGAACTGACGGCCAAGGTGCTGAAGTTCGACGCCGAGAAGAACCGCGTTTCGCTGGGCCTGAAGCAATTGGGCGACGACCCATGGTTCGGCGTTGCACGCCGCTACCCGACCAGCACGCGTCTGTTCGGCAAGGTCACCAACATTGCTGATTACGGCGCATTCGTTGAAATCGAGCCGGGCATCGAAGGTCTGGTGCACGTTTCCGAAATGGACTGGACCAACAAGAACATCGCACCGGCCAAGCTGGTTTCGCTGGGCGATGAAGTCGAAGTCATGGTTCTGGAAATCGACGAAGACAAGCGTCGCATTTCGCTGGGCATGAAGCAGTGCAAGGCCAATCCTTGGGAAGATTTCGCCGAGAACGTCAAGCGCGGCGACCGCGTCAAGGGCCCGGTCAAGTCGATCACCGACTTCGGCGTGTTCGTTGGTCTGGCACAAGGCATCGATGGTCTGGTCCATCTGTCCGACCTGTCCTGGAACGAAACCGGCGAAGCTGCCGTACGCAACTTCAAGAAGGGCCAGGAAGTCGAAGCCCTGGTGCTGGCCGTCGATGTCGAGCGCGAGCGTATCTCGCTGGGCATCAAGCAGCTCGACAGCGATCCTTTCACCAG
This sequence comes from Roseateles sp., assembly GCA_044357665.1. Lineage (GTDB taxonomy): Bacteria > Pseudomonadota > Gammaproteobacteria > Burkholderiales > Burkholderiaceae_C > Paucibacter_A. The sequence continues at coordinate 2,385 of JBIKPD010000083.1, read as the reverse complement.
CTACACCACGGTCAATGACCGCGGCATGGTGGTGACGGGCAAGGTCAAGACGGTCGATGCACGCGGTGCCGAGATCGAATTGGCTGAGGACGTGCTCGGCTATCTGCGCGCTTCGGAAATCTCGCGCGACCGCGTTGAAGATGCCCGCAGCATGCTGAAGGAAGGCGACGAAGTCTCGACGCTGATCGTCAGCATCGACCGCAAGACGCGCAATATCCAGCTGTCGATCAAGGCCAAGGACAATGCCGACAACCAGGAAGCCATGCAGCGCCTGTCGGCCACCTCGGAGCGTGAAAACGCCGGCACCACCAGCCTGGGCGCCTTGTTGCGTGCCAAGCTCGACCAAGGCAGCAATTAATTTGTTGCCCTGAAGCGGCGACGAGCGAAAGCTTGTTGCCGCAGTCGAACCGGATGGCTCGCCAATTTATGATGGCGGGCCATTTTTACTTTCAAATCGAGCGGGATGCCAATGACCAGATCTGACCTCGTTGCCCTGCTGGCCTTGCGTTTCGGTCAATTGACCCAACGCGATACCGAATTCGCCGTCAAGACGATTCTCGATGCCATGTCCGACGCCCTGGCGCGCGGCCACCGGATCGAAATCCGCGGCTTCGGCAGCTTTCAGGTCAACCGCCGCCCTCCCCGCAAAGGCCGCAACCCGCGCAGCGGTGAACAGGTGCTGATTCCCGAAAAGCTCGTGCCTCATTTCAAGCCGGGCAAAGCCCTGCGCGAACAGGTTGATGCTGAATTGCCTGCCGATCAACAGCCCGCGCAAGAGTCGCGCCGCAGCAGCCCGCCGCAGCCGTAAACTCCTGACCCATGAAATTCTTCGTCTGGCTCTTGCGGGCCTTCCTGTTTTTTGCCCTGTTTGCCTTTGCGCTGAACAACAGCCAGGAGGCTTCGGTGCGCTGGTTTTTCGGCCATGAATGGCGCGCGCCCCAGGTCATCATCGTGCTGCTGGCCTTCGGTCTGGGCTGCGCAGTCGGTGTGCTGGCGATGGTGCCGGCTTGGTGGCGGCATCGCCGCAAAGCGCAGGCTACTGACAATGGTTTGAATCCCACCCCATCGAGCGCTGCGACGCCGCTCCACGATGGACTTTGACCTGCGCTGGCTGCTGTTCGTTTTGCCAGCGGCGTTTGCCATCGGCTGGCTTGCTTCCAAGCTCGATACCCGTCAGTGGAAACGCGAGCAGCAAGGCGCTCCGAAAGCTTATTTCAAGGGTCTCAACCTGCTGCTCAACGACCAGCAGGACAAAGCCATCGACGCCTTCATCGAGGCGGTGCAGCGCGACCCGGACACCTCGGAGCTGCATTTTGCCCTTGGCAATTTGTTCAGGCGTCGCGGCGAATACGAGCGTGCGGTGCGCGTGCACCAACATCTGCTGCAGCGCGGCGACCTGCCGCGCCAGGAGCGCGAACGGGCCCAATATGCGCTGGCCCAGGATTTTCTCAAAGCCGGACTTTTTGACCGGGCCGAAACGGCTTTTTCAGCCTTGCGCGGCACAGCTTTCGAGAGCGAAGCCGAACTGGCCTTGCTGTCGCTGTTCGAACGCACCCGCGATTGGCGCCAGGCCGCCGATGTGGCGCGACGCCTGGAACAGGCCGGCACCGCCTCATTTGCATCGCGGATTGCGCATTACCTCTGCGAGATGGCCTTGCAAGCCCAGGCGCGCAACCAGGACGGTGAAGCCGCGGCCCTGCTGGCCGAAGCCCGCCAAGTCGCCCCGCAGGCTGCCAGAGCCCATGTGCTGGGTGGCCAGATGTTGGCCCGGCAAGGTCAGCCCGCAGCAGCGATGGCCGCTTTTGCCGAACTGCTGGTGGTGAACCCGGCCGCCTTCAGCCTGGTCGCCAACGACTATGCCGAAGCGGCGCAAGCGGCGGGCTGTCCGGAGCAGGCCTTGCCCCTGTTGAGCGCCCAATACCAGCGTATGCCGAGCATGCAGTTGCTGCAGGCGATCGCCAAGCTCGAGCCTGCCAGCGGCCCGCAGCGCCAACGCCTGACCCGCCATCTGCGTGTTCAGCCAAGCTTGTCGGCAGCGCGCGAATTGCTGAGCCAAAGCCAGAACCTGCTCAGCGCTGAAGAAGCGCCGCTGGTCAACGCGGCGATCGACCTGGCGCTGCGCCCGCTGCAGCGCTACCGCTGTGCAGCCTGCGGTTTCGAAGCCCAGCATTATTTCTGGCAATGCCCGGGCTGCCTGACCTGGGACAGCTACCCGCCGCGCCATGTTGAAGAGCTTTGACCCGATGAGGCAAGAACGAGTCATCCTGTGCATGAAATGGGGCCAGAAATACGGCCCCGACTATGTGAACCGGCTCTACGCGATGGTGAAGCGTCATCTGCGCGGTGAATTTCGTTTCGTCTGCCTGACTGACCGGGTGGAAGGCA
>JBIKPD010000402.1:0-3609 GCA_044357665.1 Roseateles sp. | reverse complement strand
ATATATTATTGGATTTGCCGAACGGGGGTCCGAGCGTTTGCCCGTCAACGTTTTTGACCAATCCCTGGCTGATACCAAATGCATCTCCTGCGGGCAATGCACGGTGGTCTGTCCGGTGGGTGCCTTGATTGAGGCGCCGCATTGGCATGATGTTCTGCATATCCTCGATTCACGCCGGCGTATCTCTGCAGTCCAGGTGGCGCCCGCAACAAGGGTTGCGATCAGTGAAGAGTTTGGAATGAAACCAGGTACGGTGAGTACGGGAAGAATGATCAATGCCCTGAGACAACTGGGTTTCGATTATGTATTCGATACCAATTTTGCCGCAGATCTGACCGTCATGGAGGAAGCAACAGAGTTTCTGGTGCGTCTGCGGAGCCAGAAGAAACTGCCGCTATTTACCTCTTGCTGTCCGGGTTGGGTGAACTGGGTCGAGATCAACCGACCTGATCTTCTGCCCCACCTGAGTACAGCAAAATCGCCACAGCAAATGCATGGCGCAATCACCAAACGCGGTCCGTTTGCAGCAACGCTTGGCCAAGATTTCGCCGAGGGCAAGCAAGAGCTTTATGTGGTCAGCGTGATGCCCTGTACCGCCAAGAAAGATGAGGCCATGCGGCCTGGTTTATCGGGTGATATCGACCATGTACTCACGACGCGCGAACTGGCCAGAATGATCAGGGCACGCGGTATTGCCTTTGATGCCTTGTCCGAAAATGGAGAATTTGATAATCCGCTGGGTGAAAGTACCGGCGCCGGACAGATTTTCGGCGCATCAGGTGGGGTGATGGAAGCGGTGGCGCGAACCGCAGCCCATTTCATCGGTATGGAAAACTCGCTGCCCATGGATTGGCACCAGTTACGCGGCGTGAGCCAGGGCATTAAAACAACCGAAATCGCCGGTGTCGGCAAGGTTGCCGTATGCAATGGTGTTGCGGCAGCACAAGATATGCTGAAAACAGAAACCTGGCGTGATGATTATGTGGCGATTGAGGTGATGGCCTGTGTGGGCGGTTGTCTTGGTGGGGGCGGCGAACCCAAGTCGATGGACCCGCTGATCCTGGAGAAACGCGCGCAGGCAATTTATGCAATCGACAAAATGGCGCCGCGACGTCGTTCGTATGAAAATAAGGAAATTCAAAAGCTGTACGCGACAGAATTGCAGCAGCCCAATTCTGTTCGCGCACAGGCGCTGCTGCATACAAGCTACGCGGCAAGAAATTCCAAACGATTGCTTTTGATGCGGTTTCTCGACTGCGTCGACAGGCGCGATGCCGCAGGCGCAGCCAGACTATTTCATCCGGACGGTTCATGGTCAACCGCTTCACCTTTTGGTGATGTCCAGGGCGCTGCAAATATCGAAGCGCTGATCAAGAATAACTTGCCGCCACGCAAGTATGGGCCGCGATATGAACGACATCGAATGGAAGCCGTTGCCGATATTGAAAGTCTGGTGGTTGTAAGCAGCGCGGGTGAGCGGTGCAGGTTTAGTCTGGAACTGGAATCAATACCAGAAGGCAGCCAGTCCAGAACCGTTATCAAGAGGCTGGCGCGGGAGATTCTGTGAGCAATGTGTCCCTGCCGCCATGACCAGGAATCAGGCCGTTGCTGGAATCCGGAAGGCACCAATTTCGGCCAAATTCCGGGCTGCCAGCACTGGATTGGCCTGCTCGCCTGATTTCGAGCGCTCGCTTGCAGCGAGTTCAGCGGGCAAGGCCGGGCCAACTCGCGGCAGAAACCGGGCGGGAGAACTAGAATCCGTCTCATGGCAAAACCGCAATTGAGTTGCAGCGTGATCGTGCAAGCGCTACCCGAGCAGACCCAGGCTGAGCGGGCGATCTACGCCTACAGCTACCAGATCACGATTGAAAACACTGGCGACATTGCCGCGCAGGTGATCGCCCGGCATTGGCGCATCACCGATGCGAACAATCTGGTCCAGGAAGTGCAAGGTCTGGCGCTGGTCGGCCATCAGCCTTTGCTGGCGCCAGGGCAGAAGTTCCAGTACAGCTCATGGGCGCAGATCGGCACGCCGCAGGGCAGCATGAGCGGCCGGCTGCTCTGCGTCACCGAAGAAGCCGAAATTTTTTACACCGAAGTCGCTGAGTTCATGCTGGCCGACAGCAGCACCTTGCACTGAGGTCAAGGCCGGCCCACTGCGGGTTACTGGTCCTGGTCTTGGCGCCGCTCGCCGCCTTTGCGCCCCGAGAACATGGTCCACCAGATGATGAACACGAACAAGGCCAAGGCGCCGAGGGCCTCCAGCAAGAGCAAATCCATGTCGTTGACCTCGATTTCAGGCTGGCTGCACGGTTGTGCCGCCGCTGTGATTCTAGGCGGCATGGCGGCCTGCTCGACGCCGCCTTCATTGCCCTTGCTGCCCTTGGCCAAGCCGGCAGCGCGCACACCGGCGTTGGACAACAGCTTGCGCCAGCGCGACATCTTGCTGCGCGAGAACTCGCGCTGGATTCCGGTCGAATGGGGCGAGTTACCGGGTTGGGGCCAGGACTCGGCGGTCGAGGTCTGGCCGGCCTTGCTGCGCGGCTGCAACAAGCCGGCGGCCGGCTGGGCCGAGGTCTGTGCGCTGGCCTTCATGGCGGCGCCGGCCGACGATGTCGAGGCGGCGCTGTGGCTGATGCAGCATCTGCAGCCTTACCGGGTCGAAAGCCTTGGCGGCGACGCACAGGGCCTGATCACCGGCTATTACGAGCCGCTGCTGCAAGCCAGCCGCAAGCCCCAAGCCGGCTTCACCGTGCCGGTGCATGGCGCGCCGTCTGACCTGAACCAGCGCCGTCCCTATTACACCCGCCAGCAGATCGAGACCGAACAGCGCCTGCGGCTGCGCGGCGATGAGCTCGCCTATCTCGAAAGCCCGGTCGATCTGGCGCTGCTGCAGGTACAGGGCTCGGGCCGCATGAACATCGTCGATGCAGCGGGCGGCGAACAGCTGTTGCGGCTGGCTTTTGCCGGCCACAACGATCAGCCTTATCAATCGGTCGGCCGGGCCCTGATCGAGCGCGGCGACTTGCGCCCTGGCCAAGCCAGTTGGCCGGCGATCCGCGACTGGGCGAAGCGCAATCCGCAGCGTGCGCCCGAACTGTTGTGGACCAACCCGCGCTATGTTTTCTTTCGCGAGGAGGCCATGCCCGATGCCGAACTGGGCCCGCGCGGCGCCCAGGGCGTACCGCTGACACCGGGCCGCTCGATCGCGGTTGATCGCGCCAGCATCCCCTACGGCACACCGGTCTGGCTGGATGCAACCGAGCCGCTCAGCAAGCAGCCCTTGCGCCGCCTGGTGATGGCGCAGGACACCGGTAGCGCCATCATGGGCGCGGTGCGAGCTGATTATTTCTGGGGCTGGGGGGCGCAGGCCGAGGCACAGGCGGGCCGCATGAAACAGCCGCTGCGCCTCTGGGCGCTCTGGCCGATGGCCCCGCTGCAGACAGCGTCTACTCGGTGACCTGCACGCCTTTCCAGAAGGCATAACGGCCCTTGATCGAAGCTGCCGCTTCGGTCGGCTCAGGGTAGAACCAGACCGAGTCGGGGTTCAGATCGCCGTTGACGAACAGGCTCAGGTAATGGGCCTGGCCTTTCCAGGCGCAACCGGTA
>JBIKPD010000082.1:0-12621 GCA_044357665.1 Roseateles sp. | reverse complement strand
GAAATCGGGCCAGCACACATTGCACAACTGCTCACGCAATGGCACATCAATGCCAAGGCTGACCACGAGCGAACTATCGGTCATGGGCGATCAGAATCATTGAGTCGTCGGACGGAACGTCAATTATTTTCAGTCACGCTGTCAAGGCTGTACAAATGGTGCTGGTTTCACGCTTACTTCACTGACGTATTGTCTTCAGCGCCGCCGCCCCGAGTCCGAATTGATACAAGATCTGCGCCCATTCCTTGGCTTCCTGGATGAATGTTGTCTTGTTCAGTTCTTCCGGAACGAACACGGTGTCGCCCGGAAGCGCCGGCGTCGCGCTCAGCGCGCTGCCGAAACTGAGCCAGCCGCTGCTGTTGCCCAGTCTTGAGCTCGCGACCGAGCCATTGGCGCGCAGCACAAAGGTGCTGCCGCTGTCGGCGCCCTTGGTCGGACCGCCTGCCAGCTTGAGGATGTCTTCGACGCTGCTGCCTTCCTTCCACAGATAGCTGCCACCATTGAAGACGCTGCCGAATACGCCGACCGTCGTAGGGCGCACCGGTATCAGCAGGCGATCGCCATCTTCAAGCGCCAACTCGGGCAGGCTGGTTGTGCCGGGGTTCAACTGCAGGACGATGCGGCCGGTCGGGCGGATCGCGCGCAAGCGCTCGATAAGTTTCGTCGAGCCTTGCGCCCGCACCGAGGCTTCATCCGCCGAGATCGCTTTCTGGGCCGTCGCGGCGCGGGTGAACTCTGTCTCCAGGTCGCGCAGCGTCCGGTCGTAGTTCTCCTGCTGCGCGATCCTGACGGTTTCGCGGCTGAAGTCGGTGCCGAACAGATAGGCGCCAGGGGCTAAACCGCCTGCGGCCTTGATCGCGTCGGCGATGCTGCTGTTGGCCGGTAGTATGAATTCGCCCGGCCTGAGCACTTCGCCTTCTACCTTGACGCGCTTGCTCTGCTTGAACTGCGGCAGCGCGACGTCGACGGCGCTGAAGGCGCGCAACAGGTCACCGCTGCGCAGTTGTTGTTTGCCCTGCTGCGGCAATGCGAGCTCGCTGATGCGCGTGTCATTGCGCGCGTCAAGGTGTTCGACGCTGAGCCGACTGCGATCGGCAACGGCGGTGAAACCGCCGGCCATGGCGAGCAGGTCATCCATCGTTTCGCCAGCCTTCAGCTCGAAAATCGCAGGATTGTTGACGCTGCCGATCAGCGCTACCTGGGGGCCGATCGGGCCGATGTGGATCACGTCTTCGGCTTGCAATGTGATGTCGGCCGATTTGTCACCTTTGATCAGCAGATCGTAGAAGTCGAACCTACTCACCGGCTTGCCGCCGCGGCGCAGTTCGATCTGCCTGAAGCTGCCCGCGCCTGACGGCCCACCCGTCTGCATCAGCGCATTGACCAAGGTAGCTAGGCTGCTGACGGTGTAAGCGCCAGGCCGCTGCGTAAAGCCGGTGACGTAGATTCGGATGCTGCGCAAGCGGCCAAGCGATGCCGAGAGTTTGTAATTACGGAAAACTAGCGCCACGCGCTGATCGATTGCCCGAACCAGGTCGTCATAGCGCAAGCCGGCTACCATGACCGGCCCGACGCGCGGCAGCGTGATGCGGCCGCTGCGGTCGACGACTTGGCGCAGGTCGGCTTCGACCGAGCCCCACAGAGTCACCAGCACTTCATCACCGACGCTGATTACATAGTCTTGCGGAATTTGGCTGCTGGTTTCTTGCGCAGAGCTGCTGGCGGCTTGCACAGAGCTGCTGGTGGCTTGCGCAGAGCTGCTGCGGTTGGCGTTGCTCATCAGTTCGGTGCCAAAGCGGCGAATCTTGACTTCCAGACTGGCGTCGTCGCCGACGACCCGCTGAACATAGAGCTCGAAGTCGCTGGCCTTGTAAGGGGCAGGCCGTTCTTGCTTGATTTGCAACTGCTGCTGTTGAGTGGGCAGTGTCTCGCCACTTTGCTGCCCGTCGGCTCCGCTGCGTGCCGGTTGCTGCAGCCGGATCGGGCCGGCTTCGGTGCTCGTCGTGTCCTGCGCAGGAGCAGCCTGCGCGCCGAGTGGTGCGATCAGTTGCGCTACGGCGAGCAGTGTAATCGCGCCCGCTCGAAGGTTATTCTTTGCGCATTCCTGAAAACCTGCTGCCTTGGGTGGCATGGCTGCCTTCATCGACGACTCCAAAAACTCGCAGAACTTCATGAAATCCCGTTTGTTCAGGACTTACGCAAAATCGGCCGGAATGATCCGTTCTTCTTGAACCTGTCGCGAGGCCCTGAGGTGCGCCGAGTCCTTCGACAAGCTCAGGACGATCGGAAGCCACTATTTTTTTGTGTAAGCCCTATTGATAAGAAAAGTGAGTATGCGCGTCGGCGAAACAAGGGTCGAGCGCTCGCAGCATTCTAGCGGCACATCGATGCTGGCTTGGCGGCGCTCACTACGCTTGCGGCCAAGTTGCATCGGCTCGTTCCGTTTCTCGTTGCCGCGATCGTCACGCACCTTGTCATCCATTCGTCGCAGACCCCACTGACCACTGTCTCGCCCAGTTTCATGTTGCGGCCGCTTTCGAGCAAGGCGCGGGCAATTCAATCGCATGACGGCGCACGATGTCCAGGGCTTCGGCGCAGTTGGTCGGCTCGGCCACCGCCGGCCCTGAGGCGATATTGATCAGGTCATCGCCCGGCACAGCACGATCTTCCACTTCTGGACTTCGACTGAAAATCATCGATTCCTCGCTGACATGAGCCCATGCTTTTGCTTGTGCCCTGGCCCGTGGCACACTCAGAGCGCGCCCTGTCCGCAGATAGCTCACCATTTCTCGCTTGAGGGCTTCCCTGCCCTCGATATAAAGGGCCTAGTAGATGGCGTCTTGGGAAATTCGCATGGATTGATCATCATCCGGAAAGTCGATCTGCAATCGCTTAGCAATCTGCTTCGGCGATCAGCCATTGACGCATTTGCGGTCATCGCGATGTGGTTTGTTGCGGCCGATGAACTGAGCCTGCTGAGGTCCGGCAATCACTCGTCCTTGGGTATTTTGGATCTTTCCCTGGCGATTTTGGACACACTGGCGCAGACATGGGTTCACCACCAGTTTGGCCGGATTAGGCCTTCTGGCTACCAACTCGGACTTCCACTGCGCGACTGACGCCCGATACTCAAGCTTGCCGCCACGAGTCGCGGCATTACGGTCAGTTCTCGCGAGACGGTGGGTAAGCTTCGCCCTAAGCGGCGAGTTCCCGGACCCAGACATCTTGACCGCGACAAAACGCATATTCGGCTGGGACACCACTTCACAGATGGTCTCAACATCGGCGGCATCATTCTTGTTGCTCCTTACGAAGGGCTTGACGAACTGGGGCGCCATCAACTTGACCTCATTCCCAAAGCTTTGCAGCTTACGCGCCCAGTGATGCGTGCCGCCACAAGCTTCCATGCCGATCAAGCGGGCAGGTAGATTGACAAAAAATGCGGCGAGCTCATCGCGCTTAATTATCGTCTTCAAGACTGTTTTTCCACGTTCATCGACGCCATGAATCTGGAACAAATTTTTTGCCAGATCGGTGCCAATTACAGTAATCTTCACAGTGGACGCCTCTCTCGGTTTGAGTGGTTGGTAACGACTCCACTTTGGCACCTTGATGCCGTTACGGGTCGGGACGTCCAATCCATTGGGCTACGAAACCCGCCGCGGTTTCACCTTCGATGCCGCCAGCTTGGCCTGCACCCTCGCCTGCTCGACATCGGCATCGAACACCAAGGCCACGCCCATGCGACGCTTGACGAAGCTTTCGGGTTTGCCGAACAAACGGATGTCGCTATTGGGCACCCGCAGCGCTTCGTCGACGCCATCGAACAACAGCGCCTTGGCATCGACGCCGCCATAGATCACCGCACTGGCGCCCGGACTTTTCAACGCGGTGCTGACCGGCAGGCCGAGGATGGCGCGGGCATGCAGTTCGAACTCGTTCTGCCATTGCGTGACCATCGTCACCATGCCGGTGTCATGCGGACGCGGGCTGACCTCGCTGAACCAGACCTGCTCGCCCTTGACGAACAGTTCGACGCCGAACAGCCCCAGGCCGCCGAGGTTATCGGTGACCGCCTTGGCAATCGCCCGTGCGCTGGCCAAAGCCAGATGATGCATCGGCTGAGGCTGCCAGCTCTCGACATAGTCACCGCTGACCTGCACATGGCCGATCGGCGCGCAGAACTGTGTTTCTACCAGCCCGTCTGCTGCCAGCGCGCGCACGGTCAACAAGGTGATTTCATAATCGAAATCGATGAAACCCTCGACGATCACCCGACCCGGACCGACGCGGCCGCCGGACATCGCATGGTCCCAGGCGGCCTCCACCCCGGCCGGAGCGTCGATCTTGCTCTGGCCCTTGCCCGAACTGCTCATCACCGGCTTGACGACGCAGGGATAGCCAATGCCCTGATCGATCGCCGCCTGCAACTCGGCCAGCGAATCGCAGAACTTGAACGGGCTGGTCGGCAGGTTCAAGGTTTCAGCCGCCAGCCTGCGAATGCCTTCACGGTCCATCGTCAGGCGGGCAGCGCGGGCGGTCGGTATCACCCGCACCGCGCCTTCAGCCTCCAGTTCCTCGAGCACAGCCGTGGCAATCGCTTCGATTTCGGGCACGACCAGGTCGGGTTTTTCGGCCAGGATCAGGGCGCGCAGCGCTGCCGGGTCATTCATCGTGATCGTGCGGGCATGGTGGGCGACTTGCTGGCCGGGCGCGTTGTCATAGCGGTCGACGGCGATGGTCTCGACACCCAGGCGCTGCAGCGCGATCAGCACCTCCTTGCCAAGCTCGCCGCTGCCCAGCAGCATCACCCGGGTGGCAGAAGGAGAAAGCGGGGTTCCGATCGGTTTCATGGCTGCAGGCTCGACTGTTTAAACCTTGATTATCGGGGGGGCAAAGACAAGCAGCGAGACTTCGGGCTAGAATTCGCCCCTTCCGAGGAGCGTTGCGACCACTGATCAGTGGCCAGGCTCGGAAACGTTCTGCGACCGGTTTGACCATCCAGAACGCCGCAACCGCGCTCACCCGCTGTTTTCTGCGTGGGTGATGGCCCGGTTGATTCAAGACCGGCAGCGCCACGCGCAGACGACAGCGGCTTCATCATTTTGAAGGAGCTCGCAATGACTGCCGCAATGAAACTTACCGCTTTATCCGCCGACCAATACCATGTGGCCGACCTGACACTTGCCGCCTGGGGCCGCAAGGAACTGAACATCGCCGAATGCGAAATGCCTGCGCTGATGGCCATCCGCAAGGAATATGCCGTCACACAGCCGCTGAAGGGCGCGCGCATCACCGGCAGCCTGCACATGACGATCCAGACCGCCGTGCTGGTGGAAACCTTGCAAGCGCTGGGCGCTGAAGTGCGCTGGGCCTCCTGCAATATCTATTCGACCCAGGACCAGGCAGCGGCCGCTCTGGTCGTCGCCGGCACGCCGGTGTTTGCCTACAAGGGCGAGACGCTGGAAGACTATTGGGATTACACGCACCGCATCTTCGAGTTCGGCGCCAAGGGCGCAGCCGGCGAAGGCCCAAACATGATCCTCGACGACGGCGGTGATGCCACCTTGTTGATGCATCTGGGCCAGAAGGCCGCGAAGGACCTGTCAGTGCTGGACCATCCGGGCACCGAGGAAGAGCGCATCCTGTTTGCCGCGATCAAGGCCAAGGTAGCGGTCGACCCGACCTGGTACGCCCGCAAGAGCGCCGAAATCATCGGCGTGACCGAAGAGACGACGACCGGCGTGCATCGCCTGCAGGAAATGTCGGCCAAGGGCGAGTTGCTGTTCCGTGCGATCAACGTCAATGACTCGGTGACCAAGAGCAAGTTCGACAACCTCTACGGCTGCCGCGAATCGCTGGTCGACGCGGTCAAGCGCGCCACCGACGTGATGATCGCCGGCAAGGTTGCCGTGATCGCCGGTTACGGCGATGTGGGCAAGGGCTCGGCCCAGGCGATGCGCGCGCTGTCGGCCCAGGTCTGGGTGACCGAGATCGATCCGATCTGCGCGCTGCAGGCAGCGATGGAAGGCTACCGGGTCGTGACGATGGAATATGCTGCCGACAAGGCCGACATCTTCGTCAGCGCCACCGGCAACAAAAACGTGATCCGTCGCGAGCATATGGAAGCGATGAAGAACCAGGCCATCGTCTGCAATATCGGCCATTTCGATAACGAAATCGATGTCGCTTCGCTGGACTCCTGCATCTGGGAAGAAATCAAGCCGCAAGTCGACCATGTGATCTTTCCGGACGGCAAGCGAATCATCATGCTGGCCAAGGGCCGCCTGGTGAACCTGGGCTGCGGTACCGGCCATCCGAGCTATGTGATGTCGAGTTCGTTCGCGAACCAGACGATCGCACAGATCGAACTGTTCGCCCGCAAAGAGGCTTATGAGAACGGCAAGGTCTATGTGCTGCCCAAGCATCTGGACGAGAAGGTTGCGATCCTGCAACTGACGACGCTGAATGCGCAGCTGAGCGTCTTGACCGATGAGCAGGCGGCTTATATCGGCGTGGCCAAGACGGGCCCGTACAAGGCCGATAGCTACCGCTATTGATGGCCTGCTGAGCGTCTGGCCTGCCAGACGCTCAGCCAAGCCCCGCATAGATCGGATCGCCATGCGTGCTGACCAACTGCTCTTGTCCAAAGGTCTGGCGCCGACCCGCTCGGCGGCGCAGCGGCTGATCAGCGCCGGCGCGGCCGAATGGGCCTCGCCGGGCGGATGGGTCCAGGTTGCAAAGGCCGGGGCTGAATTGCCCATGCATGCGCAATTGCGGATCAGCGATGACGCCGAGCTGCGCTATGTCTCGCGTGGTGGCTTGAAGCTCGAAGGCGCGTTGAAAGCGACAGCGCTGGATGTCAGCGGCATGACGGTGCTCGACATCGGTCAGAGCACCGGCGGCTTCAGTGACTGCCTGCTGAAGGCCGGCGCAGCGCGGATAGTCGGCTTTGACGTCGGCCATGGCCAGCTGCATGCGGATCTGGTGGGTGACCCGCGTATCGTCGCGCTGGAAGGCTTGCATGTGCGGGAATTGGCCGGCTCGGCCTTGACCGGCCATCAACCGACGGGCGGATTTGATCTGCTCGTCGGCGACCTCAGTTTCATCTCGATGCTCGGTGCCCTGCCGCAGCTGGCTGCCTGGTTAAGGCCAGCAGGTCAGCTGCTGTTGTTGATCAAGCCGCAGTTCGAGCTCGGGCCGAAAGCGGTGACGCGTGCCGGCCTAGTCAAGGACGCAGCGCTTTATCCGCTGCTGGAAGCCAGGGCCCGCGAAGCTTGCGCCGAGTTGGGCTGGCAGGTGCATGGCTATTTTGAAAGCACCATCACCGGCGGTGATGGCAACAAGGAATTCTTCTTGTGGGCGACCGCAGAAGCTCAGGAGCAAAGCAGATGACCCCAGTCAGTTTCGAGTTCTTTCCGCCCAATACCCCGGTCGGAGCAGACAAGCTGAAAGCCGTGGTGCAGGACCTCAGCGTCCTGCACCCGCAGTATTTTTCGGTGACTTATGGCGCTGGCGGGTCGACGCGCGAAAAGACCCTGGCCACAGTGATGGACATTGCCGCATCGGGATTCGAGGCCGCGCCGCATCTGTCGTGCATCGGATCGACACGCGAAAACATCGCTGAAACCCTGGCAACCTACCGCGCGCAGAACATCCACCGCGTCGTCGCCTTGCGCGGCGACCTGCCCAGCGGCACGGCCACTGCCGGCGAATTCCGCTATGCGTCCGAGCTGGTGCGTTTCATCCGCGAAACCCAGGGTTCAGACTGGAAAATCGAGGTCGCCGCCTACCCCGAATACCACCCTCAGCAACGCTATGCGGCCAAGGATCTGCAGTATTTCGCCGACAAAATGCAGGCCGGCGCCAGCTCGGCAATCACGCAATTTTTCTTCAACCCGGATGCCTATTTCCACTTCGTCGACTCGGTGCGTGCGCTGGGCTTAGACCAGCCGATCGTGCCGGGCATCATGCCCTTCCACAACTATGGCCGGATCGCCCAGTTCGCCGTCCGCGACGGCATCGAAATCCCTCGCTGGGTGGCCTTGAAAATGGAAGGCTATATGGACGACCATGCCTCGATCCGGGCCTTCGGTCTCGATGTCATGACCAGCATCTGCGAGCGCTTGATCGCCGGCGGTGCGCCTGGCTTGCATTTCTATACGCTGAATCAATCGGCGTTGACGCTTGAGTTGTGCAAACGGCTCAGTATTGCGCCACATTCTTGATTCGCGTCAAAAACAACCCGTTGCGACGGATTTCCATTTTTTTCGCTTGCGCCATATCAAGGGTTAACCCTTAAATAAACCGTTCAATGGCTGTATTCGGGAAATTCCCCGTTTCTTTGGAGCCATTGATATGACCAAGTACGCAAGCAGTTTTGCCGCAGTCGCTGTAATACTTTCCCTCACAGGCATCGCAGCTCAAGCGCAAGAAGGTCCTTGGCTGGTGCGCGTGCGCGCAGTGAATCTCGATTCAGCCAACAAGGACAGCACCGGCCTGGGACTGAGCGTCAACAACCGGACGATTCCTGAAGTCGACATCAGCTATTTCGTCACGCCCAATATCGCCGCCGAGTTGATCCTGACCTATCCACAGAAGCACAAGCTGTATTCGGGCAGCACCGAAATCGGCTCACTCAAGCATCTGCCGCCAACGCTGAGCCTGCAATACCACTTCAGCCCCACGGCGACCTTCCGTCCCTATGTGGGCGCGGGCTTGAACTACACGAACTTCTCGGCTGTGAACTTCGTTCCAGCGGTGCAGACCGCGTTGGAGCCGACAATCAAGTACAACAGCGTCGGGCTGTCACTGCAAGTCGGTGCCGACATCCAGGTGTCGAAAAATCTGTACGTCAACCTCGACGTGAAGAAGGTCCAGATCGGCACCACCGTCTATTCCAAGGGCGCTGAAGCAGGCGAATTCAAGGTCGACCCGCTGCTGGTCGGCTTGGGTCTGGGCATGCGCTTCTAAACCGTTCCCGAACCGGCAGTCAAACCGCTGCGACCCGCAAGGGCGCGGCGGTTTTCTCATCTGCGCTTGGCATGGCCGCATTCCTGCGGGCGACCCGATTCAGGCCTTGGCCTATCCATGCAGAGACCAGACGACGCCATCTTCGGTCAGCATCGAGTCAAGCGGCACGTCGTGCGGCAAGGCCTTCAGCAGCGGCAGAAAGCCATGCGCATAGCCAATGCCTGCTGTAGCCGGGCGCGGCTGCAGTTGCGCCAGCGTGCGGTCCATGAAACCGCCGCCATAGCCCAGACGCAGGCCGCAAGGCCCGTAGCCGACGCAGGGCACGATCAGCAATTGAGGATCAAAGACCTCGGTGCCCTTTGGTTTGGGAATGCCGAATGAATCTTCTTCCATCGGGCAACCCGGGTACCAGACATGGAAGCGCAGACGGCCTTCGGCTTTGTCGACCACCGGCAGACCGATGCGGCGCTGCGGGTTGGCCTCGCCCCAGCGGTAAAGCGCTGGCAAGGGATCGAACTCGCCCTTGATCGGCCAGTAAGCGCCGATCGTCAGTTCCTGGCGCCGCACCAGCCAGACGCGCAGCACGCTCTGCAATTGCTCGGCCAAAGCCAGCCGCCCGGGCAGGTCGAGGCGATCCTGAATCAGTTTCTGGCGCAATGCGCCGCGGTCCTTCAGATCCACTAGGCACTCCGGCTTGGGGGCAAGTGGCTATTGTGCTTGAGTCTGCATGGCATTGATGTCCATATACTGACCGGATGCCAGATACCGACCATGTCAAACCCTATGTCTACGAGGCGCCGGGGACCAAGGCGCTGCATTTCTCGATCAGCGAAATCCAGAGCCGCATGCAGACCAGCAACCCGGATGCGCTCGACCTGGACTACACCCGCACGATGATGGGTTTTCTGCTGTTCGACAGCACACCGGCGATGCTTGCGATGATTGGTCTGGGCGGTGGCTCGATGGCCAAATTCTGCTTCCGCCATCTGCCAGAGACGAACCTCACTGCGGTCGAGATCAATCCGCACGTGATCGCCCTGCGCGAGCTGTTCCAGATTCCGCCCGACCAAGCCAGGTTCCAGGTGCAGCAGGCCGATGGCGCCGATTTCGTCCGCCAAACCGCCCAGCGCTTCGATGTCTTGCTGGTCGACGGCTTTGACAGTGAAGGCCAGCCACCGGCTCTTTGCTCACAGAGTTTTTACGATGATTGCTCGGCAGCGCTGACCGCCGGCGGCTTGATGGTCACCAATCTGCACCCAGGCTACAGCGGCCATATCACCAACTTGACCCGGATCCAACAAAGTTTCCACGAGGAGATCCTGGTCGTCAGCGACAACAAATGCGGCAACAGCATCATCTTCGCGAGTAACCAGCCCCTCAAGCCGAAATTCAAAGCCTCGGCGATGCTGCGCAAGCCGGCCGATTTCGATCGCCAGACCTGGGAAGCCATGAAGCCGGCGCTGGCCGCGGTGGCCACCGCCTTCAAGCAGCGCAGCCTGTGACCTGCAGACCTCAGGGCGCGACGATTTCGCGCTCGGTCAGCACCAGGGTCAAGGGCTGGTCATGCACCTCGATGGCGAAATGCGACTCGCTGACCGACCAGGCCAGGCCGACGCTGATCACGCCCGGATGCAGACTCAGCCATTGGTCGAAATAGCCGCCGCCGTAACCCAGGCGGAAGCCTTCGCGGGTGAACCCCACGCAAGGGACCAGCACCACATCAGGCACCACCAGGGCGCCGCCGCTGCTGCCTATGCCGCATTCATCCTGTATCGTCGGGCTGCTGCCATCCCAGCGCCGGTAGTCCATGAATCGCGGTGATTTATGGGCATAAGGCAAGGCCAGTTGGGGGGCTTGCGCCCAGGCATGACTCTGGATTTGCTCGGCTGCGTTAAATTCACCTTCAAGCGGCCAGTAAAGGCCCAGACATTGCGGTTCCAATTGCTCCAGCAGTTCACGCAGTTGCTGCCCCAGCGCTGCGCCGGCAGCATGAGCTGCAGGCAGGGCCAGCCAGGCCTTGCGCTGCGCCAGCAATTGCGCCCGCAAGGCTTTGCGTTCATGCGGCAATCGAGAAGCATCAGCCTGGAATAGATCGGACAAAGTTTCACCCATGAGAAGGAAAGTCGTCTTGGCAGTATATGGATTCCCCCGGCTGATCGGCTTGGCGCTATGCCTGGCCTGCAGTCTGGGCCAGGCTCAGCCCACAGCAAACCCGGCCTTGGTGCTCGAAGCCAAGGAGGCCTTGCGGCTGAAGCAGCACAAACGCCTGGCCACAGCTAACGCCGCGGCGCAGGAGCAAGGTCATCCGCTGGCAGCCTGGATCGATTATTGGACCATCGGCCTGCGTCTGGGCGAAGCCAGCCAGAGCGAGATCAATGCCTATTACGCCCGCTGGCCGGGAACTTATGTCGAAGACCGCTTGCGCAATGACTGGCTGCTGGAACTGGGCCGTCGGCGCGACTGGAAAAACTTTCTCGTCGATCATGGCCGTTACCAGATGCGTGATGACCGCGAAGTCGCGTGCTATTGGCTGCTGGCCCAATATTCAACCGACTCGCTGCGCGGCAGCAATCCGCGCGAAGCCGCCCTCAGCGCCTGGCTGGCCCAGCGCGATGGCGACGAAGGCTGCCAGATGCTGGCCAGCCAGCTCTTCGACGCCAAGAAGTTGCAGCCGGCTGATGTCTGGCTGAAATTGCGCCTGTCATTGGTGGCGCAAAGGCCGCGTGCGGTCAAGCAGGCGGGCGCCTTGCTGGGGCGCTCGGTCGAACAGGCTTTGGTCGAGATCCAGGACAACGCCGGACGCTATCTGGGCCGCAAGGCAAAGACAAGCAATCGCGTCCAGGCCGAGCTGACCACGCTGGCGCTGCTGAAGCTGGCTGCTGCCGAGCCGGCACAAGCAGCCGTGGCGCTGAGCAGCCGTTGGGAGCGCCAGTTGCCGGCCGACCTGGCTGCTTGGGCCTGGGCACAGACAGGCAGGCAGGCGGCTTTCAAATTGTTGCCCGAGGCTGCTGACCATTTCGAACGCGCTTTGAAACTGCATGGAGATCAGTCGGCGCAGCCAGCCTGGCCGGACGAAACGATCGCCTGGGCCGCCAGAACAGGTTTGCGCAGCCAGCGCTGGTCACTGGTCTTGCAGGCATTGCCGCTGTTGAGCAATGAAGAACAGCGCGACCCGGCATGGCAATATTGGCGCGCCCAGGCCCTGCTGGCCACGGCAGCAACTGGCTTGGATGGCGAGGCCCAGCGCAGCGCGGCCCGCGCAGCCTTGCAAGCCCAGGCCTCGGCGCTGAGCTTTTACGGCCGGCTTGCCGCTGAAGATTCCGGGCAGGCTCTGACGCTGCCGGCCAACCCCTCAGCCTTGACCGTTCAGGAACGCATCCAGGCGCGCGCCAATGCTGGTCTGAGCCGGGCGCTGCAACTGATCGCGATAGGGCTGCGCAACGAGGGCGTGCGCGAATGGAATTTCAGCCTGCGCGGCATGAATGACCGCGAGTTGCTGGCCGCTGCGCAACTGGCCTGCGATCTGGCGGTCTGGGACCGCTGCATCAACACCAGCGAGCGCACCCGCGGTGAAATCGCCATGACCCAGCGTTTTCCGATGCCGCACCGTCGCGAGCTGCTCGCCCGGGCGCATGAGATCGGTATCGA